>JAKBTP010000066.1 GCA_021844355.1 bacterium | reverse complement strand
GACCCCGGCGAAAGGAGGCCGCCTTCCCCAGCCCGGGAGAGCCTGACAGCGTGCTGTCCGCTCCCGAGGCCGAGCCATAGAGCCGATGCCTCCACCGAGATCGACCCTCCGGATCCCCCTGCCGAGGGGGATAGCCCGGACCCGTGCCGGTCGGACCCATGGATGGCCAGAGAGGGCGGACCCCGACGGCTGCCGCGACGGCCTTGTCGAGCGCCGGGGCCAGAGTGATGAGGGGCGTCTCACCGGCCTCCGCCGGCTACTGATGGGACGGTTCACCAAGATCACCTCGATCGGGGGAACGTCACCGAGCTGCGGTCAGGGGTTGGTACTGAGATTTGCGTCGCGAATCTGTTTCCCCTCGGCCATCACCGCCGTCGCGATCTCCCCGGCCTGCTCCAGCCAGCTGGCGATCCCCAGCCATGTCCGGCAGCGGAGGGGCGGGGCTGACAATCCAGACCACCGCTCCACCCATCGCCCTTGCCCCGGCCGCCGACCGCAAGATCCTGGGTGTCCTAGCCCAAATGGTGGGGGCTGGGAGGCCGCCTGCTGAGGCGGCCCCCCAGGGTCTCACTCCGCGGGTCCGGATGCCAGGGTGATGCTGGCGGTGTGGGCGTTCCCCACGGCGTCAACCCACCCGAAGACGGCCGTCTGCCCCGGCTTGTCCGCATGGATCGCGGTCGTCAGTTCGGCCACCGAGGTGATCGGCTTGCCGTTGAAGGAGGTGATCACGTCACCCGCGGCCAGCCCGGCCCCGGCCGCCGGGGTTCCCGGCACAACCGCGACCACCACCGCCCCGGAGCTCACCGGCGGGGTGTACCCGAAGCCCCCGAACCCGCCCTGGCCGGCGGCGCTCACGTTCTCAGCCTCGATCCCAAGGTAGGCAGGTGCCCCGATCTGAATTGTCGAGCTCGCCTCGCCCTTCTGGATCTGGCTGGCGATGGCGAGAGCCCGATTGATGGGGATGGCGAACCCAACCGTCGACGCCGCCTGACCACCTCCCGTGTCGGCCGCCGTGTTCATCGCGATGACTTGGCCGGCAGCGTTCACCAGGGGGCCACCGGAGTTGCCCGGCTCAAGAGGGGCGTCGATCTGAATCATGCCACTGAGGTTCTCGGAGAGACCACTCGCCTGGTCGGTGGCGGTGATCGAACGATTGAGGGCTGTGACCGCGCCCTGGGTGACGGTTGGCGGCCCGGGAAGTGCCAAGGCATTGCCGATGGCCACGACCGGCTCCCCCACCTGGACCGTGTTGGAGTTGCCCAGTACCGCAGTGTGGAAGGTGCCTCCGCCCTCGATCTGAACCAGGGCTACGTCCTCGCTGGCATCGGTCCCGACGACCTTCGCCTGGTAGGTGGGGCCCGACCCCGCCACCTGGGCGGTCAGCTGGAAGGAGCCCGCCACCACGTGGTTGTTGGTCAGCACCTCACCGTTGGAGGTCAGGATTATCCCCGTCCCGCTGGACGTCTGGCCCTGGAAGGACCAGGTCAGATCGACCACCGCTGGATCCACTTTGGTCGCCAACTTGGCGGCGTTGATTTCGCTGGAGCTCGTACCGATGCCACCCCCGGCGTACGGGCTGGGGATGGCCTGGGAGGCGGTGCTGGGGGGCTTGGGCGTCAGCCCACTTCCGAGCTCGTAGCCCCCGAGGCCTACGGCAGCGAGCAGGGCCACGGCTGCCACGCTGGCGGCCGCGATCCGGCCGATGGAACGCCCCCTCGAGGGTCCCATCGGACCCGGCGCCCACGGACCCTGCTGGGGCGGAGGGGAGCCCCAGTTTCCGCCGGGGCCGCCTGCAGAGGGCGGCACCCAGCCCTGGTCGGGCGCGCCCACGACCGGGGCGGGCGCCCACCCGAGCACCGGCTCCGAGGGGTTGGACGGCCCCTCGCTCGAAGGAAGGATCTCGTCGTCTCCGCTCATGGCCAACTCCTCTGGGTACCGCCCGACCGGTCCACCGGCTCGGGCTTCACCACTACTATTTCCCCCTCTCCTTAGAGTCGCCTCGGAGAAGGCTGAGGCTGGCCGGGGAGTTTGCGTAAGGTCCTGTCAGCCGGAGGCGACCAGCTCCCGGACTGCCTGGAGCACGTCTTCAGCGTGTCCCTCCGGTTGGACTCCGGTCCAGGCGCGGGCTACCACGCCCTCCGAGTCGACCAGGAAGGTGTTCCGGTGAACGCCCTCCCCGCCGGTACGCGGCCCCCAGGTCCCGAACATCTCCGCCACTCGATGATCCGGGTCCGCCAGCAACGGCAGGTCGGGGGCCCCGCAGCTGGCGGCGAAGTCCCGTTTGGCATCAATGTCCCCTACCGAGCACCCGTACACCGCCGCGCCGACGGCTCGGAAGTCCTCCAGCAGTCTTCCGAACGCTCTCGTCTCGATGGTGCACCCGCTGGTGTGGTCCTTGGGGTAGAAGTAGATGACCCAGGGACGCCCCCTGAGTTCACGAGAGTCCACCACCTCGCCGGTGCCCGCCGTGAGGCGAAACTCCGGCACGCGGGATCCTGACTTCAGGGCCATCTCACACCTCCAGTCTCCGACCCAAGCCTCAGGGTAGCAGTCCCAACTCGCCATCACCAACCCACAGGGCGCTGATGGCAACCTCGGGCGCGAGGCCTTGCACGAGGTGGGCGCCGGACCCCACATCGGCCGGCACCACCACCCGGTCCCTTCCAGCACGCCGCTTCTTGTCGGCGCGCCAGGCATCCGCAATTCGGGCGCGGTAGAGGTCGGGAGGTGGCGCGACGGGCAGCCCCACTCTCCCGAGGACGGTCACCAGGGCCGGGGCCAACTCGGGGTCGGTGAGACCCAGCTTCGCCCCCAGCCGGGCGGCGGAGACCAGACCGACCGCGACGGCCGGCCCGTGTGCCAGATGGTAATCGCTGGCGGACTCCAGAGCGTGGGCGTAGGTATGGCCGAGGTTGAGCGCCAAGCGCGGACCGTGATCCTCAGGATCAGCGGCCACGTACGCGAGCTTGATGCGAACCGCCTGCTCGATGAGGAAGGCGAGCCGGGCGCAGCTCCCGGGTCCATCAGGCCGATTGAGCAGGGCGAGGCCGAGCGGAGAGCCGAGCACGGCGCACTTGGCTATCTCTGAGAGACCGTGAACCCAGACCGCGGGGCTCCTCTCCCCGAGCAGTTCGGGGTCACAGATGACAAGGCTTGCCGGGAAGAAGCAACCGACGGCGTTCTTCCGTCCGGCGAAGTCCACGGCCACCTTTCCCCCAACGGCCGCGTCGGCCATCGCCAGGACCGTGGTGGGAACATTGACGAGAGGGATGCCCCGGGCGTACGTCGCCGCCGCGAAGCCGACCAGGTCAAGAAGTGCGCCCCCGCCGACCGCCACCACGACGTCCCCGCGGTCCGTCCCGAAGCCCGCCAGCCGGCGCCAGAGCGCAGCCAGGCCCCGCACCGTCTTGCCCCCCTCCCCACCGACGGTGGAGGTGGCCCGGACAGTGAGTCCCTGAAGACGGAGCGCCTCGACCACCGACCGGCGCTGCCTACCTAGTCCCCTCTCGGAGATGACGACGGCACGCTCAACCCGCGGGAGCACCCGGAAGAGCGCCGAGCCCAGCTCGTGCACCGCACCCGGCTTCACCAAGACCGCGGACCCACCCCCGTGCAGTAGGGCTGAGGAAGGTTCGACCGCGGATTGATACCGTTCCACCGCCTCCTGTGCCACCTCAGAGGGCGTCCGGGCGGTGGTGTCGATCCCGGCTCCCAGAGCCTGGTAGAGCGGCTCACGGGCGCTTCGCAGCGCGACCCATTCGTCCTCGCCGCCCCGGAGCAGGGGCCGGTCGGTACCACCACTCCCCAGTCGGAGGGCGAGCTCCGTCGCGGAGCACTCGAGGGGTACCACCACGGAACTCCCGGCGAGGCGGGCGAACAGCTCATGGTGGAGCACGGCACCGCCCCCCACCGCCACTACGGCGCCTGAGATACGCGCCGCCGCCTCCAGCATCTCTGCCTCGCGACGGCGGAATCCCTGCTCCCCTTCGGCCCGGAAGAGGTCGGGGATGGGGCCGCCCCAGGAGCGCTCGACCTCTTCGTCCAGGTCGAAGAACGGCATACCTAGGAGGTCCGCCGCGCGGCGGCCGACCGTCGTCTTGCCCACCCCCATGAAGCCGGCCAGGACAAGATTCGGCCGGCCGGGCGGAAGCTGCGGAAGGAGAAGCCGATCGACCCTCATTCCAGCTTCGACATGGAGGCGTGGATCAGGTCCAGGCGGTCCCCCCCGAAGCGTTCCAGGACCGCTGACGCCAGGACCAGGGCCACGACCGCCTCCCCCACCACCGCGGCCGCGGGGACGGCGCAGATGTCGGATCGCACGTACGGCGGAGCGGCGGCAGCGCCGGACTCCAGATCGACGGACTCCAGTGGTGTCCTCACGGACGAGAGGGGCTTCATGGCGCACCGCGCCACCACGGGCATCCCATTGGTCATCCCTCCCTCCAGCCCTCCCGCGAAGTTGGTGGGTCGGCTCAGCCCCGAGCCCTCCACCACGATGGCGTCCTGGACCGCCGCTCCGTCGCGCTGGCAGACCTCGAAGGCCGGCCCCAACTCCACCCCCTTGACGGCGGGAATGGAGAGGAGGGCGGCGCCCAACCGGCTGTCCAGCCGGAGATCGGCCTGGGTGTGAGAGCCGATTCCTACGGGGAGGCCGACTGCATGGACCACGAAGGATCCGCCCAGCGTCTGCCTCTCCACTCGGGCTCGATCCACGGCTTCCACCATCCGCGCCGAGGCCGCCTCATCCCAACAGCGGACCGGATCCTCCTCGGCACGGGCAGAGAACTCGGCCAGCCGATCGGAGGCGAGATGGGCCAGGTCCGGCAGCGCCTGGACCGCCCCCACCCCGGTGACGAAGCTGCCCACCGTGACCCCTACGGCTCGGAGCAGGGCTCTGGCGGCGGCCCCGGCAGCCACCCTGGCAGCTGTCTCCCGTGCACTGGCCCTCTCCCGAACCACCCGCAGGTCGGAGAGTCCGAACTTCACCGACCCGGCGAGGTCCGCATGTCCTGGCCGCGGAGCCGTGATGGGCGGGCGGGTGGCCGGCTGATTGAGGAAGTCGAGATTGGGTATCCGCAGGCCCAGCGGTGCCCCCGTGGTGAGCCCCGCCACCACCCCGGAGACGAGCTCTGCCCTGTCTCGCTCCACCCGGGTCGACCTCGCTCCGCGCCCATGGCCACCCTGGCGCCGACGCAGGTCCTTGTCGATGTCGGCCGCCGTCAGAGGAACCCCGGCAGGCATCCCGTCCAGCACCGCCACCAGCTCAGGGCCATGGGAATCGCCAGCGGTCAGGAGTCTGAGGCTCAACCGGCAGCCCTCCCTGCCACCGCCATCGCCGCTGCCAGCATCTGCTCCCGCGGGGCCGGAAGCCCTGACCACGACTCGAAGGCCAGGGCCGCCTGCTCCACCAGCATCCCCAACCCGGAGGCGGTGCGGCAGCCCCAGGACCGCGCCGAGCGCAAGAGTGCCGTCTCCGGAGGCAGGTAGAGAAGGTCGACCACCGCGGTCCGAGAGCTGAGCTCCAACTGGGGCAGCGGCGAGGAGACCCCATCTGCGCCAATCGGGGTGGCGTTCACCAGGAGGTCCGCCTCCCGAAGCGCCGGGGCCAGCTCCCCCTCATCGAGGCCTAGCGAGGACACCCCCGCCCCCAGCTCAGCGCAGACCATGTCCGCCTTGCCACGATCCCGGGCGGCGAGGCGCACTCTCCAGCCCGAGGCCAGTAGCGACGCCGCCACCGCCCGGGCAGCTCCACCAGCGCCCAGGATCACAGCTCGGCCGGGTCGCGACCCCCGCACCTCACTGAGCGCGGCCATGAAGCCGGCCCCGTCGGTGCTGTCGCCCAGGGCTGCGGACCCTCGAAAGGTAACCGTGTTGACCGAGCCGCAGCGCGCGGCCCTCGGTGTCACCTCGGTGGCCAGCCGGCGGGCCGCCAGCTTGTGGGGAGCCGTCACGTTGATCCCGGCGAATCGCCGGGCAAGCGCCTCCCACCTCGCCTCCAGCTGCCCGGCGGGAATCTGGACCCGCCGGTAGCTCCATCCCTCGAGCCCGTGGGCGGCGAAGGCCGCTGTGTAGAGGTCAGGGGAAAGGCTCTTCTCGACGGGGTCGCCCACGATGGCGAACTCCCGGCTCACTGCAGCGACCTCATCACCGCGGGAAACTCCGGAAAGGAGTCACCGATGAACTCTGTGCCGGCGACGGTCACCTCCCCCTCCGCCAGCAGGCCGGCCAGGGAGAACACCATGGCCAGCCGGTGGTCGCCCCTCGAGTCAACCGCCCCGCCGCGAAGCCTGGTGGGGCCGGAGATGGCGAAGCCGTCTCGGGACTCCTGCACCTCCGCCCCCAGTCGGCGGAGGCCCTCCGTGAGGCCGGAGATTCGGTCGACCTCCTTGAAGCGGAGCTCACCAGCCCCCGCGACGACCGTGGTGCCCTCGGCCTGCGTCGCCAGGAGACCCAGGAGGGGCAGCTCGTCCACCAGCAGCGGCACCCGTTCGGCTCCGACCTCCACCGCGCGCAGGGGCCGGTGACGGATGGTCACATCGGCGGCAGCCTCGGCCCCTCTGCCGGAGTCCCCGACCTCCACGGCAGCTCCCATCTCGGCCAGTAGGCTGAGGAATGCCGTCCGGGTGGGGTTGGCGCTGACCGACCTCACGGTGACACACGAGCCGGGGACCAGGGCGGCCGCTGCCGCCAGCACCGCCGCCGACGAGGCATCCCCGGGAACCTCCAGGTCGAGGCCACTGAGCCCAGCCGGCCCGATGCCGATCGAGCGCACCCCATCCTGCCACCCCTCCTCGATGTCGGCTCCCATGGCGACGAGCAACCTCTCGGTGTGGTCACGGGTGGGCACCGGCTCCTCGACCACCGTGCGGCCCGAGGCCCCGAGACCCGCGAGTAGCACCGCGGACTTCACCTGGGCGCTGGCCACCGGCAGCCGGTAGTGGACTCCAGCCAGCCCTCCCCCCAGGATCCGGAGGGGGGCCCGGCCCCCGGAAGCCGTCTCCACCAGAGCTCCCATGGCGCGCAGGGGTGCCGCTACCCGCTCCATCGGACGGGCCATGAGCTGGGGGTCGCCGAGGAGGACGGAGGCTCCCTTGCGGGCCGCCAGGACTCCGGCCATAAGGCGCATGGTCGTCCCCGACCGGCCGCAGTCAATGCGCACCTCCCCTGCGGGTAGCTCCGGCGCACCCTGGATCAAAAGTTCCCCGTCCCGCTGCACCACCTCCGCACCCAGTTGCGCTGCGGCCCGCACGCTGGCGCGGCAGTCGAGCGCCGTAGCCAGCCCCCGGATTCGGCTCGGCTCCGGCGAGAGTGCCGCCAGCAGCACGGCCCTGTGGGAGATCGACTTGTCGCCGGAGACGCTGCACTCGCCCCGAAGGGCCCGGATCCCCGAGATGCTCAATTCACACCCACCTGCCGGGCTCGAAGGCGGGCCCGCTCCAGCTCAGCCACCAGCTGCTCCTCACCGGCGTCGGCCGCCATCAGCAGCCGGTCCAGCTGCCAGGACAACTCCCGGGAGGCCGCTCGAACCTCCTCCAAGTTGGCACGGACGAAGGATGCCACCATGGCCGGGTCGGACCGGGCCAGACGCACCGCGCCCCGCAATCCGGACGAGAAGAGCGCCCGGGTGGGAACGTCGCCACTCATCTCGGCGAGGGCAGCAGCCACCAGGTGGGGAAGATGGCTTGACCTGGCCAAGAGGCGGTCATGTTCGCCGGCGTCCAGCTCCAGGGCGATACTCCCCAGCGTCTCCACCAGCCGCCTGGCGGTGCCCAGGGCGAGAGGATCGGCGCGGACCGGGCAGAGCACGAAGGTGGCGCCCTTGAGAAGGGCGGGGTCGGCCGACCAGGGCCCCGGCTCGCTGCTCCCGCACAGCGGATGGCCACCGACCGCGCCCGCTTTTTCAGGCACCGAGCGCTGCATCGCCCGCACCACCTCCAGCTTGGAGCTCCCCGTGTCGACCAGAAGTTGCCCGGGAGCCAGCCTCGGGCCGAGTTCTCGGACGAGGCCCACGATCTGAGCTACCGGTGTGGCCAGGATGATCAGATCCGAATCGAGGGCCTCCTCCGGCCCTTTCAGGAGCCTGTCGGACCCCGCCCGTCGCAGGCAGGCCTCCATCGCGGCCGGGTCCCGGTCCCAGACCGCGACCCCCGCCACCGCGTGATCTGGAGCCGCCCGCAGCGCCATCCCCACCATGGTGCCGATCTGCCCGGTGCCCAGGATCGCCACCCGGCCGAGGGGGATCACGCGGCCCTGCGCCCCACGGCGACGGCGACCCGCGAGACCTGCTGCACGAGGGCAGAGAACGCCTCCGGGTCCAGGGATTGGGCTCCGTCCGAGAGCGCGGAGGAGGGGTCGGGGTGCACCTCCACCAGCAGGCCGTCAGCGCCCGCGGCCACCCCCGCAAGAGCCAGGGCGGGCACGTACTGGGCCCGTCCCGCGGCGTGGCTGGGATCGACCACCACCGGCAGGCTGCTGAGACGCTTCAGAACCGGCACCGCGGTTATGTCGAGGCTGAAGCGGACCGACGGCTCGAAGCCCCGCAACCCCCGCTCACAGAGCGCGACTCTCTGGTTGCCCCCCGCGAGGACATACTCGGCGGCCTGGAGCAGTTCATCCACGGTGGCCGCCAGCCCGCGTTTCAGCAGCACTGGGCGGTCGACCTCGCCCAGGGCCTGCAGCAGCCGGTAGTTCTGCATGTTGCGTGCCCCCACCTGGAGGACATCGGCATGGGCCGCGACCAGGGCCACGTCCTCCGCCGACAGGACCTCGGTGATCACCGCCATCTGGTGGCGGTCGGCCACCTCCCGTAGGAGCAGCAG
>JAKBTP010000179.1 GCA_021844355.1 bacterium | reverse complement strand
CTCCGCCAGGGTGGTCTTCCCGTCGTGGCTGTGGCCCATGATCGCCAGGTTGAGCATGGGCCGTTCCCCTTCCTCCGCCATGCTCCGTCGATTCTAGGGAGGACGGGCCAGGTGCCGTGGGCCAGGTACCGGTGGTGGTGGCCCGGGGCGGGGGGCGTCGGGCCGGCCCCGGTCGGTCAAACTGGCGCCATGTCTCAATCGACGACCGTGGTCCCCCTCGCGCGCGGCGTTGGGCCCGAGGGGCCGTGGGCCAGGCTTGGCCTTGCCGGCCAGCCGCCGCCGGCCTCGGTTCCCCCCGGGTGCCGGATCGAGGCGCAGGGTGGTGGGCTCACCGTGACCGCCGGACCGCCCGCGCTTCGGGCCCTGGCACGAGCGCTGGGGGCCGGGGGCGTGCGGGCCAGCCTCCTCCGGGTGGCGGCGGCTATGGAGGGCCCCCCCCGGGCACTGCGCCTCGGCAGTCGGTCGTGGCGCTTCGGGGCCCACACCTACATCCTTGGGGTGGTGAACGTCACCCCGGACTCCTTCAGCGGAGACGGCGTGGGCGACTCGGTGGAGGAGGCGCTGGCGCGGGGCCGGCAGCTGGTGGCCGAGGGGGCGGACGCCCTGGACGTGGGGGGGGAGAGCAGCCGCCCGGGCCACCAGCCGGTCCCCGCGGAGGAGGAGCTGAGGCGGGTGCGGCCGGCGGTGGCAGCGCTGGCCGGGGAGCTCGGCGTCCCGGTGTTCGTCGACACCTGGAAGTCTGAGGTGGCGGCGGCCGCCCTGGAGGCCGGTGCCTCCGCCGTCAACGACATCTGGGGGCTCCGCCGCGATCGGCGGATGGCCCGGGTGGCCGCCGCCGCCGGGGCGGCGGTGGTCTGCATGCACAACCAGGAGGGCGTCCGCTACGCCGACCTCCCTCGAGACCTCTCGGCCTCCTTGCAGGAGTCGGTGGAGCTGGCCGCCCTGGCCGGGATCCCGCCTTCCCAAGTGGTGCTGGACCCCGGCATCGGGTTCGGCAAGACCCCGGCCCAGAGCCTCTCCGCACTTCGCCTCCTACCGCTGTTGGAGCTGCTGGGCTTCCCCCTCCTGGTCGGGACCTCCCGCAAGTCGCTGGTCGGCTGGCTCCTGGGTGACCGCCCCGTGGAGGAGAGGCTGATGGGCACGGCCGCCACGGTGGCCTGGGCCGCCGCCGCCGGCGCCGAGATCGTCAGAGTCCACGACGTGGCCGAGATCCGCGACGTGCTGCGGGTGGTGGACCGGCTGCGCAGGGGCGGGGCGGGAGCCGGGGCATAGGCATGGGGAGCCGGGCGGTGCTGGCACTGGGCTCAAACCTCGGCCCGCGGGAGGACAACCTCGACGACGCCGCCGCCCACCTGGCCGCGGCGGGAGTGCACGTCCTGGCCACCACGCCGCGGTGGAACACCGTGCCCATCGGAGCCCCGTCGCAGCCGGACTACCTCAACCAGCTGCTCCTCGCCGAGGGCCGACCCGACCCCTGGGGATGGCTGGCCGCGGCGCAGGAGGCGGAGGGGGGGCGGCGCCGGCTGATCGACAAGGGGCCCCGGCGGCTGGACGTGGACGTGATCTTGGTTGAGGGGGAGGAGAGCTCGGATCCACGGCTGCTCCTCCCCCACCCGGCCCTTCTGCAGCGGCCCTACCTGCTTCGGGGTGCGGCCCTTTTGGTGCCCCGGTGGACGCTGGGAAGGCGCGGGCCCGGGGTCCTGGAGCTGGCGCGGCAGATCCTGCCGCCAGACTGGCGCCTCTGTCTCCCGGACCAGCTACCGCCGGTCCCGACAGAGGAGGCCGGAGAGCCGGGCCGGCTCACTGACCACCCGGGCTCCCGGGGGAAGCCAGCCCCACAGGTCCGGCCCCCTGGATAGCGCTGCGGCCACCCAGAAGGGCACCGGCAGGCGCTGCCTGGTGCCCCTGGCCGCCGGATGAGGTGGCGCCGGTCCGAGGTGGGAGATCCGCTCGCGGCGGTGTTCCCGGCCCCGCCCACTCAGTCGGCGAACAGCGCCGACAGGGGCGCCAGCGCCACCACGCCGGCGGCCATCTCGGCGAGACCTCGGTCGCTGGCGATCAGCGCGTCCGCCTGCAGTCTCGCCACCGCCAGGTACTCGGCGGAGTCGACCGTGGCCCAGCCCCGCTCCTGTGCGATCTCCCACGCGGATCGTCGCGAGACCCGGTCGTCCAGGAGTCGCACCTTGATCTCGGTGAGGCGCTCCAGGAGCCCCAGGGCGTCGTCCTCGGTGAGCTGGCCACTCCGCACCCGGTCCAGCAGCAGATTGAGTGCCTTGGAGCGTACCGAGTGGGGCGCAACGAGTTGGTGGTGCGGGTTGAGCGGCCGGGAGCCGCTGGCTATCTCCACCAGCGTCCCTGGGTCGATGGCGAAGCGCGTCACCCCGCGGATCCTACTGCCGTCTGGCGGCCCGGGGTCATGGCTGGCCGAGAGGACGCCGCCCCCAAGGGGGCGGCCCTGCGGAGATCAGCGGAGCTGGCCGGGGTCTTCAGCGCCCCCCGGACCGCAGCAGGTCATGGGTGATGTCCATCTGCCCTCGGTGGCGGGCCAGCTCCTCGTAAACGTGCAGGAGCGCGCCCCCCTGGGTCCTGGTGATCTGGGGTGAGTCCGGATCGGACTCCACGGCGCTCCGAGGGGCGGAATCCGGCTCGGAGCCCTCGACGTCCCGGTGCAGCTGGTCGCGCGCGGCCCGGGCCCGCATCACCAGTTCCCCCACCTCGCCCTCGGCGGCGAATTCGCTGGCGCGCTGCCTCCCGGACGGCCGCCCCGCCACCACGTGCCCTCCCCAGTACTCCATCACACCTAGGCAGTGGGTGAGGATCACGAAGGGGGAGTTGGATCCAGGCGCCTTGAGCCGCTGATTGGCCAGGTCGTCTCCCAGCTCCTGGACCATCTGGATCATCGCCTCCAGCTGCTCGTCGACAAAGCGGATGTAGTCGGGCTTGGAGATCAATCGCGGCCTCCTGTGGCGGCTGTGGCCCCGCCCGGTCGCGCCGGAGGGGCCGGCGCGATTCCATTGTCGGACGGACGGGCGGCCGTCGGGGCCGGATTGCTAGGGGGGCAGTGCCGCACGCCTGGAGCACGCCACGCCTGGCGGACAGAATGTGGCGCGCCCGTGCTCCCGACCTGTGCGGCCCCCCTCCATGGCTTTCTTGGCGGCATCCTCGCCGGCGGGGTGGGCGCGGCCGGCGTGTGCCAAGGGAAGCTTCTTCGGAACCCTCCCGGTGATCCACCGGCTCAGCGACGCGGTCCGTGGCGCTCCCGCGGTGAGAGGCGGAGAGCGGGTGAGGCTCGGGCGCACCAGGAAAACGCACAGCTCCGCCAGGAGGGCCGGGCCCCCCTCGCCGACCGCATCCCACCAGCTGAGGTCTGCGGAGGCGGCCCCGACAGGCACACGCCCTGAGGACCCGATCACGCCGCTGAAGCGGAACCACCGGCTCCGGCGTGGGGGAGGACGGCTCCGAGCCGCCGACCCCGCCGGACCAGACCGGGAAAGTGGACCCCCCTTTGGCGCCTACACCCAGGCGGGGCCGGCTGCCTAGAGAGGCAGGCGGTCGGCCAAAGCTGGGGTCGCCCTCAGGGTGGCGGCCACCATCTCGCAGATCGGCGAGAGGTCCCGGGGCTCGGTGAGGTCCAGGTACCAGCTCTGCTCGGCGGTGAAGCGCTCCACCCACACGGCCCCCTCGCGGAAGGCCAGGTTGAGGTGCACCACGCGGCCGTCGTCGTCGGGAAGCACCCGGGACAGCAGCGACTCCACGGTGGAGATCCAGGCCTGGACCTCCCCCAGGTCGGAAAGCTGGTACCCGCCGTCCCCCAGGTCGTACTCCACGACCAGGTCAACCCCGGGATGGGGCCGCTGGGCTCGGTGGCTGCAGGCCTCGCCCGGCTCGTGGTACAGGTCGCACTCGCTGCCCGGCCCGTAGGTGCCGAGGTAGGTGAGCAGGGCGTCCCAGTGGAAGTGCAGGGAGGCCTGGTAGCGGGGTGCCGCCTCCGAGGACCCGACGTGGGCGGCGCAGCGGAAGGTGCGGTCCCCGGTGCTCGGCTCTATCTCGTGGCCGATGTCCTCCACCACCAGGCCGGTCCGGTCCAGCCCTTCCAGGAGATCCGAGGCCAGTTCCTCGTACACCGGGAAGTAGAAGCCCTCCTCCTCGGGCGGCTCGCCGCTCACCGCGCTCTCCGGTTGCGGCCGACAAGACGGATCCGGTCCAGGGCGCTCAAGACCTGCACCCCTCCTTTGACCAGCGGGCGGCGCCGCGCGCCGAGGTAGCGGACCCCCCGCCCGGCGAAGCCGAGCTTGAACTGGGCCAGACCGTGCCAGGGGTGGTCGGGTCGGTCGTCCTCAGGCACTCCCCAGAGGTCATAGTCGGTGCAGCCCTCCTCGCGCCCCTCCATCATCGCGCGCCAGTGCAGGAGGTGGTTGGGCATGGCCTCGCGGTGGTCGCCGGTGGCACCACCGTAGAGGTAGACCAGCTCCCGTCCGCAGCGGGCCAGGAGGACGGCCGCCGCCGCCACCCCCTGGACCTCGGCGACCCGCACCCGGGCCATCCCCCCCAACTGCTCCAGCACCGTGGAGAGGTGGCTGCGGGGCGGCAGCCGCACCGCCTGGCGGCTCTCGGTGGCCCTGAGGCAGCGGTCGAGCTCCTCCAGCCCACCCTCCCGAACTCTGACTCCCCGGCGCTCGGCGAGGCGCACGTTGTACCGGGTCTTGGAGTGGAACGAGGCCAGGATGGCGTCGGGCTCGGGGCGAAGGTCCACGACGGTGGTCGCCAGGGGCTGCCGGGAGGGGCAGGACGCCCAAGCGCGGATCGGGTGCCCTGCGGGGACCGCTCCGGCCTCCCAGTTCGGCTCCACCTCGATGGCCAGCGCCTTCTCCCGGCGGCCGAGCCCCACCAGCTCTCGCTCCACGGCCAGGAAGGTGGCGGTGTCGTCGGGACCGCAGGCCGGCCCGCGCGGCAGGTAGAGGCGCAGGGCCCGCGGAGGGCCCAGCGGCCCCACCTGCACCGAGAGCGGCAGCGGGCTGCCCGGCAGGTCCACGACCAACCGGCTTAGGTGCCAACCGGCCCGCGCCTGGACCTCGCCCCAGGCATGAGACTGCAGCAGTGAGGGGGCCGGCCAGCGGGCCAGCAGCCCGTCCCAGTCGGCGGCTCCAAGGCTCGCTTCCATAAGGGGCGACAATACCGGGGGGAGGCCCCGGCAGCAGCGCTCCCCGGAGATCGGCCCCGCCTGTGCTAGTATCGCGCCGACCGACCGGGGAGGGTTGGTCCGCCGCGGCGGACCCTCAGGAGAGATCCACCAACTTGCAGAACCAGGGCAGCATCGGGCCAGCCACTGTGGCCGAGCTCCTCCAGACGATGCAGCAGGACCGGGCCACCGGCACTCTCCTGCTGGAGAACGGCTCCCGACAGTGCTCTCTCCACTTCCTCTTCGGGCACCTCTTCCACGCCACCGGCGAGGGGGAGGAGGGGGAGGGCGCGGTGATGACCGCCCTCGGGTGGAACAGCGGCGCCTACACCTTCAACCCGAGGGCCAAGCTGCCTCCGGAGGAGACCATCAACAGCTCCACCGACGACCTGCTCCGCCAGTGGGAGCGCCAGGACGGGAGGGCCCCCGGGGCGGACGACCTGGAGGCCGCGGTCCCCGAGCCGGTCGCGGCGGGGTCAGCCAGCGGGTGGCCCGAGCAGGTGGAGGCGGACGACGTGGAGGTGGCTGACATTGAGCCGTTCGCGGCCCCACCACCGCCAACCCCGTACACGCCTCCGGCCCGGCAGGTGCCACCGCCACCAGCGCCCGCGCCGGCTCGGGCGACGGTGCCGGCCGCTTCCGGCCCGGCCCGGAGACCCCCGGTCCCCACCCCTCCAGTCCCCGCCGCCCGGCCTCCGGCGGGCGCCACCCGAGCCCAGCTCTCGGTCATGGTGCCCATGCCCAGTGGGCCGACTCTCCATGCCGGCCTCAAGGCCTCCTTCCTGAACTTCCCGATGCTGCTGAAGACCCTCAGCCAGGACGGTTTCTCCGGCTACGTCTCGGTGACCGGCGAGACCGACCGGCAGCGGCGCGGCGACATCCTGTTCAAGGACGGGGAGATCCTCCAGAGCCAGCAGCGGGGGGAGGGCAACTACCGGAGGGGAAAGCAGGCGATCCAGGAGCTGGTGGCTCATGTGGGGCGTGGCCAGGGCCTCATCGACGCCGTGGAGCTGCCGTCGGAGCTGGTGGCCGCCGTCGCCCCGCTCATCGTGGCCACGACGGTGTTCATCAACCTGCCGGCACGGATCGTGGACTTCCAGTCGCTCATCGAGTTCATCGCCGACCAGCGCGTGAGTGGCGGCATCCTGGTCAGCCACGGCGAGCAGGTGGCGGTGGCCCTGCTTGGGGAGGGAACCCCCAGCGGCAGCTACAGCACCCAGGCTCCCGAGCTGGCCGAGGGGCCGCAGGTGGCGGCGGCGGCTTGCACGGAGCGGGAGGCCCGGATCGACGTCGTCGCCTCGCCGCCACAGCCTGCGCCGGCGATCGACCTGGCGGAGATCGGCTGACCGCAGCGGCAGGGATCGCCGGGTCCCGGCGGGCCCGCCGGCTTCTCTTCCTGCTTCCCGGGCTCCTGGTCCTTCTGCCGGCTCTCTCTGCCTGTGGGCCGGTGACCCCCCCGGAGATCACGGCGGTGGCCCCCGCCCCCAGCCAGGGGGGGACCCACACCAACATCGTCTTCACGATCGTCTTCAGCGTGCCCATGGACCCGCACTCGGTGGAGACGCGGCTCACGATCAAGAGCCGGCGGGGCAAGCCTCCTCCCGGTTGCGACATCAAGCTGGCGGCCGCGGGGCGGCACACGGGCTGCTACTTCCGGTGGTCGGACGGCGACCGGATCATGCGCCTCTTCCATCCCGGCCATCCCCTGGCGGTGGTCACCACCTACCGGATCAACGTGGCTGGCGGCATCCGGGCCGCCTCGGGGGCGGTCAACGAACTGGCTCACTCCTGGGGGTTCTCCACCGAGGGAGGTCCATCCCTCTCCTCGACCTTCCCCGGCAACGGCGGCAAACTGGGGCCGTACCAGGCCCCGGCCCTGAACTTCGACCGTGCGATGGACCCGAAGGCCGTCGCCGCGGCGGTGTCCCTCTCCCCCGACCCTCCGGGAGGCTATCAGGTCCTGCCCAACCCCACCGTGCCCGGGCGGTTCCTCGTCGAGCCCGCCCGCCCACTGGTACCCGGGCAGACCTACCAGGTGACGGTCACCCGCGCTGCCCTCGACGTGGACGGGAACCACCTCCAGGCGGGTGCACGGTTCAAGTTCAAGGTCACCGGATACGGCTCCAGCCCCTCTCTGATCTTCCCCGCCGGACCGGCGGTGGGGCAGTACACGGAGGTCCTGGCCACCGCCACCCCGGAGCAGGCGGGAGACCCACCGGGCCTGCGACTCCTGGCGTCGCCGCCAGCCGGTAGCAGCTACTCCCTGGCGGTGGCGGCTCCGGACGGACAGTACCTCGCCACAGAGCTGGGGGGGACGCATCGGCTGGAGGTCCTCGACCTGGCCACCGGGAAGTCGACTCCGGTCCTGGGGAGCACCTCCAGCACCATGGTCGCCTGGGCCCCCACCAGCCAGCAGCTTGCCTTCATCTCCGGCGGGGCGCTCCGGGTGTACACCCTGGCCAGCTCCCAGACGGTGACCCTCTCGGCCACGTCGTCCTTCTCCGGACCGCTGGGCTGGAGGGCGGATGGAGAGGTCCTGGCCGCGGTGGCCACCTCCCCAGGGCTGGCCGACCGGGTGGCGCTGCTCAGCCCCAGCCTCCGCGCCGTCACCTACCTCTCCCCGCCCGCGACCACTCTCCCCGCCCAGAGCCCGGTCTGGAGCCCGCAGGGCGATTCCATGGCCTTCGCTGTGGGCCAGCCGGCCGCCCCCTCCGCCTGGCTGTATGCCCCGGGGGTCGGAGCCAACCCCTTCCGGCAGCTGGCCGCGGGCCAGCCGGTGGCCTTCCTCAGCAGTTCGGTGGTACTTCTTCGCGAGCCGAGCGGCGCCCTGGCCACCGTCTCCACCGCCGGCGGGCCGGTGGACACGCTGGTGGGGCCGGTGGCTGGCCAGTACCCCGAGGCGGTGACCTCCACGGCCACCGGGCGCCAGCTCGCCTTCACCCGACTCGAGGGCCACTACCTGCAGCTCTACCTCGCCAACGACGGGGCGAACACCGAGGACCGGCTGACCGCCTTTGACAGCGCCACCCCTCTCAACGCCGGCCCCCCGGTCTTCGTGGGCGAGCCTGGGTGACAGAGGCGGCGGCCTCTATCACCCCATCTCGCCTCTTTCGGCATGCGGCCCGCCCCGCCACCCTGGCCGCCTCAGTCTCCCCGGTCCTGATCGGCATCGGCATCGCGGCCCGCGCCGGCGAAGCCCGCCTGGTCCCCAGCCTCGGGGCATTGGGGGTGGCGGTCGCCCTGCAGGTCGGGGCCAACTACGCCAACGACTACTCCGACCACCGGCGGGGCGCCGACCGGATTCGGGTCGGCCCGCCCCGTGCCGCCAGCTCCGGGGTGGTGCCCCCCCGGGCGGTGCTGGCGGCCGCCCTGGTGACGTTCGCGGTGGCGGCGGCTCTCGGCCTCTGGCTGGCAGCGATGTCGTCCTGGTGGCTGCTGGCGGTGGGCGCGGTCTGCATCCTCGCCGCGGCCACGTACACCGGGGGCCCCTGCCCCTACGGATATCACGGGTACGGCGAGGTGGCGGTGTTCCTCTTCTTCGGGGAGGTGGCGACCTGCGGCACCGCCTTCGTGGAGATGCGCTCGATCCCCCTGGCAGCTCCCCTGGCCGCCATCCTCCCTGGGTCCCTGGCCGCGGCCCTGCTGCTCATCAACAACCTCCGCGACTTGGAGACGGACCGGGAGGCGGGCCTGCGCACGCTGGCGGTCGCCCTGGGGGCGGTGCGCGCCCGGCGGCTCTACCTGGGCCTTCTGGCCCTGGCCCTCGCCGTCCCGCTGATCCTCGCCGTCCCGGCCGTGACCCACGCCGAGGTGCTGCTGGCCTGGGTGGCCGTGCCGCTGCTCGAGGGGCCGGTGCACA
>JAKBTP010000017.1 GCA_021844355.1 bacterium | reverse complement strand
CTCACTCCGCCCTGGTGTGCCTCAGCATGCTCCAGACGGTACGCACTACGTGACACCTCCGTCTGAACCCGGATACCTGAGGCCAACATAGCACGTTGTGCGCAGCTGTCAAGGGCCAGCCCTCGGCGTAGCCGGTCAGCCGGGGTCGCTTCCATTCGGGGCTGTTTCCACCACCAAGTCCAGGCCCGCAGCGGCCGCCCGTCCGAAGTCCTCGTCGACCAGCACCGGCGGTATCCCCGCTCGGTCCAGCAGGCTGGCGGCCACACTGGCGCGGTATCCGGATTGGCAGTGCACCCAGGTGGGCACCCTGGGGAGATCCCCGAGGCGTGGGACCAGCTCCCCGAGTGGGACCCATGTCGCCCCGCGCAGGTGCCCCGCCCGCCATTCATCCTCGGAGCGGACGTCCAGGATTGCCGGTGGCCGGGGGGAGTTTAGCTCGGCCGCCAGCTCCTCCCACCCGGCCACCCGGTACCCGCGGCCGCCGGCGCCCATCTCCTCCGGGAGGAGGACGGCGGCCGCGGGCCTGTCGATACCGATGCGGGCAAGGTCCCGCTGGGCGCCGGCCAACTCCGCCTCGGAGCCCGACGCCAAAGTGATGGGGGTGCCCCAGGGGACGACCCACCCCAGATAGGTGGTGAAGTAACCGGGGTCGTGTTCCACCCCCACCGTGCCGGGGAGGTGGGAGCTGGCGTATTGGCGTCGGGGCCGAAGGTCCACGACCCACTCGCCGGCGGCGATCCGGGAGGGAACGTCCTGCGGGGTCACCCGGGGCGGAGGGGTGAGGTCCAAAGCGGCCGGCCCGGCTCGGTTGAGGAGCCCCATGTGGGCGTAATAGCTCGGGTAGGCGCCCAGGCCGGCCCGAAGGGTACGGACGAACTCCTCCTCGTCCTCGATGCGGCAGGCGAGGTTGGTCCGCCGCTCCTCCCCGACGCAGCTGCGCTGGCCGCCGCTGCCGGGTGATGACGCGCAGAAGCTCCCGAAGCCGTGGGTGGGGTGGACCTCGACTGACTCGGGGAGCTCGAAGGCCAGTCGACGCACCGACCGGTGCTGAAGCCGGCTCAGCTCGTCTGTGCGGTCCGGCGCCACCAGGTCGGTCCGGCCGACCGTGCCGAAGAGCATCGATCCCCCGGAGAAGACCGCGAGATCCTCGGAACCCGGTCCCTGCAGCAGGTAGGCGCAGTGCCCGGGAGTGTGCCCCGGGGTGGGCACCACCTTGATCCGTGACCGCCCCAACTCCCAGGTGTCCTGCTCGCGTGCCGGGCAGCAGTCGAAGCTGGCCTCCTCGCCTCCGGCCACGACATAGGTCGCCCCGGTCCGCCGCGAGAGCTCCAGCCCGCCGGTGACGTAGTCATTGTGCAGATGGGTCTCGAGGACCACCCGGACCCGCCAGCCCCGCCGCTGGATCAGACCGACGAGGCGGTCCAGGTCACGCTGGGGGTCGATGACCGCCGCCTCCAGGCGGTCGGCGATCACGTAGCTGCGATCGCCCAGTTCGGGAGTCTCCAGGATCTCTACCTGCACGCCCGACCTCCACCAAGGACCGCCCGGAGCCCGGCCATCTCGCGACGCCTGGGCGCGAGTTTACCGTCCCCCGGCAGGCGCCGCGCTGAGGGCGTCCGGAGAGCCGGCGGCCGGACCGGTGGCCGGTTCGGTAACGTTCCCCGACATGGATGCCAGCAACTCCCCCGCCGAAAGGTGGGATGCCCATCTGCAGGGGGTGGTCGACTGCGTGGACGCCGCCCACCTCCGGGCCAGGGTGGAGCGGGGCGAGCATCTCCGGATCAAGTTCGGCATCGACCCCAGCGCCCCGGACATCCACCTGGGCCACACCGTACCCATGCGGCTGTTGCGGCGCTGGCAGGACCTGGGGCACACCCCGGTCCTGATCATCGGGGACGTCACCGCCCAGATCGGCGACCCCACCGGGCGCTCCGCCACCCGCCCCCAGCTCACCGCAGAGGAGGTGGCGGCCAACGCCAGGACCTACCTGGAGCAGCTCTTCACGGTGGTGGCCAAGTCAGGAGCCGAGGTGCGTTGGCAGAGCGAGTGGTTCGGGAAATTCGGGCTCTCAGATGTACTGCGTCTGGCAGGCACCGCCACCGTGGCCCAGCTCCTGCAGCGATCGGACTTCGGCCAGCGGATGGCGGAGGAGCGGCCCATCGGGCTCCACGAGCTGCTGTACCCGCTGCTCCAGGGGTACGACTCGGTGGCGGTGGCGGCCGATGTGGAACTGGGGGGGACCGACCAGCTCTTCAACCTCCTCCGGGGTCGGGAGGTGCAGCTGGCATACGGTATGGCCCCTCAGGACGTGGTCACCGTGCCGCTCCTGGTGGGCATTGACGGCCAGCGCAAGATGAGCAAGTCGCTGGGCAACGCGGTGGGGGTGGCCGACGCGCCGGACGACCAGTTCGGCCGCCTGATGTCCCTCCCCGATGCCCAGATCCTTCCCTACCTGGAGCTGGCGACCTCCACGCCCGTGGCTGAGTCCCGGGAGCTGGCCAGCAGGCTTGGTGCGGGCCAGCTCCTGCCCCGCGACCTGAAGGAGCTGATGGCGAGACGGGTGGTGGCCGAGTTCCACGGTGAGGATGCCGCTGACAGGGCGGCCCAGGAGTTTCTGCGGCGCTTCCGCTTCAAGGAGCTGCCCTCGGAGATCGCCGAGGTGGTGATCCCGCCGGGCCCGCTGGACCCGCGCGACCTCCTGGTCCGGGCGGGGATGGCGAGCTCTCGCAGTGCGGGTTTGCGCCTTCTCGGCCAGGGCGCGGTGAGGTTGGGCGACCATCGGCTCCCCGCGGCTCCGGAGCCCGTGGAGTTCCCCTCCGGCACCATCCTGCGGGTCGGCCCGAGGCGGGTGGTGAGGCTGGTTCTGTCGGAGGCGGCCCGCCCCTGAGCCCTGCTCCGCGGACTGCTAGGCTTGAGGGCGGCGGTACACTTCAGGGAATGCATGTTCGTGCCGGCCGCCCCAGGCGGGGCAGGCGACGGAGGTAGGCGGTGTCAGGGCACTCCAAGTGGGCGGGGATCAAACACAAGAAGGCGGTGGTCGACGCCCGGAAGGGGCAGACCTTCACCAAGGTGGCCAGCGAGATCACGGTGGCGGCACGGGAAGGGGGCGGCGACCCGGCCGGCAACTTCCGCCTGCGCCTGGCGATCCAAAAGGCCCGCGAGGTCAACATGCCCGCCGACAACATCGAGAGGGCCATCAAGCGGGGGACAGGGGAGCTCCAGGGAGCGGCCATCGAGGAGATCCGCTACGAGGGCTACGGCCCCGGGGGGGTCGCGATCCTGGTGGACGCCCTGACCGACAACCGCAACCGCACGGTGGCCGGGCTCCGCAACCTGTTCACCCGGTCCGGAGGGAGCCTCGGCGAGACCAACTCGGTGGCCTGGATGTTCAACCGCACCGGGCTGATAACGGTGGATCCGAAGGGCCAGGACCCCGAGCTGCTGGCGCTGGAGGCCATCGAACTGGGAGCCGATGACGTCCAGGTGGAGGGGGACCTTGTCGAGGTCTACGTGGTTCCCGAGCGGCTGGAGGAGCTCCGCCAGGCCCTGCTGGACGCCGGACGGGTGGTGGAGAGGGCCGAGGTGACCATGCAGGCGACCAATCCCGTCGAGGTGGAGGCCAAACATGCCGCGGCGGTGGTCAGGCTGCTTGAGGCGCTGGAGGAGCACGACGACGTCCGTGAGGTCCACTGCAACGCCATCCTGCCTGACGACGTCCTGGCCCAGGTCTGACCTGCGGGGCGCCCGGAGGCGGGGTATTGCTGGTCCTGGGGCTTGACCCGGGCCTGGCCCTGACCGGCTGGGCGCTGGTGGATGGCGGGGGAGGAGGGCGGCTGCGGCTGCGAGGCTCCGGCTGCCTCACCACCTCAGCTCAGCTGGGCGAGCCGCAGCGGCTGCTGGCACTGTCCCAGCAGGCTGAGGAGTTGCTGGCGATGGCCGGTGCCGAGGTGGTGGCGGTGGAGAAGCTCTTCTTCCAGCGCAACGTCTCCACGGCGATGGCCGTCAGCCAGGCCCGGGGCGTCCTCCTCTGCGCCGTCGCGCGTCGCGGGCTGCCGGTGGCCGAGTACACCCCTGGCGAGGTGAAGCGGGCGGTCACCGGGTCCGGCTCGGCGGACAAGCGCCAGGTGGCCCGGATGGTCCAGCTGATTCTCGGGGCCAAGGTGCCGACCACACCGGACGATGTCACCGACGCCTGCGCCGTGGGGATCTGCCACCAGCACGCCAGCGGGCTTCGCGTGGCGCTCGCCGCGAGTCGCGCTTGATCGCCTCGCTCCGGGGCGCGGTGGGCCGGGTCGACGAGGAGTCCGTGGTGATCGAGGTCGCCGGCGTCGGGTACCAGGTGTTCGTCCACCAGCGGACGGCCGCCCGGCTGCGCGCCGCGGTGGGGGAGGTCAGGCTCGACGTCCACACCGTGGTCCGGGACGACGCCATCTCCCTGTATGGCTTCCTCGACCCCCAGGAGCTGGTGTTCTTTCGCCACCTGTTGGGGGTGGAGCGCATCGGCCCCAAGGCCGCGCTCGCCATCCTCTCGCGCACCGAGTGGGGGGTTCTCGCCGAGGCCATCGCCGCCGAGGACCACGGGGTGCTGGCCACGGTCCCCGGGATCGGAGTCAAGACGGCACGACGGATCGTGCTGGAGCTGAAGGGAACGGTCGACCAGATGGGGATCGCCCCGTCGCCGGGTGGAGCACGGTCCGGCGGGGCCCCGGTGGAGCGGGCGGTCGATGCGCTGGTCCAGCTGGGCTTCTCCGCACCGCAGGCGAGGGAGGCGGTCGGAGCTGGTCTTGCCGCCGCGCAGGGGGAGGAGGCGCACTCCGTTGAAGACTTGGTGCGGGACGCATTGAAGCGGCTCGGCTCCCGGGAGGTCCGCCGGTGAGCGAGCCCGACGGGATCTACGAGCCGCAGGTCGGTGCCGACGAGCCGGAACTGGACCGCCAGCTGCGGCCGCAGCGGCTCTCGGAGTTCGTGGGCCAGGAGCAGGTCAAGGATCAGCTGACCATCCTCCTGGAGGCCGCCCGAATGCGTGGGGAGTCGGTGGAGCACCTGCTGCTCTGCGGACCCCCAGGGCTGGGAAAGACCACCCTGGCCAACATCGTGGCCCTTGAGATGGGGGTGAACCTCAGGGTCACCAGCGGGCCGGCCCTGGAGCATCAGGGTGCCCTGGCGAGCCTGCTGACCAGCCTCGGAGAGCGCGACATCCTCTTCATCGACGAGGTCCACCGGCTCCAGCGGGCGGTGGAGGAGAGCCTCTACCCGGCCATGGAGGAGTTCGCCTTCGACTTCGTTTCAGGCAAGGGGGCCGGAGCTCAGACGCTGCGCCTCGCGCTGCAGCGCTTCACAGTGGTCGGGGCCACCACCCGTGAGGGGATGCTGTCGGCACCCCTCCGGGACCGCTTCGGCGCCACCTTCCGGCTGGACTTCTACACACCGGATCAACTGCTGGCCATAGTGTCGCGCTCCGCGCGGCTCCTCCAGGTGGAGGCGGACCTGGACGCACTGGCCCTGATCGCGGCCCGGTCCCGGGGAACTCCGAGGATCGCCAACCGGCTGCTGCGCCGGGTGCGCGACTTCGCCCTGGTGCGCGGCGCCGGCGCGGTCACGAGGGTGGCCACGGAGGCGGCCCTGGAACTCCTGGAGGTCGACTCACTGGGGCTTCAGGACTCTGACCGCCGCCTCCTGCGGCTCATCTGCACCAGCTTTGGCGGCGGGCCCGTGGGGCTCGGCACCCTGGGCGCGGCCCTCTCCGAGGAGCCGCACACCTTGGAGGAGGTGGTGGAGCCCTACCTCCTCCAGCTGGGCCTGCTGCAGCGGACCCCCCGCGGACGGATGGCCACCGCCGGCGCCTACCGCCATCTGGGGATGGCGCCACCTCCCCACCTGGTCGCTCCGCCCTCGGAGCCACCGCTCTTCCCCGGGGATTGAGGACGGCGCGGTGGTGGCCCGAGGGGGAGCGGCGAGCCCGGACGGCTAGAATCTAGGACTCGCGATGACCAGCAACTCAATGCGGCGGGCCCAGCACACTTGATCCGGATCAACCGGTGGTGGCTGGGATTCATCTTCGTGCTGGTCGTGGGGGCCATCGTGGTGGACGCCTACCCTCAGATCTACAACCTGCTGGTGCGCCACAAGGCGGTCACGGCCTCCTATCCGGCCAATCAGCACCCATCGCTGCTGGGGGCCCAGCCCTACATCCACAAGGGTCTAGACCTGCAGGGCGGCACCTCGCTCACCCTCGCCATCTGCCTCGGGCCCAACAACCCGCCGGGGATCGGCTGTCGCACGGGCCTCCCCAAGGGGAAGACCCTGGCCGAAGCCCAGTCGGCCAGCCTCACCATCATCCAGCGGCGGGTGAACTCGCTGGGCGTTGCCGACACCCAGGTTCAGGCCCAGGGTAGCAACGAGATCCTGGTCCAACTCCCCGGGGTGGGCATCGGCCAGGCCCTGAAGACCCTGGGGTCCACCGCCCAGCTGCATTTCGCCGTGGCGGTGCCGGGCAAACCCACTGTCAACGGTCAGCCCGGCACCTGCACCACCCAGACCTGCATTGACCAGGCCCAACTGGTTCCCAGCACCTGCTTCCCCCCGGGGCACGCCAAGCCCAGCTGCCAGTTCAACAGCACCAGCTTCTACCCGGTGTCGTCCACCGGAGCCGCCTACCACTGGAAGATCATCAAGGACCTACCCGCCTCGGCGGTCGCCTCCGCGGCGGTGGGTCAGAATCCGGGCGGCGGCTACGCCGTGGACATCACCTTCGACAGCCAGGGGGCGGCGGTCTGGAGCCAGGTCACCACCAAGGCCTGTGCCAACAATCCGCTCTGCAGCACCACGGGGACGGGCGGCTCGTGTTCCACCCCACCGCCCCCCTCCGCCCAGGTGGCGATCTTCCTGGACAACCAGGTCCTGACCGCGCCCTGCGTCGAGGGACCCAGCAGCAACCAGACTGAGATCACCGGGAACTTCACCTTCAAGTCGGCGCAGGCACTGGTGAACGACATCAACGCCGGGGCGCTGCCGGCCCAGATCGGCGTCCTGCAGTCGACGACGGTGTCCGCCACCCTGGGCCGGCAGTCGGTCGCCCAGAGTCTCCGGGCCGGGGCCTTGGGGCTCGCCCTGGTGATCATCTTCATGATCGCCTACTACCGCTTCCCCGGCTTCCTGGCCAGCGTCGCCCTCATCTGCTACGCACTCATCGTCCTGGCGGTCTACGAGCTCATCCCGGTGGTCATCACCCTGCCAGGCCTGGCCGGCTTCATCCTCAGCGTGGGCATGGCCGTCGATGCCAACGTGCTGATATTCGAGAGAACCAAGGAGGAACTGCGCCAGGGGAGGCCCCTGGAGCTGGCCGTGGAATACGGCTTCCGCCGGGCCTGGCCGGCGATCCGCGACTCCAACATCGCCACCATGATCACCTGCACCGTCCTGTACTTCTTCGGGGCGGCGGATGTGCAGGGCTTCGCCCTCACCCTGTTCATCGGGGTGGCCGTGAGCATGTTCTCGGCCATCGTCATCACCCACTCGCTGCTGCACTACGTCCAGCGCTGGTTCGCCTTCGCCCGCCGTCCCACCCTGTACACCCGGATCCTGCCCACCGACCGTCTCAAGGCCACCTTCAGCTCCGGCAGCCGGTTCGACGTCGTCACCCACCGCAACTGGTACTTCGCCGCCTCCCTGATCGTGATCGTGCCCGGGATCATCACCATCCTGTTCGCCGGGTTCAACCTCGGCATCGACTTCACCGGGGGCGACTCCATCAACGTGCAGCTGCACCAGCCGACCACCGCGGCCGCGGTCCAAAAGCTGGTGACCGACACCTACCGGCCCAGCCATCCCCAGGTGCTGGCCGAGTCCAACCACTACTACTCGATCACCACCCAGCCGATCGCGGCCAGTGAGCTCACGAGGATCAACCAGGCCCTCGACCAGCACTTCGGGATCACCAAGGACCACTCCGGCTCGCTCAACCTCAGCGAGAGCACGGTCGGTCCCACCATAGCCAGCAGCCTCGTGGTGAGTTCGGTTCTGCTGGTGATAGTGGCCGCCGCCCTCATCTCGGTCTACCTGGGCTTCCGCTTCTCCCAGACGATGATCAGCGCCCGCCGGTTCGCCCTCTGTGCCATGGCTGCCCTGCTGCACGACGTCTTCGTGCTGGTCGGGTTGTGGGCCATCCTGGGGCACTTCAGCCAACTGGGCTCGGTCGACGCCCTCTTCGTCAGTGCCGTGCTCACCGTGGTCGGTTTCTCAGTCCACGACACCATCGTGGTCTTCGACCGGATCCGGGAGAACCTGAGGGTCCAGGGGCCGCGGATGACCTTCGACCAGGTGGTCAACCTCTCCATCGCTCAGACCATGTCCCGCTCCCTGAACACCTCACTGACGGTTCTCTTCGTGCTGCTCACCCTGGTGCTTCTGGGAGGGGCCTCGGTCCAGGGATTCGTCCTCGCCCTGCTCATCGGCATCTTCTCCGGCACCTACTCCTCGATCTTCAACGCCGCCACCCTCCTCACCGCCTGGCGTCAGCTCGACCGCCAGGCGGTGGTGCGCCGGGGCGGCGGTTCTCGGGTAGCGGCGATCCCCGCCACCCGGCGCTGAAGGCCGACCCCCGGTGGGTTGGTTGTGAAGGGGGAGCCGGGGTCGACGACCGACCCCGCCCGCCTCAGGAGCCTGGTGCAGGCACCGGTCTCGGAGCTCGGCCTCACCCTGCTCGGGCTCTCCTGGGCCGGGGGGCGCCGCGGTGCGACCCTGCGGGTGACCGTGGATCGGCCCGGCGGGGTCACCGTGGACGAGTGCGGTGCCGCCAGCCTGGCCATCTCCGAGGTGCTCGACGTGCACGAGGCCGAGCTTCCCGAGTCCTACTCGCTGGAGGTCAGCTCCCCCGGGGCTGAGCGGATGCTGGCCACCGAGGAGGAGTTGCGGGCCAGCCTTGGGCGTCGACTCCGGGTCGTGGTGGCGCGGTCGGGCCAGGAGGCGGTCATCGAGGGGCGCCTCACCGCGGTCTCCGACCGGCTGCTGGAGCTGGAGGCCCGGCGCCGCAGCGGGCGGCCCCAGCGGATCGAGCTGGAGCGGTCAGACCTAGTCTCCGCCCAGGTGGTGGTGGACCTGTGACCACCTCGCGAGGCGCCTCTCCGGGAGGCCTGGACTCGGCGCTGGCGGCGGTGTGGGAGGAATTGGGTGTCGACCCCGCTCGGCTCATGGAGGAGGTGTCCCTCGCCCTCTCCGAGGCGCTGGCGGAGGCGGGCAGTCCGGTCGCCGGCCAGGTCGCCGTAC
>JAKBTP010000062.1 GCA_021844355.1 bacterium | reverse complement strand
TGATCGACGGCACCTTCCAGCACCAGGACTCCAACGGGGGTGGTGGCCTGATCACCAACGGCGACACCCAGTGGATGACCGCGGGCGCCGGCATCCTCCACATCGAGAGGCCCCCGGAGCCGCTGATCGCCAGCGGCGGGCTGTTCCATGGCGTCCAGCTCTGGGTGAACCTGCCCAGCCGGCTCAAGTGGAGTCCCCCACGCTACCAGGACATCCGCGGCGGACAGGTCCGGCTGCTGGGGTCCTCCGATGGCGCCTCCCTGGTGCGGCTGATCGCCGGCGAGCTGGCCGGTCAGGAGGGCCCCGGGGCGACCCACACCCCGATCGTGATGGTTCACGCCACCATCACCCCGGGCTCCACCCTGGTGCTTCCCTGGCGCCGCGACTTCAACGCCCTGGCGTACGTGCTGGCCGGGAGCGGGGTGGCCGGCGGCGCCCATCCGGTTCGCACCGGGCAGCTGGCGGTGTTCGGCGAGGGTGAGGGCCTGCGGCTCGCCGCGGACTCCCACCAGGAGAGCCGCCACCCGGCGCTCGAGGTGCTGGTGCTGGGCGGCCAGCCGATCCGGGAGCCGGTGGCCTGGTACGGGCCGTTCGTGATGAACACGGAGGAGGAGCTCCGCCAGGCCTTCGCCGACTACCGCGCGGGCAGGCTGGGCCAGATCCCCGCGGCCCACCTGGAGCTGGGGACGCCGCTGGCGCCCTGAGAGCCCTCAGCTCCTTTCTCGGGAGCCACGACGAGCCCTGCGTGGATGCGATCTCCGCAGGGCGAGCTAGGTCCGGCGGCCACTCCCGGCGGCTGCGGTGCACGCCGATCAGGAGCGGGACGTCAAGCTGGGTCAGGAGCGCCGCCGGCTGTCAGGAGGAGGCTGCGGTCCCGCCCCGCCGATCCGGGACTCTCCCGATGCGTCAGCCGACGGGGGTGCACGTAGGTCTGTTTCCCAAGATCAAGGTGGCGGGGCATTCGCTCGCAGCCCCGATGCGGGTCTCCCCGAGTCGACCTTCCCGATCGATGACCCAAATGGGTTGGGTGCGCAAGGGCGTTGTACATCGCGGCCCGAGTGCTCCGCCGCCGCGTGTCTTCGCGGGCCGCTCACACTAGAAGTGGAACGACGCAGCGAACTCTTCCAAGACCGCTTTCGGGTCGAAGCCGCCGATCTCCACCTGTACCAGACCGCGCCGGGCAATGAGATCCCAAGCGCCGGCAAAGACCAAGTGCTGACCTTGAGGTAGCTGGGTGATGTACCACGGCCCGTTAGCCAGGGTGATCCGCTGGTACTCAGACTTGAACGCGATCAGGGGGTTGCGAGGGTTGTTCTCATAGTTGGGCGCTGTTGGTGTCGGACTCAACACGCCTTCATTGACCTCGATTGAGTACTGCCCAGCCGGCCCGCTTATCAGGATGCTGAAGCCGGACACCTGCCCCGGCTGGATCGCCCCGGGGCGACTAGTGGTAGTGCTGTTCGGGGCTGGGATCACCCTCTGAACCGCGTGACCGGGAGGGAGAGAGCCGTACAGATAAGGGGTGAACGACAGCAGTGGCATGAGCGACTGCATCGTCAGCGTATGCACGCCTGATCCCGAACCGGTTGCGGGGCTGGTGCCAAGCTGGACGGCGGGTCTCGGCGCACTGGCAGCGTGCTGCGGAGCCGGTGTCCTGGTGACTGGACTTGCGCAGCCTGCAACCGCCACTGCGATGGCAAGGGTACTGCACACCGGGGCCAGGTACCGGGTGCAAGCTCCTGGGAGCCGCGGAGGCATCGTGGCACCTGTTGGGCCATACATCACACGGTTACCACGTGCCCCAAGTTGGATGGACCCCAGCCGATCTGTTTGGTGCCGGACTTTTGCCCTGTTCCAGTAGTCATGAGCACATCCGCTTCACTCTAGCGCTGGAAGCTCTCTCGGGAGAGGCGGCCTTTCCCACCGCCTGGCATACTTCGGGGATGCCCGCCGGCGAGGTCCCGCCCCAGCGCGAGAGCCCTGAGGAGCTCCCTCAGCGCAAGTTCGGCTCGGGCCAGATGTTCGTGCCAGCGGAGGAGGACCCGCGCAGCCCAGGCGGGTTCCCGGATGAGCGCCCCCTCTTGGTGGGCTACCTGCGCGACTACCGCCTCACAATCGAGCTGAAGTGCTCCGGGCTGGACCCCGCGGCCCTCGCTCGGCGCTCGGTGCCTCCCTCCAACCTCTCCCTGCTGGGGCTGCTCAGGCACCTGGCCGAGGCGGAGAGCCTCTGGTTCCGGGAGGTGATGAGCGGCCAAAGCCCCACCCCGCTCTATCGACGCCCGGACGACCGGGACGCCGCCTTCAACGACGCGGCCCCCGATCCGGCCCAGGTGGAGCAGGCCTGGGCGGCCTGGCGGGAGGAGGTTCGGTTCGCGGAGAGGTTCGTGGACGGCGCGCCGAGCTTCGAGGTCACCGGCACCATGCGGGACGGGATGGTCCTGAACCTGCGCGAGGTGCTGGTGCACATGATCGAGGAGTACGCCCGTCACGCCGGACACGCCGACCTCCTGCGTGAGCGGATCGACGGCCGGGTGGGGCTGTAGCCGAAGGCCGCTTGGGCTCAGAGACGCGCCCTCTCTTGACACGGCCTGGCCCCCCCGGCGCGGGCTCACTGCCTGGGCCGCCCGCAACCCATCCGGGCGGCTCAGCCCGCCTCAGTTCAGCGCTGGTGCAGGGAGATCCAGAGGTCCGGCCTGACGAGGGAGGCCACCACCAGGGGCCACTACCTCGGGCCATGGCAGGTGAAGTCGGCGGTCTCGTTCTCGGCGACCTCGAAGGTGCGCTCCGGGCTGCAATAGCGGCCTGACCGGAGCCTCACGGTGTGCCGGCCGGGGACCACTGCCACCTCCACCGCCTCGCGGTTGGCGAGGGTCCCCACTGGCTTCCCGTCCACCTCGATCTGCCAGTTTTCGCGCTGGCCGCCGATCCCCATCCCGCTCCAGACCCGCTCCAGCCTCAGCGTCCCTTCACTCATGTCCACCACCGTGAACCATCTCGATCCTTCGCGCCGTGCCCGGCGGCAGCCCACCGCCCGCGCCACCTCCCGCCGTCAGCGCCCGGGCCCCGGTGATCAGCCGTTCCCGGTCGAACATCGCCGCCACCACGCGCCACATGGCGATGTCGATCACCAGGAGCCCGAGGCCGAACCCGACCGCCACTGGGACACTGGGGCTGAGCACCTGGAAGGAGACGAGGGCGGTGACCGCCAGCGGCGGCAGGCTGGCGAGGGTCCCCAGCTGCTGGGCTATCCGCACGTCGCTGGCCCTGGCGGATATGCCGGTGCCCACCGCGATCGACCACCCCGACAAGAGGGGCGCGAACAGCACCTCGGCGAGGATCTCCGGTCCGTTGGAGAGGGTCGCCACCACCGTCTGGTTGGAGGCGAACAGATGGGCGCAAAGGAGCACCACCGCGAAGATGACATAGGACGCCAGCACCGACGGGATCATCGCGGCCAGCGCCTTGCCCAGGAGAAGCTCGGAGCGGCGCACCGGGGTGGTGAGCAGCGGCTCCAAGGTCCCCTGGTCGCGCTCGCCGATCACCGAGTAGGCGGCGATGGTCGAGGGGAGGACCGCGGGGACGATCAGCATCAGGAGGAAGGTCACCCCGACCACCTTCTGGACGACGCTCGCGGGCGTCGAGCTCCCCAGCCGGAAGATGTCGATCAGGGGCTCGACGATGAAGATCACGGGCAGGACGACCATGGCGCCGAGGATGAAGGGGGTGCGGCGGAACTCCCGCAGCTCCTTTCGGGCCATGGCCAGCAGGCGGCCCACGTCCATCCCGCTCATTGCGGCGCCGAACCGTCGTCGATGAGCTGCAGGTACACGTCCTCCAGGGAGTGCTGCGACTCCGACAGGGAGACCAGGTCGGCTCCGGCGGCCACCACCGCGCGGGCCACGTCGGGTGCTGCCTGGCGCGGGTCCGAGACGCTGAGCAGGTAGTCGCCGTGGTCCCCCTCACTCCACTCCTTCACCGCCGTGACCCGGCCGAACACGGCGCCGGGGTCGGGCAGCGGCGCGGCCGTCTCCACCACCAGCGAGCCACCGAAGAGCCTCGACCGAAGGTCCTTGGGCCTCCCCACGCTGCGGAGGCGGGTGTTGAGGATCGCCACCCGGTCGCAGAGCCGCTCAGCCTCCTCCAGCCGGTGGGTGGTGAGGAAGACGGTGACCCCGCGCTGGCGCCACCCATTGATCAGCTCGTGGACCTCCCGGGCCGCCACCGGGTCCAGTCCCGAGGTGGGCTCGTCCAAGAACATGACCTCGGGGTCGTTCAGAAGGGCCCGGGCCAGTCCGACCCGCTGCCGCAGCCCCTTCGAGAGCCGCCCACAGCGGTCCTCGGAGCGGTCAGCCAGCCCGACGGCGTCCAGCGCGCTTTCGATGCGCACCGTCGGCGCACGCAGGCCGTACAGGGCGGCGAAGAGCTCCAGGTTCTCCCGCACGGTGAGCCGGAGGTAGAGCCCGGGGTTCTCCGGCATGACCGAGATCCGCCGCCGGATCGCCTCCCCGTTCTGGGCGGAGAGGGGGATGCCGGCCACCTCCGCCGAACCCGAGGTGGGTGCGAGCAGGGTCCCCAGCGTCCGGACCGTGGTGGTCTTCCCCGCCCCGTTGGGCCCGAGGAACCCGAAGACCTCGCCTCGAGCCACCTCGAAGGAGACGTCCTCGAAGGCCGCGCGATCCCCGAAGCGCTTGGTCAGCCCCGAGACCCGGAGCGCCGGCCCATCGCGCGCCGGCGGCTCCGCCCCGCCTCCGCCCACCCCCGGGGCCGGTCGGTCCATGGCGGCAGGATACGGCTTGGGGCGAGCGCGACTCAGGCCGTCGGCAGGAAAGAGAGCCGCACCCGGCGGCGGTTGTTGTCCGAGTTGGTGTCCACGAGCAGCAGCGACTGCCAGGTGCCGAGCAGCGGCTCCCCGCTCACGACCGGAACGGTGACCGAGGAGCCGAGGAGCGCCGGGAGGAGGTGGTCGGCGCCGTGGCCGCCGGACCCGTGCCGGTGGCGGTAGCGAGCGTCACGGGGCAGGTGGTCCCGGAGCCAGTCGAGCAGGTCCTGGTCGCTCCCGGCGCCCGTCTCCATCAGCACCAGCGCGGCGGTGGTGTGGGGACAGAAGGCGTTCACCAGGCCGTCCCGCCGTCCCCGGCAGAAGCGACGCAGCTCCCCCGTGAGGTCGGATATGCTGCCCCCGCTCGTGTCCAGGACCAGCTCCAGGGTATCCACCACCACTCTCCTCTCGGGCCATCCTTGAACGTGGGGCGCGCGCCTCACTCGGGGGCCGGACCCTCATGAGCGTACCGTCCCCGCCCGCGGGCCGTGCCCGGTTCGTGGCGATGCTGCGGGCCATCAACGTGGGGGGGCGCAACCGCCTCTCCATGCGGGTCCTGGCGGATCTCGCCACCGGGCTCGGACACCACGAGGTGGTCACCCACCTCCAGAGCGGCAATCTGGTCTTCGTCCCGGCCCGGCCGAGCGAGGATGAGGTCGCCCGGGAGCTCACCTCCCGCCTCCGGGAGCTGGGGCTGGACCTGGTGGACGTGATGGTCCGGTCGGCCGACGAGATGGCCGCGTTGGCCCGCACCAACCCCCTGGGGGGAGATCCCCAGGGCTGGCATGTGACCTTCCTGGCGGAGCCGCCGGACCCCAGCCGCCTCGCCGGCCTCGACCCCCTCACGGGGGCACCGGACAGGTTCCTTGTGGTGGGGCGGGAGGTGTATCTCGGTTGCTCCGGGCGCTACAGCGACAGCCGGCTCTCCAACGCCTTCCTGGAGCGGCGGCTGGGGGTCCGGGCCACCACCCGCAACTGGGCCACCGTCACCCGCCTCGCCGAGCTGGCGGGAGCGCCAACAGCCAGTTAGGCGGAGTTGCGGCGCGAGCCGCGGGAACCTTCCATTTGGGGCCGGCAGCGCTCTCTCGCTCGGGACACGGGCGGACGGGTGGGGTCGCCACGCGCACCGTGGGGGCCATTTGGCGGCCACTTCCGCCCCGCCCCGCGCGGGGGCCGTCAGGGTCATCCGGGCACCTTCCGCCCGCGCCAATGCTGGTGGCTCCCCGAGTCGGCACTCCCGCCGCGCCCGGGAAACGTGGCCCGTGCTGAGATGGGAAACCAGGAGCGGCCAGCCCGCGCCCGTAAGCAGCCGAGGAGGCTGACCGCGCCCTGGTCCCTCAGCGGGAGGTGGGGCGCCGAGTCGCCAGTACCGAAGAGGCCGAGTTGAGGGCCGCCGCCAGAAGGGGGCGGCGATCAGCTGGACCCGCGGCCGTGGTTGCCCACCAGTCGATTCCCGGGAGGTGGTGGAACTTGTGGTGAAGGAGAGAAGGCACGACATCATGCGGCCCGACCCGCGGTGAGTGGATTGCTGAGGGCTGGAGGCTCTTCTCCGAACAGCTGAGCCAGGGAGGTCCGGGGGAAGTACCGGCGCCCGTCCTGCCACTCGACGCGCTGTTCCTGGAGCACCGCAGTGGCCAGCCTCAGCACGGCTGCGGAGTTGGGGAATACGCTCACCACCTTGGCTCCGCGATCCACTTCAGCCGCCCGTGAGATGGACCAGTGCCGGGTCAGCGGTGACGGCTTCCCCGAGGGAATCGTCGTCGGCGCCGGGGACGCTGCCATGGGCGCCCTCGGCCACAGCCGTCCGCTGGGTTCGGGTGTCGAGCGGGGCGGAGGCCTGGGCGCTGCGGCGGGGGCTCTGCGGGTCGGTCAGCTCCTGGACCACAGCGTTCACGGCCTCCGCCCATGGGTCTGGGGGAGGGGGCTTGGCTGCGGATCCCAGCTCCTGGGGTCGGCGCCGGCGTTCTTCGCCCTCTCCCGCCAGGCCTGGAAGGCGTCCTCGGAGACGGCGGTCTTGGGGGAGCGGGAGCGGACGACGAGCCCTCTCACCCCCTCGTCGGTAGGGTCCCTGCCGTGGCGGGCCCGGCAGGCTGAGACGGCCTGCTCGACAGACCGACTCTGCAAGTGCCTGTGACGGGCTTGTGACGCGACAGTAACGCCTCCGTAATACCGGAGGCATAAGCTAGTCATTAGCTGGTGATTGGAGTGGCGGGGGTAGTGACGCCAACTGGCTGAGTAGGAGGTGCCACATTGAGCGTGGCAGGAGGGCGGCCCGACCTTGCAGCCCACGGCAAGGCGATCAGGTTGCCGACGGCTGAGGTCGTGAAGGAGTTGAGCGCGGTGCTGGGGGAGCGACTTGTTGCGTACATCGCCGGAGTCGCCGAGACTCGGGCGGTGCGCGAGTGGGGGGCCAAAGAGCGCGAGATCCGCGGCCTTCAGGTAGCGCCGCGTCTGCGCTTGGGGCTACAGGTGGCAGCCATGCTCAGTGATTGTGGCGACCCGCCCGAGGTGGTGCAGGCTTGGTTCCAGGGAGTGAACCCGCAGCTGGACGACCGAGTGCCGGCGCAGCTACTGCGTGAGGGGGACGTTAGCGAAGTTGGCCCGCAGCTACTGGAGGCGGCGCGCGCCTTTCTGATCGGAGGGTGACGGAGGTGACGCTGGCGGCGGTCGAACCGGGAGTCCCGGTTTACAGGCTCGGCCGCCGGCCCGACCCCTGGGACTGGCCTGACTGGCGACTAGCGGGCCCGCAAGGCACCTTCGGCAACCGATGGGACGATCCGCAGGGCCAGTATCGAGTCCTATACGCTTGCTCGGAGCGCCTGGGCACATTCCTGGAGACTCTGGCCAGGTTCCGAGCCTCTGGGGTGATGACGGAGGAACTCAAGAGGATAGGAGGAGCCGGAGGAGCGATCCCTCCTGGCACGGTGCCTCCCACCTGGCCCGGGCAGAGGCTGGTGGCCAAGGCGATCCTCCACGGGGCGTTCGCCGACGTGGGAGCACATGAGTCGCTCGCCCACCTGCAGACCGCTCTGGGCGGGGAGCTTACCTCAGACCTGGAGGCGGCCGGGGTCGAGGAACTGGACGGGGCCGCCATCCGCCTGAGGGTGCCACGAGCGCTGACCCAGCGGATCTCGCGATACGTCTATGAGCAGTCGACGCCGGACGGGCGACCTCGGTTCGCCGGCATTGCCTACAGGTCGAGACTCGGTGATGACATGACCAACTGGGCCATCTTCGAGCCAACTCCTCCCATCGTGGAGATGCCGTTCACAGTCCTGGAGAGGGCACTGATCGTGGCGGACGACCCGGACTTCCGCCGCGCCTGCGAGCTGCTGAGGCTGCAAGTCGCGCAGGAAGGCTGAGAGGCCGTAACCAACTGACCGGTGGCCGTGCCATGGGAGCATATGTACGGTTCCAGAGGCTCACAGGACCAGGCTTACCACTCGGCATGTGGCTCTGGCCAGGTACATGGAGCCCCGGTGGGGCGCCTTCGCAGAGTCAACTCCCCTTGATTGGTGGAAATTAGCGAGGGGGACGGGGCGCAGTTCATAAGGCAGCCAGTCCTGTGGTGCGGGGGTCACCGAGGCGGACCGAGAGGAGTCCGCCGGCGGTTCAACCGCAGCAGGTGGGAGAGCACCTGCGCCACCTCGGGATCTCAGCGCCCGCAACCCGCCGAGCCGCCTCCGGCTCCGTGCCGGGGAGCTCGCTTCGGTCTGATGGGTGGGCGACTTCAGGAGGGCTCACTGGCGTTCAGCCGGTAAGGGCGCGGCGCACTGCGGAGTGCGCTTGGCGGTGAAAGGCGACCAGGATCACACGCTCCACCGGAGGCGGCGCCGCGACGGCCGCGGCCACCGCGATTCGGGCCGCCTCCAGCAGCGGGTAGCCATAGACTCCGGTGCTGATCAGGGGCACGGCGACCACCCGCGAGCCGGCCCCGGCGGCCAGCTCCGGAGCGGTTCGGTAGGCGGACGCCAGCCGCTCGGGCTCCGCGCTCCCCCCGGCGCGCCACACCGGGCCCACCGCGTGCACCACGTACCTGCGGGGAAGCAGATGGCCGTCGGTAAGCACCGCGGAACCCGGCGGACATCCCTCGGGGTACTTGGCCTCCAGCTCCGCCTGCAGCCCGGGCCCGGCCGCCCGGTGGATGGCCCCGTCCACGCCGCCGCCGCGGTGAAGCCGGGCGTTGGCGGCGTTGACCATGGCGTCGCACTCCACCCTGGTGATGTCGCCCAGGAGGACCTCGACCTCGGCCACGCCGGCTACCCGGCCGCGGGCACCAGCCGCAGGATCCCGGCGAGGGCCAGGCCCGCGAGCGTCTTGGCGTCCCGAAGCTGCCCCTGGTAGGCCAGCTCCAGGATCTCCTCGGTCGTGAACAGCCGGGCCTCCAGCACCTCGTCCGGGTCGGGATGAGGCTCCTCGATCCGGCTCAGCGCGGTGGCCCGGAAATACCAGAGCAGCTCTGTGCTGTAGCCCG
>JAKBTP010000014.1 GCA_021844355.1 bacterium | reverse complement strand
CGGCCTCCACGCTGATGGTGAGCAGGTCCAGGCTGTTGGGCAGCGCCAGGGTGATCTCCTTCTGGCGGGCCGAGACGGTGCGCTTCAAGAGGTACTGGGGAGCGATGTAGCCGAATACCGCCCCGAACAGCAGCCCGAGCCACCAGGTGAGGTTGAGCAGGAGCGCCAGCCCGACGCAGGCCAGGCCCAGGACCACCGCCAGCACCAATTGGATGGCCATCAGGCTGGCGGCGTTGATCCCCAGGGGGCGCCCTGCGAGATCGATCATCACCTGCATCTTCTGGGCCCGGTCGCGGGGCTGGAGAGCCGCCAGCCGCCTTCCGATGCGGTCGAAGAAGGGTCGCAGCACCCTATCGCTGAAGGGGCGGGAGAGCTCGATCTGGTCCAGGGTCTGGTTGGCCTCCGGGGCCTCGTACACGGCCAGCCGGGCGTCCAGGAGGTCCACCGGAGCGGCGGTGCGCGAGGTCACCCCCACCACCACGAAGAAGACGGCGACCGCCGCCAGGACCCCGACCAGGATGGCGTCAACCGACATGGCTCAGACCTCGATGTTGGCGATGCGCTGCATGATGTAGAAGGCGACGGCGATGGAGCAGGCGCAGACGATGAGGATGTAGGGCCCCGGGCCTTTGAAGGTCAGCAGGGGGGCTATGTACTGGGGGTTGATCGCCTGCAGGACCAGCGCCAGGCCGATGGGCAGCCCGGTGATGATGTAGCTGGAAGCCCTGGCCTGGGCGGTCAGGGTGCGGATCTCGCCCTTGATCCGGATCCGCTCCCGGATGGTGAAGGCGATGTTGTCCAGGATCTCGGCGAGGTTCCCGCCCACCACCCGCTGGATCTGGACCGCGGTGACCACCAGGTCCAGGTCCTCGGAGCGGATGCGGGTGACCATGTGGCTCAGCGCCTCGTCGGTGTTGACCCCCAGCTGGATCTCCCGGTTGGCTCGGGAGAACTCCTCGGCAACGGGCGGATTGGCCGAACGGGCCACGCTGGCCATCGCCTGGGGGAAGCTGTACCCGGCCTTCAGGGCATTGCTGAGCAGCACCAGGACATCACCCAGCTGGTCGTTGAAGCGGCGGGAGCGCCGGCGCTCCCGAAAGCGCAGGACCAGAGGCGGGATGAACACCCCCACCACCGCCAGGATGGCGGCGAAGATGAGGTTGCGGTAGACGGCCAGCCCGATCAGGGCCAGGAGCACGACGGTGCCCGCCCGGATCAGGTACCACTCAGCGGGGCGGAGCTTGAGGTCGGCCCGTCCCAGCGCCTCGGAGATGGCCGCCGAACGACCTCGCTGGCTGGCCAGCAGCTGGGTCCCGGTGCGGCCGCCACCGCGGAGCCGGCCGAGGAGGCGGCTGATGGGACCCCGGGGCTCGGACTCCTCCCCGTCGGGGACGCTGATCATCAGACCCGCCCCCGCCTCTGCGAACCGGCGGACGCGCTCGTCCAGGTCGGCCTCGCGGCTCCGGGTGCGGGCCAGACCCACGGCGGCGATGGCGGCGAACACCGCCAGCGCCCCCAGCGCGTCGAAGAGGATGGGCAGCGCGCTCATGCGGCGCTGTCCGTGGCGGAGGGCTGGGGGTCGTGGAAGATGGCGGGATCCACCGGCTCACCCATCGCCTTGAGGTCGGGGAGCGACTTGGGCTCGGCGACGGCGCGGAAGCTGCCGATCACCCGGCCGTCATCGTCCAGCCCCTCCTGCTGGTAGACGAAGATGTCCTGGAGCACCACCTTCTCCCCGTCGAAGCCCTGGACCTCGGAGATTGCCACCACCCGCCGGCTGCCGTCCCGCAGCCTCGCCTGCTGGACGATGATGTTGATCGCCGCCGCGATCTGCTCGCGGATGGCCCGCGAGGGAAGGTCGGCGCCGGCCATTAGCACCATCGTCTCCAGCCGGGAGAGGGTGTCCTGGGGGCTGTTGGAGTGCACGGTGGTCAGCGAGCCATCGTGACCGGTGTTCATCGCCTGGAGCATGTCCAGCGCCTCACCGCCCCGGCACTCCCCCACCACGATCCGGTCAGGGCGCATGCGCAGCGAGTTGATCACCAGCTCGCGGATCCCGATCCGCCCCCGGCCCTCGATGTTGGCCGGGCGGGACTCCAGGGTCACGACGTGGTCCTGGTGGAGCTGCAGCTCGGCGGAGTCCTCGATGGTCACGATCCGCTCGTCGTCGGGGATCCAACCGGAGAGCACGTTGAGGGTGGTGGTCTTCCCTGACCCGGTGCCCCCGGCCACCACCAGGTTCTGGCGGCCCCGGACGCAGGCCCGAAGGAAGGTGGCCATCTCCTGGGTCATGGTCCCGAACCCCACGAGGTTCTCGATGGTGAACGGGTCCTTGCTGAAGCGCCGGATGGTCAGGGTGGGGCCCTTGAGGGCCAGCGGAGGAATGATCACGTTCACTCGGGAGCCGTCCCTGAGGCGGGCGTCCACCATGGGGGAGCTCTCATCCACCCTCCGCCCGACCGAGCTGACGATCCGGTCGATGATCTGCATGAGATGATCGTTGGAGTCGAAGTGGGCGGGGTAACGGTGGATCCGCCCCTGGCGCTCCACGTAGATCTGGTCCGCGCCGTTGACCATGATCTCGGTGATGTCGGGGTTCTTGAGCAGCATCTCCAGCGGCCCGAGGCCCAGGATGTCGTTGACGATCTGCTCCACCAGCCGCTGCCGGTCGTTGCGGGTGATGGAGATGCTCAGCTCCTCCAGCACCGCCCCGGTGAGCTCCCCGATCTTGGCGACCAGGGTGTCCCGGGGAGCCTTGGAGACGTCCGAGTACTCCTCCAGGAGGGCCTGGGTCACCTGGGACTTGATCACGGAGTACTGGGGGTGGGTGGTGTGGCGCTGCTCCTGCTGGCGGGCACTCTCCGCCCGCTCCCGCCAGCCGGGACCCGCCGCGGGGAGAGCCGCCTTGGCGGCCGAGCTCGGGTCCGCGGACTGACGCTGCGCCTCCTGCTTCTCGGCGGCCTCGGTGACCGCGCCGGCCAGCCTGGAGCCAGGCGGCGCGGGAGAAGACGCGGGGGGGGCGGCCGGGGCTCCGGTCTCGGCCTCCGCCTCGCCCTGGTTGCGGACCCGCTCAAGCAGTGACATATGGGGCTTGCTCCTCGGCTACTCTAGCGCCGCAGGCTGAACCGGTGGCCGGCCTGGGGCTTGGACTCCACCTTGATCTCCGACGCCGGGTCGACGCCCGGGTCCAGGCTCCGGGCCAGCGCCTTGAACAGCGAGGTGAGCTCGGCGTCCGGGTTGCCCACCACCACGGGCACCGCCCGGTGGACGGAGCCTCCCACCAGCCGCGGCTCGGAGGGCAGCTGCACCCGGACCGGGAACTTCAGGTTGCGCTCAATGCTGGAGGAGTCGTAGACGGCGTGGGCGTCGTGCCCATTGATCACCACCACGATCCGGTCGCGCTCCACCCGGAGCGACTCCAGGGTCTTCAGCATGAGGCGGGTGTCCTTTATGGCGGGGATGGTCAGCTGGCCGACGACGACGATCCGGTCGGCGGCGTCGACAACTTCCAGGGCAGCTTCCGACAGCTGGCTCGCCGTGTCGACCACGACCCAGTCAAACTCTCGTCGCAATATGTCGACGATCGACCGGACGTGCTCGGCCCTCACCAGGTCCCCGTACTCGGGGCTGAAGGGGCCCAGAAGGACCCGCAGCCCCAACGGCCCGTCCGCCAGCACGTCGTCCACGAACTCCCAGTCCGGCGCGGACTCGCTGTCCACCAGCTCGGTGATGGTCTTGGCGTGGTCCAGGTTGAGCATGACGCCGACGTCCCCGAACTGCAGGTCCAGGTCGACCAGGCACACCCGGGTGGAGGTCTCGGCGCGGAGCGCCAGCGCCAGGTTGACGGCCACCACGCTCTTGCCGCTGCCTCCCTTCCCGCTCAGCACGGTCACCAGCCTCCCCCGGGAGGGCGGTTGCTCCCCCTCGGCCCCGGCGGCCGCCTTGGGCAGGTAGGCGCCCTTCTTGGTCTCCATCTCGTAGACCCGGCGGATGCTGGCCACCAGCTCGTCCCCGGTGAACGGTTTGATGAGGAACTCCCGGGCCCCGGACTGCATCGCCCGGCGGAGGTAGTCGCGCTCCCCCTGGACCGACATGATCACCACCGGGCACTGGGGCAGCTCCACCGCCAGCTGCTCGGTGGCGGTGATCCCGTCCATGCCCGGCATGTTGACGTCCATCAGCACCACGTGGGGCTGGAGCCGGCGGGTCACCTCGAGCCCTTCCTTGCCGTCCCCGGCGTCGCCGACCACCTCGATGTCCTCCTCGAAGGAGAGGAGCTTCTTGAGGTTCTCCCGGGTGGAGGGGATGTCATCCACCACCACCACCCGGATCACGCCGGCACCCCGAGCTTGAGGCGACCCACCGGACTTCCTTCCCTTGGCCCTCCGCTCAACCGATGTTGAGGCCGAAGAGGTTCTGCAGCATCTGCGGGCTGCCCTGGCTCACCGAGCTGGTGGAGGCCGATCCGGCCGCGGTGGCGCCGCAGTAGAGCACCGCCCGGTCCGACTGCACCAGGTTCTGAGCCTGGATCAGCGCAAACTGGTCCTGGGCCAGGGTGGCGGCGTCGGCCAGCACCAGCTGCTTGGCGGTCGTCTCGTTGGGGCTGCCGGAGGGCAGCGACTGCAGGGTGGTGTTGTCCTTGTTGTACTGCTTCTGGGCCGCAGAGTAGGTCTTGCTGGCCGCGGCCACGGCCTGCTGGGCCTGCTGCAGGTCCTCCTGGATGATGGGGTTCACCGAGGTCCCCGGAGTGCACGCCTGGGTGTACTGGTCGGCGGGGGAGATGGTGGTGGGGATGTAGCCGTGGCCGTAGTCGGCGGCCGAGCGCAGCGCCACGGTGTAGATGGCCCCGTCCTTCTCCAGCTCCTCGATCCCCAGCGCCTGGCTGCGGGTCACCTGGAGCACCACCAGCCCACCGGCGGCGGAGGAAGCCGCCTGCCCGGTGGTCGAGGGGCTGCCGACGCCGAGGACCAGAAGGTCCTGGTAGGTGAAGCCCACGTTGCCGTTGGAGGCGGTGGAGATGAAGTCGATCCGGTCACCCGCCTGGAGGTAGCCTGCCACCGCCTGCTGCGAGGTGAGCGGGATGGCGATGGCCACGTCCCCGGGCGGGAGGTTGAGGCTGCCGAACGAGGGGGTCTGGGTCACCTTGTTGGGCGACACCAGGGTGCCGGTGATCACCGTGTTGGCGGCGATCGGAACCACCGCGTAGTAGTCCAGGGTGGTGGAGGTGGTGGCCGGCTGGCTCACCGAGACCCCGTTGCTCTCCGCGCAGGCGGCGCCCACCAGCCTCTGACAGGAGGTGTAGGCGTTGGCCGGGAGCAGCCCCTTGATCCGGGTCAGCTCCAGCATCCCCGGGGTGATGAGCGTCCCGCTGGGGATGGACACCCTCGCCACCACCACCAGGGTCCCGTTGGCCGGGATTACCGGCTTGGGGGGGGTGGCGCTGGCGCGGGTGAAGTAGTACGCGAGCCCGAAGGCGGCGATAGCGCAGATCAGCCCGACGGCGATCCAGACCTGATTGACCCGTCCTTTCAAATCGGTCGACACCGTGGATAACCTCCGAGATAAGACGCCGGCGGGGCCGGCAGGGGGAAGCGGGCGCGCGGCGGCCTGACCGCCGCGCGCCCCTGGGACCTAAGGGTTACTGAAGCCCGTTCTGGATGTTGTTGAAGACGTCGCTGACCCGGTGACCGACGATGGCCAGGACAACGATCACGACGATGGCGATGAGTACCAGAATCAGGGCGTACTCGACCATACCCTGCCCCTCTTCCTCCGCCTCACGACGCGCCAGCGCCTCGGTGAGGCGGTTGCGCAGCCGTAGGTACCAAGAACTCAGCATACCTTTCCGATTCCTCCTGTTCCGATCTCCCTTCCGGGGCTGCATCACCCCGGGCCTAGCTATGGCAGGGCGCAGTATAGGGTCGAACCCACTGCCAGCCGTGTCACCAGCCGGTAACGGTGCCGTGACCCGGGGTCGCTTCGTAGTCCGGGTCAGCCGGCCTGGCCCTGGATCAGCTGCTGCAGGGCCTGAAGGTACCTGGAGCCGTAGTTCAGGCTGGGCTGGAGGTAGGTGTTCTCCTCGAACTCGTTCCAGCTTATCCCGAACCACCCCTGGGGGTGGCTCTGGGAGTTGACGCTCCACACCTTGTCCAGGGTCTGGACCCCGTCCCGGGGGACGCAGGAGCCGCCCACCAGCTGCTTGTCGTAGCCGGCGATGAAGGGCGAGAACCAGTTCTTGCCGTTGCGGTGCACCTCGGCTCCCAGGGTCCGGATGTCGCTGGCGGCGTTGGAGTTGGTCCAGGGGTTCTCGGAGGACCAGTAGTAGGAGGTGGCGTCGAGGTAGGGGGCGTCCCGGGGCCAGCTGGCGGCGGTCTCGTCGCCGATGAGGTACTCCTTTCCTCCCTCGGCGCTCCAGATGGCGGCCACGGTGGTCACCGGGTACTTGCGGCTGTCCATGATCATCACCATCGGCCGCGAGCTGAAGGAGTTGCGGAAGGCGGGATTCCCGCCGTAGGTGCGGTAGAAGTAGGAGAGGTCGGCGACGATCTCCGCCGCCGGGCGGTGGTAGTCGCCGAACGCCGACATCGCCAGGGCCAGGCGGAAGGGGTGCCGAGGATGGGCGGCGTCATACGCGTCCACCGCCCTGACCAGCAGCTGAAGGCGCAGGTTGTACCCCGAGGAGCTGGTGGTCTGGGACGGGCTGCCGGTGCCCTGCCAGCTGGCCAAGAAGCCCGTGACCCCGGCCGCCGCCGCCTGCTCGATCTGCGGCAGGTAGACCTGGGCCAGGTTCTGGTTGTAGAGCCCGACCTGGGGCACATCGACGATGGTGGCCCCGGGGTACCGGGGGACCGGGTTGCAGCCCACGGAGTTGGTGGCGCCCGGCGAGACCGGCGGGCTGGCCGTGTACGGGTAGTCCGGTCCCAGCTTGGACTGCCAGTGACCAGGTGTCCACCAGAGGTAGTAGTAGAGGTACACCGGGGGCGCGGAACCCGACGGGGTGGCGGCTGGCGAGGTCCCGTCGGGGGTCGGGGTCGTGCGCGCTGGGGGGTGGGGCGCGGTCCGCGCCCCCGCCTCCCTCAGGGCCACCAGCGTCCCGACCGCCAGCACCGACACCGCGAGAAGCGCCACCGCGGTCACGACCAGCCGCAGCCGCATCACCTCGTACCCGGCGACGACCGGCGGGCCACGGCGTCCCGGAGCCCGCCGCTTAACCTCGGGTTAGCGTTCCCATAGCACCCTCTTATCCCGGGAGGTGGCAGACTCGGCTCATGTGGACTGAGAGCCACCGGCCCCCGGGAAGTCGCCGCCCCTGCAGTTTTCACGGCAGGTGGTGACGAACCCATCACGCGATCGTCGCCCCCGCGTGGCCCCAGATCGGCCGCGGGAGGCGCACCCTGGTGCCATCCGGGGATCCATCCCAGCGGGTGGCGGCCCGGGGCCGAGATTCCGCCTGCAGTAGGAGGGCGACAGTGAACCTTCGCAGACACTGGATGAACCTGGCGGGGACAGCCGTCTGCCCGCGCTGCGGCGGTGCGGCGCCGGACGGCCTGGTGCTGGACGCGGGCGGCTCGTCCGCCTGCCTCGCCTGCTCGATCCTGAAGGTCATGGGGCACCAGGAGCTCAGCCTCAGGCCGGCTTCCAGCCACAGCCGAGGCCTGGCCCCGCTGGGGAGCGGCCTCTCCCGCTGACCCGCCCCTGAGGGCAGGTCACTCCCACCAGCCCACCACGTCCACCACCAGGTCGGCAGATCCCTGGGGTATGTAGAAGTCCAGGGCGCCGTCCGAGCCCAGGGTGGCCGTCACCCCCACGGCCACCGTCTCGCCCGCCGCCCAGTTGAGGTTGGAGGAGAGCGGCAGCGGGGCGAGGTCGGGGAAGACGGTGAGGAACCCCGGCGCCGTGGTGTCGGTGATGGTCACGTTGAGGACCACCGAGGTGGCGCCAGAGGGGATCCCCCCCACGCCAGCCACCAGAAGGCGCAGCGGCGAGCCGCCCTGCAGGGTGTCACCGGTGCAGGCATCCTGCAGCTGGGAGATGGCGGTGGACCGGGTGTCGCAGATCCGGTAGGGCACCATGGGGGTGAAGTAGACGGCGTTGGACGGCGGCGGCGAGGCCGGGAGGTAGTAGCCGGACACGTCCACCACCACGTCCGCGCTTCCGGCGTCGTTGTAGATCTCCAGCTGGCCCAGGGTGGCCCCCGAGGTGGGGACCGCCACCACCACGTTGTTGGCGACCGTCTGTCCCGCCTGCCAGTTGAGGTTGGAGGCGATCGGCTGGGGGGCCGTGGCCGGCCAGACGCTGAGGAAGGACGGCTGGGTGGTGTCGGTGGCGGTGACCGTGAGGTTCACCGCCACCGCACCGGCCGGCGGCAGGGGGCCGCCCGGGGCGGGCGCGGTGCCCGCCGCCGTGACGGTGAGGGTGGCGTTCGGGCCGAGGGTCCGCCCGGTGCACTGGTTCAGCGGTCGGAAGCCGGCCCTGGTGTCACAGATCCGGTAGGGGGTGACGGGGACGTAGACCGCTCCCGAGGTGGCGGTGGAGTCCATCCAGCCCTCCACGTCTATGACCACGTCGGCCTGCCCCTGGTCGTTGTAGACGCTGACGGCGCCGGTAGGCCCCAGGTCGACGGTCACCAGGTTGGCCACCGTCTGCCCCGCCTGCCAGTTGAGGCTGGAGGAGAGCGGGGGTGGCCCGCCCGCCGGCCAGACGGTGAGGTAGCTGGGGGCGGAGGTGTCGGTGGCGGTCACGTTCAGGACTGCGGAGGTGGCGCCGGGCGGGACCCCGCCGGAGGTGGCGCCGCTCGGATTGGTGCCGGCGATCTGGACGGTGAGGCTGCTCCCGGCACCGAGGGTCTGGCCCTCGCACTGGGTCAGGTTGACCCCGCTCAGCTGGGACGGGTTGCCGGCCCGGGTGTCGCACACCCTATAGGGGGTGACGGGGTCGTAGGTGGCCGGCGCGGGTGCGCCCGGGACCACCGGGGCAGAGATCGCTGATGGCGGACTCGTCCCCTGGGAGTTGGTCGCCACCACGGAGAAGGTGTAGGAGGTCCCGTCGGTGAGCCCGGTCAGGGTGTACTGGGGGTAGACCGAGTGGATGTCGACGGGCGGCTGGGGCACCCCGTTGGCGTACGGGGTGATCACGTAGTCGGTGGTGGCCGAGACGTCCTGGTTGGCGGGCATGGCCCAGCTCAGGCTGACCGCCGACGGCTCGGAGACTCCCACGGGCCGGCCCGGGGGCTGGGGCGCCTGGGCCCCGAAGGTGTAGGTCTGGACGTCGAAGGTCTGGCCCTCGGCGTTGGTCGGGGTCACCGTCACCT
>JAKBTP010000130.1 GCA_021844355.1 bacterium | reverse complement strand
GGGGCGGGGGCCGAGGTGGCCCCCGACCGAGCCGCGGTCCTCCAGGGGGCCCAGGTGGTCTGCAAGGTCCAGCCGCCCACCGTGGAGGAGGCGAAGGCGCTTCCCGAGGGCTGCTGCCTCATCAGCTACCTGCCCAGCTCCACGGAGAGGGCGGTGGTGGACGAGCTGGTGCGCCGGCGGGTCACCGCCTTCAGCTTCGAGCTGGTGCCACGGATCAGCCGGGCCCAGTCCATGGACGCCCTCTCCTCCCAGGCCTCGATCGGGGGATACAAGGCGGTGCTGGTGGGAGCGGCGCGGCTGCCCAAGATCCTGCCCCTGCAGATGACCGCCGCGGGGACCATCCCCCCGGCGAGAGTGCTGGTCATGGGGGCCGGGGTGGCTGGCTTGCAGGCGATTGCCACCGCGAGGAGGCTGGGGGCCGTGGTGGAGGCCACCGACGTCCGCACCGCGGTCAGGGACGAGGTCAAGAGCCTGGGCGCCACCTTCGTGGAGCTGGAGCTGGAGGCTCAGGAGGGTGAGGGCGGGTATGCCCGGGAGCAGTCGGAGGAGTTCCTCCAGCGCCAGCGCGAGCTGATCGCCCAGCGGGTGGAGCAGAGCGACCTGGTGGTCACCACCGCCGCCGTCCCCGGACGGCGGGCCCCCATCCTCATCACCAAGGAGCTGGTCGCTAGGATGCGGCCGGGAGCGGTGATCGTCGACCTGGCGGCCGACACCGGGGGGAACTGCGAACTCACCAGGCCCGGGGAGGAGGTGGTGGTGAAGGGGGTCACCATCATCGGCCAGCGCAATCTCCCGGCCAGCGTGCCGACCACCTCCAGCCAGATGCTGGCCCGCAACGTGGCGGCCATCGTGGCCCTCCTGGTCAAGGATGGGGAGCTCCACCTGGACTTCGAGGACGAGGTGGTGGCCGGCTCCTGCGCCATCCACGCCGGGGAGATCCGCAGCCCCCAACTCAAGGAGGCCCTCTCCTCGTGAACGCCCAGCTGGTCAACGAGATCTCCATCTTCGTCCTGGCGGTCTTCCTCGGCTTCGAGGTGATCTCCAAGGTGCCGACCATCCTGCACACCCCACTGATGTCGGGCAGCAACGCCATCCACGGCGTGATCCTGGTCGGGGCGATGGTCATCATGAGTGAGGCGACCGGCCCCCTCCAGATAGTGGTGGCCTTCGTGGCGGTGATACTGGCCACCGTCAACATGGTCGGCGGGTACGTGGTCACCGACCGGATGCTGGAGATGTTCAAGAGCCGCAACCCGAGAGGCGGGGCCCGGTCGTGATCCGGGCTGGGGGGGACGGCTGATGCACCTCGCTCCCTACATCGTTCTGCTCTACCTGCTGGCCGCCGTCCTCTTCATCGTGGGGCTGCACCAGCTGAGCTCCCCCAAGCACGCCCGCTCAGGGAACCTGGTGGCGGCGCTGGGGGCGCTGATCGCGGTGGGCACCACGATCGCCCTTCTCCACCACTCGACCCTGGACCTGGTGCTCTTGGTGGTGGCGATCGCGATCGGGGCGCCGGTGGGAGCGGTCGCCGCCCGGGCGGTGAAGATGACCGCGATGCCCCAGATGGTGGCCAGCTTCAATGGGGTCGGGGGTGGGGCGGCGGCGCTGGTGGCGATCGTCGAGTTCCTGAGGGTCCCCGCCAACTCCAGCCCGTCACTGGTCCTCTCCATCTCGGTGGTGTTCGCGGTGGTGATCGGAGCGATCAGCTTCGCCGGCTCGGTCATCGCCTACACCAAGCTCCAGGAGCTGATGCGCGGCACCCCCATCACCTATCCCGGCCAGCAGCCGGTGAACGGCGCGGTGGCGGCGGCCATCGTGGTCCTGGGGGTGCTGGTCGTGGTGGGCACGCTCTCCTCCCTCGGCCTCTGGCTGCTGCTTCTTCTGGCCCTGGTCCTGGGGGTGGCCTTCGTCCTCCCCATCGGCGGCGCCGACATGCCGGTGGTGATCTCCCTCTTGAACGCCTTCACCGGGCTGGCGGTGGCGGGGGACGGCTTCGTGGTCGGGAACCCGGTGCTCATAGTCGGCGGGACCCTGGTGGGAGCCTCGGGAACCTTCCTCACCAAGATGATGTCGGACGCCATGGGGCGGTCCCTGGGCAACCTGCTCTTCGGGGCCTTCGGCAAGATCCAGGTGAGCGAGGCCGCCGGCCCCGGGGGCGCCAAGTCGGTGCGCTCCGGCTCCGCCGAGGACATCGGCACCCTGCTGGCCTACTCGCAGCGGGTGATCATCGTCCCGGGGTACGGGCTCGCCGTGGCCCAGGCTCAGCACGTGGCCCGCGAGCTGGCCGACGCCCTGGAGAAGCGGGGGGTGACCGTGGACTACGCCATCCACCCGGTTGCCGGAAGGATGCCCGGGCACATGAACGTGCTCCTCGCCGAGGCCAACGTCCCCTACGAGCAGCTCAAGGAGATGGACGAGATCAACGACGCCTTCAAGACCGCCGACGTGGCCCTGGTCGTGGGGGCCAACGACGTGGTCAACCCGGCGGCCCGCAACTCCCCGGGCAGCCCCATCTACGGGATGCCCATCCTCAACGCCGACGAGGCCCACAACATCGTCTTCATGAAGCGCTCCATGCGCCCGGGATTCGCCGGGATCGACAACGAGCTGCTCTATGACCCCAAGACGATCATGCTCTTCGGCGACGCCAAGGACTCGCTCACCAAGCTGGTGGCGGCGGTCAAGGCCGCCTGAGGCGCAGGTGACCCGGGTCCGGCTTCGCCACCCTCTGCGGCCGCCGGCACCCCCCGGTGCGGTGGAGGGCCAGAATAGAGGGGCTGTGATCCTCCACCGCGGTCGCCGCGCCGAGAGCGGAATGCGGGCCGGCGGCCCGCCGCCCGAGGGCTGTCGTGGCTGAGCTCGCGCCCCGCCGCACCCTGGTGCCCATCCCGGTCACCGACGTCGAGGATCCCAGCTACTTCCACAAGGTGGTGGACTGCCAGTGGGCCTGCCCGGCCCACACCGACGTGCCCCAGTACATCCGCCTCATCGGTCAGGGGAGGTACGGGGACGCCTACCTCCTCAACCGCAAGTCCAACGTTTTCCCCGGGATCCTGGGGCGGACCTGCGACCGTCCCTGTGAGCCGGCCTGCCGCCGAGGCCGGGTGGACGGCGACGCGGTGGCCATCTGCCGCCTGAAGCGGGTGGCTTCGGACCTCCGGGAGGACGTGGGCTCGGGGCTCCCCCGGGCGGCCGAGGCGAAGAACGGCAAGCGGGTCGCCTGCGTGGGCGCCGGTCCCGCCTCGCTGACCGTCGCCAACGACCTCATGCCGCTGGGCTACGAGGTCACCATCTTCGAGCGTCAGCAGCTCCCCGGCGGGCTGATGCGCACCAACATCCCCGCCTTCCGGCTGCCGGCCCAGGTGCTGGATGAGGAGATCGCGGTGATCCTCGACATGGGGGTGGACATCCGCTACGGCACCGAGATCCGGAGCATGCGCGAGCTGCTCCAGATGGGATACGACGCGGTGTTCGTGGGCAGCGGCGCCCCCCGGGGCAAGGAGCTGGAGCTGCCCGGGCGCCACGACGAGGTGGGAGAGACCCACATCCACATCGGGATCGACTGGCTGGAGTCGATCGCCTTCGGCCACGTCAACAAGGTGGGGCGCCGGGTGCTCATCATCGGGGTGGGGAACACGGCGATGGATTGCTGCCGCTCCTCCCGGCGCCTCGGCGGTGAGGACATCCGGGTGATGGCCCGCCGGCCCCGCCAGTACTTCAAGGCCTCCCCCTGGGAGCTGGAAGACGCCGAGGAGGAGGGGGTGCAGATCGTGGTCAACCACGCCCCCCGCCGCTTCCTCGTCGAAGACGGACGGCTGGTGGGCATGGAGTTCGACCAGGTGGAGTGGGACGAGGGGGCGGTCCACTCGAAGACGGTGGGGACGGTGCGCATCGACTGCGACGACGTGATCCTGGCGATCGGCCAGGAGAACGCCTTCCCCTGGATCGAGCGCGATCTGCCCCTGGAGTTCTCCTCCCCCCAGCTGGCGGCGGTCGACGAGGTGACCATGCAGTCCACCATCCCCGGGGTCTTCTTCGGGGGGGACGCCGCCTTCGGGGCCAAGAACATCATCTGGGCGGTGGAGCACGGCCACCAGGCGGCGATCTCCATCGACAACCACTGCCAGGGGGTTTCGGCGGCGCAGAGGCCGGCCCAGACCATGCGGCTTACCAGCCGCAAGATGGGCATAACCCAGTGGAGCTACCACAACGACTACAACCCCCATGGGCGGCAGGAGATGGCCCGGGTGGACCTCAAGCGTCGCTTCGAGCGCCTCAACCTGGAGGTGGAGCTGGGCTTCGGCCCCGAGGAGACCGCGCGGGAGGTGCAGCGCTGCCTCAACTGTGACATCCAGACCGCCTTCCAGGCCCCGCTCTGCATCGAGTGCGACGCCTGCATCGACGTCTGCCCGGTGCGCTGCCTCACCATCATCCGCCCCGACTGGGCCGACGAGGAGGAGCTGCGCACCCGGCTCAACGCCCCCGCGGAGAACCGGAGCCAGGCGATCTTCGTCTCCGAAGCGCTGCCCCAGACCGGGAGGGTGATGGTCAAGGACGAGAACCTCTGCGTCCACTGCGGCCTCTGCGCCGAGCGCTGCCCCACGGCGGCCTGGGACATGGCCCGGTTCGAGCTGGGCATCCCCTACGCCGGCCGCCCGGCGGAGGTGGGCTGATGGCCAAGGTCCAGCTCCCCGAGGCTCCCAGCCGGGCCCGGGTGAACGAGTTCGCCATCAAGCTGGCCAACGTCAACGGCACCGGCTCGGCCAGCACCAACAACCTCCTGATGCAGACCATCTTCCGCATGGGGGTCCCGGTCTCGGGCAAGAACCTCTTCCCCTCCAACATCCAGGGGCTCCCCACCTGGTACGAGGTGCGGGTCAGCCAGTCGGGACACACCGCCAGGACCGCCAGCTTCGACCTCATGGTGGCCATGAACGGCCAGACCTACCAGCAGGACATAGGGGAGGTGGCCCCGGGAGGCTATCTGGTCTACGACGACAGCTGGCCCCTGGATCCGGAGATGCGCCGATCCGACATCACGTTCCTGGGGGCGCCGCTGGCCCAGCTCTGCGCCCAGCGCTTCAACACGGTCAAGGAGCGGATCCTGATGAAGAACGTGGCCACCGCCGGACTGGTGGCGGCGCTCCTCGCCCTGCCCGTCGACGAGCTGTCCAAGCAGCTGGTGGCGGCCTACTCCCGCCGGCCCCAGCTCCTGGAGGACAACCAGGCGGCGCTGCAGCTGGGTTACCAGTACGCCCTGGAGAATTTCCCCTGCCCCCTGCCGTTCCATGTGGAGCAGATGGGCGCTCCCGACGGCCGGATCCTCATCGACGGCAACACGGCGGTGGCGCTGGGGGCGGTCTTCGCGGGGGCCACCGTGGGCGCCTGGTATCCCATCACCCCGGCCACCTCGGTGATGGAGAACTTCATTCGCCTCTGCTCCCAGTACCGCCGCCGTCCCGGCCCGGACGGGCGGGAGGTCAACGACTACCTCATCCTTCAGGCCGAGGACGAGCTGGCGGCGCTGGGGATCGTGGTCGGGGCGAGCTGGGCCGGCGCCCGGGCCTTCACCTCCACCTCCGGCCCGGGCCTCTCTCTGATGCAGGAGCTGCTGGGGCTTGCCTACTACACCGAGGTCCCGGCGGTGCTGGTGGACGTCCAGCGCGCCGGCCCGTCCACCGGGATGCCGACCAGGGTGCAGCAGGCCGACCTGCTCTCCGCCGCCTTCGCCTCCCACGGTGACACCCGCCACATCCTCCTCTTCCCCTCAGACCCCAGGGAGTGCTTCCTGCACACCGTCCAGGCCTTCGACCTCGCCGAGCGCTTCCAGACCCCGGTCCTGGTCATGAGCGACCTGGACATCGGCATGAACGACTGGGAGGTTCCGGAGCTCACCTGGGACGACTCGTACCGCCCGGACCGCGGCCGGCTGCTGAGCCCGGAGGAGCTGGAGCGGCTGGAGCACTTCTGGCGCTATGGGGATCCCGACCCGGAGTGGACCACTCCCAGGGCGGTCCCCGGCGAGACCCCCCGGGCCGGCCACCTGGTGAGGGGGTCCGGCCATGACCTCCGGGCCGTCTACACCGAGCGGCCGGACGAGTACCAGGAGGTGGTGGACCGGCTGCTGCGCAAGCATCGGGCCGCCGCGCAGCACCTCCCCCCGCCGGTGGTGGAGCTGCACGAGGGCGCCCCCTTCGGGGTCATAACCATGGGCAGCTGCGATTTGGCGGTGCGCGAGGCGCTGGAGCAACTCCCCGGCCCGGCTCCCAGCTACTTGCGGGTAACCGGATACCCCTTCCCGGCGGCGGTGGCGGAGTTCATGGCCGCCCACCCCCACTGCTACGTCGTGGAGCAGAACCGGGACGGTCAGCTCCGCTCCCTCCTGCTGATCGAGACGGGATTCGGCGGGGAGCGGCTGCGCCCGGTCCTCTCCTACGGGGGCCTTCCCATCACCGCGTCGTTCATCCGGGACCGGATCCTGGAGCAGGAGAGCCCACAGTGACCTCGATAGCCAAGCCTCAGATCCCCCTCCTCCCCCTCGAGCGCAACCAACTGGGGCTCACCATCCGCGACTACTCCGGGAGCATGTCCACGCTGTGCGCCGGCTGCGGCCACGACTCGGTCACCGCCGCCATCCAGGAGGCGCTCTGGGGGCTCTCCATCGCCCCCTACCAGGTGGCCAAGCTGAGCGGGATAGGCTGCTCCTCCAAGACCCCTCAGTACTTCGATTCGGCGGCGGTGGGCTTCAACTCGGTCCACGGCCGGATGGCGGCGGTGGCCAGCGGCGCCGCCGCCGCCAACCGGGACCTGGTGGTGGTCGGGGTTTCGGGGGATGGGGACTCCCTATCGATCGGGCTGGGCAACCTCGCCCACGCCATCCGGCGCAACGTCCGGATGCTCTACGTGATCGCCAACAACGGGGTCTACGGGCTCACCAAGGGGCAGTTCTCGGCCTCGGCGGACATCGGCTCCCGCTCGCGCAAGGGTGAGCCCAACCTTCTGCCGCCGGTGGACCCGATGCTGCTGGGGCTCAGCCTGGGCGCCACCTTCCTGGCCCGGGGCTTCTCCGGGGACAAGGCCCAACTGGTCCCCATCCTGAAGGCCGGGCTCTCCCACGGCGGCTTCGCCCTCGTCGACGTGATCTCTCCCTGCGTGCAGTTCAACGACCACGAGGGCTCCACCAAGAGCTTTCGGTACGTGCGGGAGCACGAGCTCCAGGACATCGACGCCGACATCATCCCGGTGCGGGGCCAGATCCACTCGGAGCAGACCCCGGGGTCGGTCACCGAGGTCGAGCTCCACGACGGCAGCCGGGTGCTGTTCCGCGCTGTCCCCGAGGGCTACGACCCCCGAGACCGGGTCCGGGTGGGCTCATACCTGGTGGAGAGCGCGCGCCGTGGTGAGATCGCGACCGGGCTCCTCTACCTGGACGAGACCACCCCGGATATGCACCAGGTGAGCGCCACCACGCAGGACCGGCTGTGGGACCTCCCGTTCGATCGGCTCTGCCCGGGCTCCGCCGAGCTGGCCAAGTTCCAGGCGAGGCTGCGCTAGCCGCCTCCTCCGCGGCCGCCGGCCCGCTTCACCACCTTGCCAGCGCCGCCGGGTGCCACTACACTGCGCCGCATGATACCTGGCACGGACAGCAACTGGGAGGCGCAGCTCCGCCGGGGGGTCGTGGAGTACTGCGTTTTGGCGGCCCTGCGCTCGCGCGAGCGGTACGGCTTCGAGCTCGCCCGGTCGCTGGGCGCCCCCGGGGGGCTGCTGATGGGAGAGGGGACTGTCTATCCGCTCCTGGCCCGCCTCCGCCAGCGGCGCTGGGTGGAGACCACCTGGCGGGAGTCGGAGGATGGGCCGCCGCGGCGCTACTACCGGCTCACCGACCAGGGAGCCCTGGCCCTGGAGGCCTTCGAACGGGGGTGGAGGCAGTTTCGGTCCGCGGTGGATCGGGCCCTGGGGGAGGGCGGGTGATGGGGGGAGCATGCAGGACCAGCTGACGCACGACTACCTGCGCTTGCTCGACCGCCGGCTCGCCTCCCTGCCCGGGTCCAGGCGGCGCCAGATCAGGGAGGAGGTGCGGGCCCACATCGAGGATGGGTGCCGGCGGCTGGCTCCCGAGAACGAGGCCGGTGTGCGCCAGTTGCTGGAGCAGCTGGGCGGCCCCGAGGAGAACGCCCGGGAGGCGGGCGCCGACCTTCACCGCCGCACGTGGCCGGAGGCGCTGGTCCCGGTCCTGCTCCTCTTCGGCGGCTTCGTATTCGTGGTGGGCTGGCTGGTGGGAGGGGCCATCCGCTGGGCCTCCCCGGTATGGCGGCTGCGGGACAAGCTGATGGGGACGCTCATCCTCCCCTTCGAGTTGTTGGGGTGGCTTCGCCACCCGCCACGTCGGCTGGGGCGGCCGGCGCCGTTGGGTCACCGACTGCCCCACAGGGCCAGAACGGCTCGGGCGGCGACCGAAGCCGTGGTCAAAGCCTGACCGTCTGCCATTGGCGCCCGCCATCCAAGGTCATCAACAGGGCACCGACCGGCGAGCTCCCGGAGTCGTTCACGCTGATGGCCACTCCCTGGCTCTCAGTCTCGAAGCCCACGTACTCCACGCCCGTGTCGGCCGGCGCAAGGTACACCCCCCGCCAGGTCTGTCCACCATCGGAGGTGGCCAAGAGCCCGGCGTTGGAATTCACCACCATCACGCTGGGGATGGGAGTGGCCAATGCCCATCCCGTGATGGTCGCTGGGGTGCTGCTGAGCGGCTCGAATGAAGCTCCCCCATCGGTCGAGACAAACGCCCTGGGCTTGGGCGGCATCGGTGGGCCCCACTCCCCCTCGTCGCAGACCGCATACAGGTCTTCCGCCGTCGAGGCGGCGATGTACGCCGGACCATTCGAACCCAGGCATGGGGGCTGCCATGGAGTCCAGTGGCCGTTCACCAGCCGCGCGCCGCCGATCACTGTCCGGTTGTCAAGGAGCACCCACCCTGAACTGCCCTGAAGCACCAGCTGCGTCTGAGGTAAGGGGCCCGCCCCAGCGGGAATCGAGGTTTGCGACAGGTGCCAGACGGTGGAGCCCACTGCACTCGTTTCGATCTTGACCACGTACGTGACAGGGTCCAAGACCACCGCGACCACTTCACCGCTGGCGGTTTCGAGGCTCCACACCACAGCGTCGGCCGGCACGCCCGGCAGCGCCACCCGGCTCCAGGTCAAACCGCCGTCCCGCGTGCTCCACAGTCCGGGATCGAATGCCCAGCCATCCTCGCTGTTGGCGAATCTGACCTCGGAGACGCCGTCCGCCAAGCCGGCTTGGCGGAAGCCGGTTGGCGG
>JAKBTP010000108.1 GCA_021844355.1 bacterium | reverse complement strand
CTGGTGCTGCCCATGACCGAGGGGGAGACCGACCCCGAGACGGGGGAGGCCAAGGTGCTCATCAAGAGCGACGGGATAGCCACCTACACCGCCAAGGACATCGCCTACCACCTCTGGAAGTTCGGCCTCCTGGGGCTGGACTTCCACTACCGCCCCTGGGCACCCGGCGGTCCCGCCACCTCCTCGGCCAGGGCCGGTGACGAGGACCTGGACCCCGCCTCCTTCGGCCGGGCCGGGCGGGTCGTCAATGTGATCGACCAGCGGCAGAGCGCCCCCCAGAGGGTCGTCCGGGAGGCGCTGCGCCGGCTCGGGCACGGGCCCCAGGCGGAGCAGCTGTTCCACTTGGCCTACGAGGTGGTGGCCCTCTCGCCCCGGGCGGCCGCCGCCCTGGGGGTGGAGACCGAGCCGGGACGGACCATGTACGCCCTGAGCGGCCGGCACGGCATCGAGGTGGGCGCTGACGACCTCCTGGACGCGGCGGTCCGCCTGGTGCGGCCGAAGGCCAGGGACCAGCGCACCGCGGAGGTCCTGGCCGCCAGCGCGGTCCGCTACTACCTGCTGCGTTTCGGGCTGAACTCGATCATCAACTTCGACTTCGACGAGGCGCTGCGCACCAGCGGCGACACCGGCGTGTACCTGCAGTACGCCCACGCCAGGGCCTGCGGGATCCTGCGCCGGGTGGAACCGGTGGAGGTCGATCCCGGTCCCTTCCGGCTCGGCCCCGAGGGGAGGCGGCTGGTCAAGCAGATCGCCGCCTTGCCCCGGGCCGCGGCCGAGGCGGCGGGCAGCCTCTCCCCCTCGTCGTTCGCCGGGTACACCTTCGAGCTGGCCACCGCCTTCAATGACTACTACGAGCACACCGACCGCCTCTACCGGGTGGAGGACCCCTCTCTCCGTGCCCAGGGACGGCAGCTGGTGGACGCCCTCCGCGCCACCCTGGCGCGCTCCCTCCAGCTGCTCGGGCTCGAGCCCCTGGAGCGCATCTGATGGCTCCCACCCGCCCTCCCCATACTCCCGTTCCGTGAGCCTCATCCCCCTCTTTCCCCTGGGGCAGGTGCTGTTCCCCGGGGCCGAGCTGCCCATCCGGGTGTTCGAACCCCGCTACCGCGCGCTGGTCCGGCACTGTGTGCTTCACCAGGAGCCTTTCGGGGTGGTGGCCATCCGCCGCGGGAGCGAGCTGGATCCGGCGCCCCTCAGCTTCCGGGTCGGCACCCTGGCCCGCATCGGCGAGGTGAGCCGGCTACCCGGCGGGGAGAGCGAGGTGCTGGCCCGGGGTGAGACGCGGTTTCGGCTGGTGGCGGTGGCGGCGGGGGCCGCCTACCCCCAGGCGGAGGTCGAGCCACTCCCCGACCTTCCCTCCACCTGGTACGCGGACACCGCCGCCGAGCAGCTGCGACCCGCGTACGAGGCGTATCGCCGGGGGCTGGTGGCCATGGGGCTTGACCTCCCCGCCTTCCACGAGCTCCCCAAGGACCCCACCGACCTCTCCTGGGCGGTGGCCCAGAACCTGGTAGTCGAGCTGGAGGCCCGCCAGCTGATCCTGGAGGAGCGGCGGCCGCTGGAGCGGCTGCGCCGGGAGATCAGCCTCTTGCGGCGGGAGGCGACGTTCGTGGAGCGGGGGCTGGCCAACCGGCTGGTCCGGCCGCCCAGCTACACCCTGAACTGAGCGCTACTGGAGCTGGAGGACCACCCGCTCCCCGGCGGAGCCGGTGTCCGTGCCGGGCAGCAGGTAGCCGCTCACCTGGGCCGCCCGGCTCAGCTGCAGGATGTACACCGCCCCGGTGAAGCCGGGCACCTGCCCAACCTTGACGCTGGTCACCAGCTCACCGGAGGGCGGCTGGGGCACCGCCACCCCGGGGGAGACGCCCTGCATCTCCACGTAGAGGGTGGTGGGGCCGTCGAAGCCGGTGGTGATCTTGGGAGATCCGCTGCCGGACACCATCTGGAAGACCACCCAAAGCTGGGTGCCGTTCTGGTGCAGTCCATAACGGGCGGTCTGCATCTGATAGCCGCTCCCGCCTCCCCCGAAGGTCTGCTCCCCGGTGAGGTTGAGGGCCGGCGCCGTCGTGGCCGGGGCACTCGGGGAGGCGCCCGGGGAGTGGGAGGAGTTGGGGGTGGGGGAGCTGTGAGCGGTCCTGGCCGGTGCCGGGGTGGGGGCAGCGCGGTGGGTCAGGGCCCACCCGATCAGGAAGACCGCCAGGGCGGCCACCGCGATGGTGCCGGTTCGGGCCCAGCTCCGCGGCACCGGCGCTGCCGGCCTCGGGGTCACCGGCCGCCTTCCCGGGCCGTCCGGGCGGTGGGGCGGGGGAATCCGCTGATATCCCGTGGTCTCCTCGCTCGGCGGCCGGCGCGGCGGCACGACCGAGTCCACGGGACGGACGGGCGGGGGCAGCGTCTCGGTGGCCGGCGGCTCAGGGGGCTGGGAGGGGAGGTCAAGCAGGTCGCGCTTCGGCACCCACGCGTCGGTGACCGAGCTTGGCAGCGAGGGAGGGGGTGGGATCCAGACCGGCTCCTCAGCCGGGGCCGCAGGCTCCTCCAGCCCGGCCGCCTCCTCCTTGGCCACCTCCATGACCTCGTTGGAGGAACCCTCCTCCGCGCCCGCGCCCGGATGCTCGCCTGGCCAGGGAGGGATCGGCGGAAGGGCGGGCGACCACACGGGCAGGGGGTCCGGCTCCCAGCTGCGCTGCCAGGAGTCCGCAGGGTTCTCCGGGCCGCCCCCCTCCGCGGCCGCCGTCCAGGGGTTGTCGGTTAGGGCGTCCGATGGTCCGGGGGCCCGGTCATCCGCCCGGGGCTCGAGCGAAGCTGGGGGCTCGAGGGAGGTATCCGGGTCGTGGGGCACGCTGCCCGCCGGAGGCGCCCCCCACTGGTCGCCCAGGATCGGATCGGAGTACGCGGCGGCTGCCGGGACGTCGACGGCGCCGCCGATGGGCTGGTCGGCGATGTCGGCAGCCGGCGTCAGCTCGGACTGAGGAGTCTCCGGCTGGCTCCCCCAGGAGGGGGACGCGAACTCATCGGACGGGGCCCCGCTGCCGAGAACCTCGTCCGTCGGCTCCAGCGGGGCCATCTCCTCCACCACCGGTGGCGGCGGTTCCATGGCATCGGGCCCAGAGCCGTCCGACGCCCAGAGGTCGTTGGCGAGCGGTTGGTAGTCACCCAGAAGGGTGTCCGGGCCCGCGAGCCCATCCTGGTTGAGGGTGGGCTCGAAGTCCTCGACCATGTCGGCCGAGGTGCCGTGAACGGGACCTGTCCCTTCTGCCAGCGCCTCGGCCCCTGCCGCGTCGGGGCCCGGAGTGGCGAGCTGCTCGGGCTCGGTGGTGCTCGGCATCAAGCCCTCCTCAGCGGAGGGGGCCCCGCCCTCGGCTTGCGGCGATGATGCCCAACCGGAGTCCTCGGTCCCGACCGCCGGCTCCTGCTCAGCCGTCTGCGCAGCGAGGAGCGGGTCCTCGGCCTCTCCACCCACGCCCTGGTCCGGGTGGAGCTCAGGCTCCGCGGACCATGGCGCTATGTCGCCCTCCATCGACGCGGCCGGGTCCGAGCCACCCGCCTCGTCCTGAGGCGACTCCTCCGCACCGACGCCGAGATCGGCGGGCGCGGCCTCGGGCTCCAGCAGGCCGGCCTGCGGCTTCTCCTCCGGCTCGGTCGGCGCCTCCGGGGCCTGGCCAGGCGCAGGGTACCCGGCGACGGCGATGGAGTCCAGCGCCCCCCCAGCGGTGGCGCCCGCGACCCCCGGGCCCCAGAGGGTCAGATCAGGAAGGGAGGCTGACCCGGTGACGTCGGACTCCGGGGAGCCTTCCAGGGGCGGAACCTCCACCACGGCCACCGGGTCCTGGTCTGGGGGAGGTGTGGCCGCGCTGCCAGTAGCCTCGGGGGCGAGCACCCGAGCCCGCTCCAGGATGGCGGTGGCCGACCCCGGGGGCACGTGGGCCCTCGCCAGTTGGGAGATCCGCTCCGTCTCCTCGCGCAGGTAGCGCATCCCGGAACGGCAGCGCTCGCAGGTGACCAGGTGGGTCTCGAGCTCAGCCTGCCTCTCCTGGGAAAGCTCCCCATCAAGAGCGCAGCTCAGGGTGAGCAGGCTGCACTTCATGCTAGATCGAGATGTCCCGATAGATGCTGCCGAACTCGCGCCGGCCCCGGGCCACCAGCCGGGACGCGGCCTCGGGAGAGCACTCAAGGGCGACCGCGATCTCGCGGTAGGACAGCTTGGCGAAGTCCCGCAGGAGGAGTGAGGCCCGGAGGGAAAACTCGGTGGCCAGCATGGCGCGCTTGGCGGTGTTGATCCGGGCGGCGTCGGAGGCGCTCGATCCCAGGTTGATCATCGGCGGGCGCTTGGCGAACAGCCTGCCCACACCCCGTCGCAGCGGAGGGTAGTGCTGGTGCTGCTTGGCCGCCTTGGTCACCGAGCGGTAGAGGATCGCGCGTCCCTCACGCTGCAGGCTGGCGGGCGGGAAGTGACGAGTCTGGTGAAGCCCGGCGGTCACATACTCCACCGCCTCCTCGGGGTCCCCGGTGAGGTGGATGGCGTACGAGATCAGGGAGTCGAGGTGCTGGCGCGCCAGGGCTTCCAGCGTGCTCGCGGCGGTTGGAGGTCGTTCTAAGACGCTGTTCATGACGTTGCGTGTTCGCACACGCGAGCTGGCGCCACTATAGCGGGAGTCATAGCGTCTTGCAAGCGCCGGTATTGCCAATGCGGGAATCGCAGCGCGCCACCATCAAGGGCTGGCCGGTCCGGCCGCCTGGGGATCGCCGCCTGCACAGAGGCGGAGCTGGGCCAAGGGCCCGTCTCCCGAGCGGGCGCGGTTCCCACCCGGGTGGGGCGGGGCCGGTGGGCGTCCCCGCCCTGCCCCACCGGTACTCCCGGCCGGATGGGCGGGGTCAGGAGGCGTCGGGGTCCACGAATGGGCTGTGCATGATCTCCCAGAGGTGTCCGTCGGGGTCCTGGACGTACCCGGAGTAGATGCCCCAGGGGCGCTCCCGGGGCTTCTCCAGGAGACTTCCACCGGCGCGGCCGATGCGGTCCACCAGCTGGTCGACCTCCTCCCGGCGGCTCAGGAAATGGCCCAGGCTGAACTCCCCTGTCTTGGGGGGCCCGTAGGGAACGCCCGCGTCCTTGGCCAGTTCTGTGCGGGGATACAGGCTCAGGACCAGTCCCCCGGTGAGGTGGAACATGGCGATGGCGCCTGCGGCTCCACTCTTCTCGTCATGGAACTCGGTGCCGATGACGCCGTCTGACTCCAGCCCCAGGCCGTCCCGGTAGAAGGTGAGCGCCCTGTCCAAGTCCTCGACGGCGAGAGTGATGGTGTGGATTCGGGGGTCCATCTCGTTGCTCCTGTCGGGTCTATCCCGTCTGGGCGAGGCGGGGTCGGCGCCCGGGAACCGGGGACGCCAACGATAGCTCACGCTGGTCTGCGGCGATGGTCATATGCTCGCCCACCCGGGGGGCACACGGAGGAGTTGTCGGCGGAGCCCGGGGCTGGGGACGGCTGGCGCTCGAGCCCGGGCCGAGGCCGGCGTTGAGCGGTCCTCGGGCCCGCGCGCCTCATCTCGGGGAAGGGGCCCAGCAAGGTGGAGGGCCGGAACACCGTGGTGCACGCGGGGCAGTCTCGGCCCCGCAGCGGCGCAGGCGACCTTCCGGGCCGGGTGCGGGCCGCCGACCAGCTGGCCGTCGTCGACCGAGGCCGGACGCTCCAGATCGGGCCGCCAGAGCAGGTCTACCGCCTGCCCGCCAAAGTGTTCGTGGCCCAGTTCACCGGTCTGGATGGTTCCCGGGAGGCCAGGTGGTCGGTGCGCGAGGGTCCGGGCGGGCTTGGGCCCTGCCAGGTGGGTCGAGCTCGCGGCCACTGCCATGGGCGAACTCCAGCCCGCAGCGGTGGCCCAGGTGCTGCTGCGCGCCGACGCCCTCTCCCGCGCGGCAGGGCGTGACCGGGGCGCTCCCCGGGGTGGGCGGGGCTCCTCGTTCGGCTCCGGTCGGTACGATCACGTGGTGGACTTGGCAGAACGTTCGCGGCTGACCGGGGTGCGGTCGAACGCCCGGATGGCCTGGGGCGCGAACGTGGCGGTGCCGGTCGCGTCCGTTGCGTTTCCCGGCTCCCCGGGGCTCGGGCCGTTCAGCCCGGTCCGCCCCGAGCAGGGTGGCTCGCCCGACGGGGGGGCGGACCGGCTCGCAGGCGGGGCCGGCCCCTTGGGGTCCCCGGTGTGACCGCCACCCTGCTGGTCGCACTGGCCGTATTCGGGGCCTGCGCCGTGGAGACGGTGGAGGCCCTGACCATCGTGCTGGCAGCCGGCCTCACTCGGGGGTGGCGGTCGGCACTGGAGGGCTCGGCGCTGGCGGTGGTGGTGCTGGCCGCCGTGGTGGCTGCCCTGGGGCCGGCTCTGATCCACCTGGTCCCGATCGCGGTGCTCCGGGTCGTGGTCGGCAGCCTGCTCCTGGTGCTGGGGCTGCAGTGGCTGCGCAAGGCCATCCTCCGGGCCAGCGGCCACAAGCCCAAGCATGATGAGGACGCCATCTACCAACGCGAGGTGGCCCGCCTCTCCGGGCTGCCCCGCCCGGCCACCGGGAGGGACGCCACCGGGTTCGTGATCGCCTTCAAGGGGGTGCTCCTGGAGGGGACCGAGGTGGTGATGATCGTCCTCACGCTGGGCCTCAGCTCGGGCCGGCTGGAGGTGGCGGCGCTGGGGGCGCTGGCCGCCGTCCTGGTGGTGGGCACGGTGGGCGCGCTGGTGGCGCGCCAGCTCTCCGAGGTCCCGGAGAACGCGCTCAAGTTGGGTGTCGGGCTCATGCTGGTGACCTTCGGCACCTTCTGGGCCGGTGAGGGGGTGGGGGTGAGGTGGCCGGGTGCTGATCTCTTCCTGCTCGGTCTCCTCGCGCTCTACGGGGTGGCCACCTGGGCGCTGGTGTCATACCTGGGTCGCGAGTCGCCCCGCCCCGAGGTGCTGGCGTGACCGCTCCCCGCTTGCTCTCCGCCTTCGGAAGGTTCTGGTGGGAGTTCATCGTGGGCGATACCCCGGAGCTGGCCCTGGGGGTCGCCCTGGTGGTGCTGGCCGCCTGGGGGCTGGCGGCAGCCAAGGTCCCCATAGGCGCCGCCCTCCTACCGGTGGCTCTGCTCCTTCTCCTCACGGCCAGCCTCTGGCGCGGGCGTCGGCCTGGCTGACCGGCGCCCGGACGCGGGGATGGGTCAGCCGCTGCGGCCCGAGACCGCCACCGCCACCCCCAGTCCGACCAGCGCCGTTCCCGAAGCCACGCCCACGGCGGCCAGCCCGTGGGGAGACCGGGAAAGGCGGTCCCGGGCGGCGCCGGCCCCGACCGCCCAGGCGCAATCGGCCGCCAGGGTGAGGGCCAGGAAGATGGCCCCCAGCACCAGCACCTGGAGGCCCACACCTCCGGCAGCGGGGTCGACGAACTGGGGCAGGACCGCAGTCATGATCAGGGCCCCCTTGGGATTCGAGGCGCCCACCACCAGCCCCTCCCAGACGTCCCGTCCGCCCCGCAGGTCGGTCGGCGGGGACGCCAGCACCGCACCCAGCTGCCGGCGGTGGCGGATGCTCTGGAGCCCGAGATAGACGAGGTAGGCCGCCCCAAAGAGCTTCACCGCCTCGAAGACCACCTCAGACCGTTCCAGGACGAGCCCGGCACCGGCGGCGACCGCCAAGAGCTGGATCAGCTTGCCGCAGTTGTCGCCTGCCGCCGCCCGCAGCCCGGCCCGTCGGCCCTTGACCAGGGATCGGGAAACCACGAAGACCACGCTGGGGCCGGGGGCGGCCGCCAGCACCGCCGCCGCCAAGGCGAAGGCCAGGAGCCGCGCCGCGGACATCAGACGGCGTTCCCCGCGGCGGGGCTCTCCGCCGACCGGTCGGTGCCGGCCAGCGGGCTGATCAAGAGCCCCAATCCACCTCCAGTGGCTCCGGCGCCCGCCACCCAGGGGCCGCGAGGCCGGCGCGGACGTACGCATCGCGGGGGATGCCGATATCCGCCAGCCAGCCTCTGCCCACCCAGTGCCGCGCCCCCGGCGCGAGGCAGCCGGCCTTGGCCACCCCCAGCATGAGCGTGTGGTGCGCCCGGACGCATTCGCCCAGGACCTCGCCGGTGTCGGCGTCCAGCCCGGAGGGCAGGTCCACCGCGAGGACCTCGGCCGAACTGCGGTTCACGCGGCTGATCACGGCCGCCGTGGGCTCCCGGGGAGCCCCTCGGGCCCCCGTGCCCAGCAGCCCGTCCACCACCAGGCTGGCCCCGGAGATGGCTCGCTCGGCGCTCTGTCCCCGGCCGTCTCCCAGCACCAGCAGCTCGGCCCCGGCGGCCTGGGCCGCCCGAGCCAGGCCGGCAGTTCCCCCCAGCTCCTCGACCGCGACCGGGATCAGGACCCTGGTGGGCAGCCCCCAGTCCATGAGGTGACGGGCGCAGACCAGGGCATCCCCCCCATTGTTTCCCCTGCCCGCCACCACCGCCACCTGGGCCCCGGCACCGGCCGAATCCAGTGCCAGCCGGCGGGCGAGGACCGCCACCTGGTACCCGGCGAGGGCCATGAGCATCTCCACCGGCACGCCCAGGGCGACGGCCGCCCCGTCCAGCGCCAGGGCCTGCTCCCGGGTCGCGCCCGCCGTCACCGCACCGCCACTCCGGCGACGACCCCGCGTCCCGCGGTGGGGTCCGCTGCCCAGGTCACCCGCACCCTGTCACCGGGGCCGAGCCCCAGCTCCCGGGCTGCGTTCACGCGGTTCCCGGCGATCTCCAGATGGCCGGCGCTGTTCCAGAGGATGGCCAGGCCGGACTCGATCTCGTGGTAGCTCCGCACCACCTGACGGATCTCCCGTCCCCCCGGGGCCGTGACCGACGCCGGCTGGGGCGCATACCAGGGTGTCCGGGCGACTGCCAGGATGGCGTTGCCGAAGTGGTCCACCAGGACCACAGGAGCCCAGGTGCCCTCGGCATCCCCCTGGGGCAGGAGGCCAGGAAGAAGTGCCGGGCTGGGCACCCGCGGGCCCAGCCCCGCCAGCTCCAGATCCCCATTGGCGAGCCGGGCCGCCAGCGGTCCGATCAGGTCCCTTCCGTGGAAGGTGCCGCTGAGCTGCGCCGGCAGGTGCGGCTCGGTGGCGATCCGAAAGGCCGACCGTTCCTGCCCGCGCTGCCAGAGGAAGTGCAGGAGACCGTTGTCCGGCGCCACCACCAGCTGGCCGTCCACCGCCGCCGCCACCAGGGGACGCTCGCTGCCCACTCCGGGGTCCACCACGGCGCAGTGGACGGTGCCCTCGGGGAAGGCCGGGGCGCAGGCCGCCAGCCAGTAGGCTCCGGCGCCGATGTCCGTCGGCGGGACGCCGTGGGTGATCACCTC
>JAKBTP010000117.1 GCA_021844355.1 bacterium | reverse complement strand
CTCGCGGTGGCGGACCACCAGGGTGTCCCGGTGGGCGCGTCGGACCACCCGGTCGACGCAGGTGCCGATCTGAGTCTCCTTCACCTGGCCCAGACCGCACGCCCCCATGACCACCAGGTCGTACGTGTTCTGCTCGATGTCCTGGACCAACACCTCCCAGTTCTTGCCGTCGAAGGTCTTGGGTGTGAAGGTGATCCCCTCCTCCAGGCAGCGCCGCTGGGCAGCCTGGAGATAGGAGTCGGAGATGAGGTTGAGCCCGGTGGTGATCAGGCTGTCGTGGATCTTCCGCTGGCGCTGGAGCTCCACCTCGTCCTGGTATTCGGCGGGAAGGGTGTACTCCATCTGCTTGAAGCGGTAATCGTGGAGCCGGGCCGCGTACACATGGCTCCCGACGACCTCCGCGGAACTGGCCCGGGCCAGCCGGATCGCCACCTCGCAGGCGGCGTTGGAGTGGTCGGAGTTGTCCAGCGGAAGATAGATCTGACGGTACATCCCTGGTCCCGGTGGAGCTGGCGCTGCCGAGTGATCGTAGCAAGCCGGGCTCCCCGAGGAGCCGGCCCTCTCTCAGCCGGTCTGCCGCCGGACCCAGGCGCGCCCGCGGCGCAGCTGCGCCGCCGCTTGCCGCAGCGCGGCGCTTTGGGCCACTGGCCCGGGGGCCCCGGGCTGCTCCCGGGCGGCCAGGGAGGTCCGAGGGTCCAGCAGGCCGGTGGGATCGTCGGCGAAGCCCATCTCCCGCCAGCTCTCGCGCAGAACCAGCTCGAGGCCTCGCCCCTCACCCTCGGCCCGGCTCACCAGCCCTCCCACCAGCTCGTGGGCGCGACGGAAGGGGACCCCCTCGTGCACCAGCCGCTCCGCCAGATCGGTGGCCAGCAGCTGGGGGTCGGAGGCCGCCTCGGCCATCCTCTGCCGGTTGAATGACACCTCCGCCAGCATCCCCGCCAGGGCCTCCAGGCTGGCTTCCACCGACGCCACGGCGGGGAAGAGGTGGGACTTGTCCTCCTGGAGGTCGCGGTTGTAGCTGAGCGGGAGCCCTTTGAGGACCATCAGGAGGCCCAAGAGCGCGGCCACCGGCCGCGCGGCCCTCCCCCGCACCAGCTCCAGCAGGTCGGGGTTCTTCTTCTGGGGCATGAGGCTGGACCCCGTCGACCAGCGGTCGGGCAGCTCCAGGAAGCCGAACTCGGCAGTGCTCCAGAGGATGAGGTCCTCCGCCAGCCGCGAGAGGTGGACGGCGATGAGGGCGCTGGCGAAGAGAAGCTCCAGGGCGAAGTCGCGGTCGGAGACCGAGTCCAGGCTGTTGGCCGTAGGCGCCAGTAGCCCCAGCTCACGGGCAGCATGCCGGCGGTCCAGGGGCAGGGTGGAGCCGGCCAGGGCGCCCGCCCCCAGGGGGGAGAGCCCGGCCCGCCGGTGGAGCTCCTGGAGCCGCTCCCGGTCCCGCTCCAGCATCTCGAAATACGCCAGCAGGTGATGCGCCAGGGTCACCGGCTGCGCCCTCTGGAGGTGGGTGTATCCCGGCAGCAGGGTCTCCCGCTCCCGCCGTGCCCGGCGGAGGAGCACCCCCTCCAACCCGAGCACCCCCTGGGAGAGCCTGACAGCCGCAGCTCTCGTCCAGAGCCGGAGGTCCAGGGCCACCTGGTCGTTGCGGCTCCGCCCGGTGTGCAGCCGAAGGGCGGGCTCTCCAATCAGCTCAGCCAGCCGGCGCTCCACCGCCATGTGGATGTCCTCGTCCTCGGGCCGCGGCTCGAAGGTCCCTGAGCGCACCTCGCTGGCGATCTGCTCCAGCCCGGCCAGCAGCTGCCTGTGATCACCGGGCCGGATGAGCCCGGCCCGGACGAGCCGGCCGGCGTGCGCCTCCGAACCGCGGATGTCGAATTCGGCAAGGGCAAGGTCCTCCTGAACGGACGTGGAGTAGCGCTCCAGCAGCGGGTCGGTCGGGCCCTGCAGCCGGCCGCTCCACGCCTTGGGGTGGACGCGCCCACCCGTCCTCGGGTCAGCCCCCGGAGGCACCCGGCTCCTCGGACCCGGGGGCGGCGGCGATCCCCCGGGGCGCCGATTGCAGGAGCGGACGGGAGTCCTCCCAGAGGCGCCCCTGGACCTGGGCCTGGGTCCGCAGGGGCAGTCCGAAGATGGAGAGGAAGCCGGTGGCCGCCTGGTGCTGGAAGCGGTCGTCCTGGCGCTCGTAGGTGGCCAGCTCCCGCCGGTAGAGGGAGCTCGGGCTGCTCCGGCCCAGCACCGTCAGCGCCCCCTGGCGGAGGCGCAGCCGCACCTCGCCTGTGACCAGCGGCTGGGTGCTGGCCACGAAGGCGCCCAGGCTCTGCCGCAGGTGGGAGAACCAGAGGCCGTCATAGGTCAGCTGGGCCCACTCGTCCGCCACCAGCCGCTTGAAGCGCAGCACGTCCCGAGGCAGGGTGAGGGCCTCCAGCTGCCGGTGGGCCATGTCCAGCACCACCGCGGCCGGCGCCTCATAGATCTCCCGCGACTTGATGCCCACCAGCCGGTCCTCGACGTGGTCGATCCGGCCCACCCCGTGGGCGCCCGCCAGGCGGTTGAGCGCCTCCACCAGCTCGACCCCGGACAGCTCCTCTCCGTCCAGCCGGGTGGGGATGCCCGCCTCGAAGTGGATCTCGACCTCGGCCCCCTCCGGCGGGGCGGACTCCGGGGCCGCGGTCCACTCGTATGCGGACTCCGGCGGGGAGACCCAGGGGTCCTCCAGAATCCCCGTCTCCACGCTCCTCCCCCAGAGGTTGGCGTCGATGCTGTAGGGGCTCTCCACGGTCGCCCGGACCTCCAGCCCGTGGGTGGCGGCGTAGGCGATCTCCTCGCTCCGCCCCATGCTCCACTCGCGAAGCGGGGCCACCACCTGGAGCGCCGGAGCCAGAGCCCCCACCGCCACGTCGAAACGGACCTGGTCGTTTCCCTTGGCGGTGCAGCCGTGGGCGACGGCGCTGGCCCCCACCTCTCGAGCCACCTCCACCAGGAGCCGGGCGATCAGCGGGCGCCCCAGGGCGGTGGCCAGGGGATACACCCCCTGATACACCGCCCCTGCCTGAAGGGTGGGCCAGATGAAGTTGGAGACCAGGAGCTCCTTGGCGTCCACCACGTGCGCCGCCACGGCCCCGGCGGCCAGGGCCCGGCGCTGCAGCGCCTCGGTGTCCTCGGTCTCCCCCAGGTCCGCGGAGAGGGTCACGACCTCGAAGCCCCTCTCGTGGGTCAGCCAGTGGACGGCCACGGTGGTGTCCAGGCCTCCGGAGAACGCCAGAACGCAGCGGGGCCGTTCGGTGCTCACAGTCTCATCCTCCTCTGGCTGGCGGCGCCGGTGCCGGGACCGCGTTCTCCTCACACGCGTGGCGCAGCCGCTCCACCACGGTCTTGGCCTCGCGGGCCGAGCGCGCCTGGACGAAGATGGTGTCGTCGCCGGCCACCGTGCCCGCCACCTGGGGCAGCCGGAGGGAGTCCACCGCCAGCGCCACCACCTGGGCGGCTCCGCTGGGGGTGTGCAGGATGACCATGGAACCGACGACGTCGATCTCCAGGAGCTGGAGGGCCAGGAGCTGCAGAAGCCGGCGCTGAGGCTCGGGGTCGGCGGGGGCGAGGTATCGCCGCTCGGAACCCGTGGCGGCCCGGAGGACCCCGAGCTGACGCAGGTCCCGGCTGATCGTGGTCTGGTCGGCGGCGATCCGCCGACGGTGAAGCTCGTCGGCCAGCTCCTCCTGGGTGTGCACCGGGCGGGAGCGCAGGAGCTCCAGGATGGCCGCCTGGCGCTCCCGCCGGCCTTCGGCGGAGGTCAACTGGCGGCCCCCGCGCGCTCCAGCGCCCCGGCCAGCCGCGCCACGGCCAGTTCGACCTCATCGTCTGAGATGACCAGCGGGGGCGCGAGACGGATGGTCCGCTCCCCGATGGCGTTGAGCAGCACCCCCTGGGCCAGCGCCTCCTGAGCCACAAGGGGGGCGATGGGGCGGTCGAGGCCCACCCCCAGGAGCAGCCCCCTGCCCCGCACCTCGGACACCGGCAGCCCCCTCTGGGCCAGCCCCAGGATCCCCTCCCGGAGCTGGTCCCCGGCGGTGGCTGCCCTCTCCCAGAGCCGGTCCCGGCCGATGACGTCGAACACCGCGCTTCCGGCGGCGCAGGCGACCGGGTTGCCCCCGAAGGTGCTCCCGTGATCGCCGGGTTCCAGGACGTCGGCCCGACCGGCCACCAGCACTGCCCCCAACGGTAGGCCCCCGCCCAGCCCCTTGGCCGCGGTCATGACGTCCGGCACCGCCCCCGCCGGCTGGTGGGCCCACCACCTGCCGGTGCGGGCCATCCCGGACTGGACCTCATCCAGGATCAAAAGTGCCTCATGACGGTCGCAGAGCTCGCGCAGCCCCCTGAGGTACTGGTCGCCGAGTGGATGCACCCCGCTCTCGCCCTGGATGGGCTCGGCCATCACCGCCACCACCGGCCGGCTCCCGTCCCGGAGGGCCGCCTCCACGGCGCCGAGGTCATCGCGCGGAACCTTAAGGAAGCCATTCGGAAGCGGTTGGAAGGGTGCGGAGTAGTGGGGGTTGCCGGTGGCCGCCAGGGCTCCCAGGGTGCGGCCGTGGAAGGCGCCCTCCAGCGTGACTATGGTGTGAGCCCCGCCGCGGTGCCGCTGTCCCCACTTCCTGGCTATCTTGATGGCAGCCTCGTTGGCCTCGGCGCCGCTGTTGCAGAGGAAGACCCGGCCCGGAAAGGCGCTCCGGACCAGCCGCGCGGCCAGTTCCACCGGCTCTCCGGTGTGATAGAGGTTGCTGGTGTGCATCAGCCGGTGAAGCTGCCGGCCGGCCGCCTCCGCCACCTCGGGGTGGCAATGCCCAAGGACGTTGACCGCGATCCCCCCCACCAGGTCCAGCAGCCGCCGGCCGTCCTCCGCCTCCACCCAGCAGCCCGCGCCCGAGACCAGGGTGATGGGCAGGCGACGGTAGGTGTCGCAGAGCAGCGCCCCCTCGCGCTCCACCAATGCCGGCACCTCAGGCGGTCTCCGGTGGGTCGATCATGGTGCCCACCCCGGCCTCGGTGAGCAGCTCCAGAAGGATCGAGTGGGGCTCTCTTCCGTCGATGATGTGGACCGCCACCCCGGCCCGGGCGGCATGGCAGGCGGCCTGGAGCTTGGGGATCATCCCGGAGCTCGCGGTGCCATCCGAGAGCAGCTGCTCCGCCTCCGCCACCGGCAGCCGGCTGAGCAGCCGGCCGTCGCCGCCGCGCACCCCCTCCACGTCGGTCAGGAGCAGCAGCTTGGCGGCCCCCAGCTCCTCGGCGAGGGCGGCCGCCACCCAGTCGGCGTTGACGTTGTAGCTGCGCCCGTCGTAGCCCAGCCCGATCGAGGCCACCACCGGGATCATCCCCCGCTCCAGGATCCCCAGAAGCGGGTCGGCGTTGACCTCCTGGACCTCTCCCACCAGTCCCAGGTCCTCCCCCTTGGGGCCCACCTGGCGCCGCACCAGGATGGTGGGCCCGTCCTCCCCCGAGAGCCCCATGGCCCGGCCCCCGAGGCGGTGGATGGCGGCGACCAGGTCCGGGGTGATCTTGCCGGTCAGGACCATCTTGGCCACCTCCATGGTGGGCTCGTCCGTGACCCGCAGCCCGGCCACGAACTGGGTGTCGAGACCCAGCCGGTCCGAGAGCGCGGTGATCTCGCGCCCCCCGCCGTGCACCAGGACGGGGCGCAGGCCCACGAAGCGCAGCAGCACGAGATCCTGAAGGACCGCATCGCGCGCTGCGGCCTCCTCCATGGCCGCGCCCCCCAGCTTGACCACCAGGGTGCGGCCGTGGAAGCGCTGGATGTAGGGCAACGCCTCCACCAGAACCTGGGCCCGCAGGCTGTCGGGGATGACCGGGGTGAGTTCAGGTTGAGTAGTCGGCATTTATCCTCACGTAGTCGGCGCTGAGGTCGCAGCCCAGGGCGCTTGCCCCGGCCTCCCCCACGCCCAGGTTGACCTCGATCACGACCCGCTCCGCCAGAAGCCGGGGGGCCACCCTCTCCACCGCTCCCGGCACCACCTGTCCCCGGGTGAACAGCTCCTCGCCCTGCATGAGGAGCAGGCAGCGGTCCAGGGCCAGCTCCGCGCCGGAGCGCCCCACCGCCGCCAGCACCCGGCCCCAGTTGGGGTCGCCGCCATGGATGGCGGTCTTGACCAGGGGGGAGCTGCTGACGCAGCGCGCCGCGAGGAGGGCATCGTCCGGGGTGGCGGCGCCGGAGACCCTCACCTCGAACACCCGGGTGGCCCCCTCGCCGTCCGCCACCACCTGCTCGGCCAGGGAGCCGAGGACCGCGTCCAGCGCCTCCTCGAACTCCCTCCACCCGGCGGTCCCGGGGGTGAGGGGCGGGCAGCCGGCCGCCCCGTTGGCGAGGAGCAGGCAGCTGTCGTTGGTGCTGGTGTCGCCGTCCACGCTGATGCGATTGAAGGTGCGCCCCACCACCCGGACCAGCAGATCCTGCAGCGCCGGCGCCGGGACCTGGGCGTCCGTCGTCAGGAACGCCAGCAGCGTCGCCATGTCCGGATGGATCATCCCCGAGCCCTTGGCCATCCCCCCGAGGTGGTGGGGGACTCCGAACGCCCTGAACTCCGCCCCGGCCTCCTTGGACCTGGTGTCGGTGGTCATGATGGCCCGGGCTGCCTCCGCCCCCCGCCCCGGGCCCAGGTCCGCGGCGGCGCGGGAGATCGCGGGGACGATGCGGTCCATGGGCATGGGCCGCCCGATCACCCCGGTGGAGGCCACCAGGACCTCATGGGGAGCGCAGTCCACGCTGTCGCCAGCGGCCTGGGCCATGCGCAGTGCGTCCCCCAGGCCCCGCGACCCGGTGGCGGCGTTGGCGTTGCCGCTGTTCACCACCACGGCCCGGGCCGTCCCCCGGCGGAGGTGCAGCTGGCTCACGACGACCGGGGCCGCCTTGACCCGGTTCCGGGTGAAGACGCCGGCAGCCGCGGCCACCCGGTCGGACACCAGCAGCGCCACGTCGGGCCGGCTGAGGCTCCCGTCCCGGACCCCGGCCGTGGCCACGCCGGCGCTGAAGCCGGCGGCCATGGTCACGCCCGCCGAGGGGCGGGTCGCCGGCTCGCTCACGGCCATTGGGGCGCCCGGCCGATCCCGGCCGCGGGGTCCAGCCCCAGGCGCCAGTTGAGCGCCTGGACCGCCTGCCAGGCGGCTCCCCGCCCGAGGTTGTCCAGGACCGCCTCGACCACCAGGTGGGATCCCTGAGAGTTCAGGTGGATGAAGGTGTGGTTCGTTCGGCTCGCCAGCTTGGTGGGGACGGGGGCCTCGACCAGATGCACGAAGGGGCTGCCCCCGTATGCCAGCCGGTACTCCTGGAGCACCCGGTCCAGCGCCGGCCGGCCCTCCCAGGGCAGATAGCAGGTGACGCAAATGCCCCTGGTCATCGGCACCAGGTGGGGCACGAAGGTGACCTCCACCGCGGTCCGCGACAGCTCCGAGAGCGCCTGCTGGATCTCCGGCTGGTGTCGGTGTCCGGGCACGGCATAGGGAAGCACTGCCTCGTCCAACTCGGAGAAGAGGTAGGCCTGCCCGGCCCCCCGGCCGGCCCCACTGATCCCGGTCTTGCCGTCCACCACCGCCGAGGGCTGGACCAGCCCAGAGCGGAGTGCCGGGGCGGTGGCCAGAATGGCGGCGGTGGCGAAGCACCCGGGAAGGGCGACGATCCGTCCTTCCCGAGACCCGAGCTCCAGCTCCGGGACGGTGAGCTGCGCCTCCTGCAGCAGCCCCGGGGCGGGGTGTTCGCGGCCATACCACCTGGGGTAAAGCTCCGGATCCCGGAGGCGGAAGTCCGCCGAGACGTCGATCACCAGGGCGCCGCTCTCCAGCCAGGTGCCCGCCCGAGCGGCCGCCTCAAGAGCGGACTGGGCCGAGATCACCACCTCGAGGGTCGTGGGATCCAGCTCCTCAGTCAGTTCCAGATCGCAGCGCGATCCCAGGCACGCCTCCCGGTGGACCCGGCCCGCCTGGCTGCGGGAGCTGACCTGGGTGAGTTGCGCCGAGGGGTGCTCGAGAAGCAGGCTGACCAGCTCGGCTCCCGCGTATCCCGTGGCTCCGGCCACTCCGACCCGGGGCGCGACCGCTGCCTGCTCCATTCCGGGAGTATTGCATATTTATGCATCAGTACGCATGACGAGGGGAAACCGGCGATAATCCACCAGTGCTCAGGAGGGGGCGGCTGCGCCCGCCGCGGGTGCGCCAGCTCTGGGCTGCGGACCGGGATGAGGTCGAGGCGTGCCTCGCTCAGAGCCCATTGGAGAACGTGTTCCTGCGCAGCGAGGTCCGCCGGGGAGCGCTTCGCGACGGCGCCCTCCTGGGCGTCCAGCGGTCGGGGGAGCGGCGGGTGCGCGCGGTCGCCCTGAGAGGGCCGCTGCTGGTGCCCTGGGCGCCCCAGGCCGCCGACCTGAGCGCCCTGGCGGAGGCTCTCCGCCCCACTCTGCACCGGGTTCAGCTGATCGTGGGCCCGAAGGACCAGGTGGAACGGCTGCAGCGTCTGTGCGAGGGGGACCTCCGCCCGGTCCGCCTGCTGCGCGGCGAGCAGCCGCATTACTCGCTGACCGCGGGGCAGCTGCGCCCGGTTGCCGGACCGCGAGCCCCGCTGCGGCTGGCCCGGATCCAGGACCTGGAGCGCGTCGCTCAGGCCGGCGCGGCCATGCACCGGGAGGAGATGGGCTTCGATCCACTGGAGCTCGACCCGGTCGGCTGGAGGGAGCGGGTGGTGACCGCGATCCGGCGCGGCTGGGTGCACCTGTGGGAGGAGGACGGGAGGATCGTATTCAAGGCGGAGTGCTCGGCGGTGACCCCTGAGGCGGTCCAGATCCAGGGCGTCTGGACCGACCCCGAACTCCGGGGCCAGGGCCGGGCCACCGCCGGCATGGCAGAGGTCTGCCGGCAGCTCCTGGCCAGCACCGGCGCCGTGACCCTGTTCGTCAATGACTTCAACCTGCCCGCCATCAGGGTCTACGAGAAGGTCGGCTTCACCAGGATCGGGACCATGCGCTCAGTGCTCTTCTGAGCCCGACACGCTCTTCAGCCGCCTTCAACCAGTGCTTGAGCAGGACGCCTGCGGCGGGCAAGCGCCGGCCCGCTCACCATCAGCGCCACCCCGAGGGTGATCAGGCCGGCGGCCGCCACCGTCCCCAGGGTGAGCCCCTGCCCGAGGATCAGCCAGCCGAGGACGATCGCCACCAAGGGGTTGACGTAGGCGTAGGTGGCGACGGTGGTGGTGGGAAGGCTGGCGAGTGCGAACACGTAGCACGAGTAGCCGAGGAGCGATCCCCCCACCACCAACCAGCCAAACGCCAGAAGCGTGGATGGTCCCACCTGCTGGACATGGAACAGGTGCAGCTCCCCGGTTGCCGCCCCCAGAGCCAGGAGGCCCAGACCACCTGCCAGCATCTCCAGCGCGGAGGCCTGGAGGAGGCTCTTTGGCAGGGGCGCGGACCTGGAGTACAGGGACCCGGCGGCCCAGAGGAGTGAGGAGAGGAGCAACGCAGCGGCGAACAGTGGCCGCAGATGGCCGCCCGAACCAGGTCCGGCGAGGAGCGCGACCCCGGCCAGGCCCACCGCCACCCCGGACCAGCCCAATACCCCCGGACCCGCTGCGCGGCTGACCGCCACCCCCAGGACGGCCATCCACAGCGGCACGGTGGCGATCATGAGCGCTGCCATCCCCGAGGGCACCCGGAGCTCGGCCCAGCTGACAAGGCCGTTGGCACCGAGCAGCAGCAGCGCCCCCACGACCGCCGCTGACCGCACCTCGCGAAAAGTGGGCCGGTGGCGGCCGGAGGCCGTCCTCCCCGCCACCAGGTAGAGGATCACTCCAGCGACCAGGAAGCGGCTGCCGGCCATGAGGAAGGGAGGAACCTCGCGCACCGCCACCTGGATAGCGGTGAAGGTGGACCCCCACATGAAGTAGACCACCACCAGCGCCGCCCAGGCGACCAGCCAGCGAGAACCACGAAGTTTGGTGAACATCTGTAAGCGCCCACTCCAGGCGTCCTAAGCAACCAAGCCAATACTAGCGCCTGAGCTTCGAAACTTGTGGCACAATCGCGGCGATGGACGACATCGACAGGCGCATCCTCGGCCTGCTCGCCCTGAAGGGCCGCATGACGCTGGCGGGCCTGGGCGAGGCCGTGGGGCTATCGGCCCCGGCGGTGCATGATCGGGTGCACCGCCTGGAGGACAGCGGCGTGATCCGCGGATATGCCGCCTTGCTGGACCCCGACCTGCTGGGCCTGGGCACGGCGGCCATGGTCTCGATGACCCTGGGAGGCGACCCGAAAGTCCGGCTGGAGCTGGAGCGGCGGCTGGCCGAGGATCCCCGAGTACTGGAGCTGCATGAGGTCGCCGGCGACGACTGCTACGTGGCCAAGGTGCGGGTGAGCTCCCCCAAGGGTCTCGCCGCGCTCTTGGCGGAGCTCCGGCTGGACTTTCCCGGGCTGAGCACCCGGTCGATGATGGTGCTGCGGTCGTGTTTCGAAAAGCCCCTCGGGCTGGGTGCCGCGGACTGAGGGATCCCGTACCGCTGAGGGAGGAGACGTGGCCGGCCTCCATGGCGAGCGGACCGACGAAGGCGCGATCTGCGAGCGCCGCTCTCCGGCCGACCGTCTGCGGCTGGGCGGCTTCAGGAGGCGCCCCGATCGGGCCGGAGAAACGGCCCAGATGGGAAATGCCCCACCTCTACTCCTCCGGAGAGTGGTGGATTCGGACCTGGCCCAGCGCGCGCTGACCGCCGCGCCGGGGCGGCTCTGGGCCGAGGCTCCGGGGTAGTCCAGGGCTCAACAGGCCGCGCCGTCTTCCAGGACGGGCCGCGTTGAGAAGGTGGGGCCGTATCGTCGCCGGTGGCTCACCGAGCAAGCCCGCCCGCTGGGCTTGGGTCAGATGGAGCGGCTCCGAGTCCCGGGAGAGCAGCGCCTCCTTGTAGCCGGGGCGGTACTCGGCCCCTCGTCCCTTGCCGACGGGGGCCACCGCCTCCGGGGACCGCAGCACCTCGCGGATGAGCGCCCAGACGGCCCCGCCCTCCAGCCTCACCCACCCGCCTTATGGCGGCCCCCCAGCGAGGTCAGGTGGGCACGCGCTGCGCGGGCCACCACGTCGCCGTCTGCCGGCTCCGACTCCCCGGGATCCCCGCGCCGGACCCACCCCGGCTGGCGGTGGAGGGCTCGTCATACCGGTCTTGCCCGGCTCCTCCAGCGCGGAGTGGTCGCGGCGGCGGGGGCTGGGTCACCAGTACATCGGGTCTCCGCCGAGGGAGCTGGTGTACACGACGACCTGCTCGGCGCCGCCGTGGATCTTGGCGTACGACTCGACGCAGATCTGGAGCGGGTAGGAGCCGCTGCTGACGGCAGCTGCGTACGCGGAGCTGTCACAGGCGTACAGCAGGCCCTGGTAGGGGTATTGCTGGCTCCCCGCGGTGCTGACCGACGCCGGGAAGGCTGCTTCGGCGCCGACACAGACCGGCATCAGGGGAGTGCCATTGTTGACCAGCGAGTTCACGATCGCCTTGGGGAACGTGAGAGTGATGTACCCCTTCACGGTGCCCGTGGTCCCGCTGCTGATCGCCACCAGCGGGTCGGGGGGCGTCGTGGCGACCAGGTCGGAGCAGCTGAGCGTCTCTCCCAAGCCGAACGAGCTGAGGAGCGAGAACTGGCCGCCCGTTGAGTTGGAGGCGCTGACAGCTCCGGCAGCTCCGGTGCTGGCGCTCTGCACGTTGGCGGTGCAGGGGCTGCTGGTGCAGATCTGCAGCGACTGCACGACTGAGAAGAGGCTCGACGAAACCGTGCTGGTGGCGGCCGGAGAGCTGGCGATCAGGCTGAAGCCCGAGCCGACATTGGTGGCGGCCAGCCCGGAGCTGCAGGCGCCGGAGGAGTCAATCGTGCCGAAGGTCGCGTAACCGCCCGAGGTGGCCTGGGTCACGCTGGTGATCGGGGAGGTGCCGTAGTAGAGCCCAGGATCGCCGGAGCCGGAGGAGATCGTGACGGAGACCCCGGTCGCGGGGACGAGGCTTCCGCCGGAGTTCAGGAGCTCCACGGTGACCGGAGGGCACATGTAGCTGTAGGAGCCCGTCTTGGGGTCGGACTGCTGCAGGTAGCTGGGTGGCTGCTGTGAGAAGTGCAGGTAGAGAGGCATCACCGTGATGGTCGGGTCGGCGCCCTGCAGCACGAAGGCGTTGCCTGACCCGGAGAAGTCGTTGGCCTGCTTGACCTCGGTGCCGATCGTGATCGAGGCGGCGGTGGGCGGGGTCAAGGTCAGCGGCAGGGAGATGGAACCGCCTGGAGCGACCGGCGAGCCGGAGGGGTTGGTGAGCTTCACGACCGCCGGAGTTCCGGTCCCGACGAAGGCCGCCTGCCATCCCGCCGGCGTCTGGCCGATCGTGACCGCGCTCTCGGGTAGGGTGCCGATGGTGAGTTCAGCCGAGCCAAACGACTGCTGGCTGCTGGCGCTGTTGGTCAAGGTGACGGTGACCACCGTCGGCGTCGCCACGTAGATGGGGCTCGGGCTGGCGCTGGCCAAGTAGTACTTGGTGCTGGTGGCGGCACTGGCCGCCGGGGCCACGGCGGGCCCCAGGGTGATCAGGGCCGAGAGGCCCAGCGCGGTGGCCAGCGCGAGGCGCGTCAACCTGTTTCCAGGCAGCCAGGCCATGGGCACATGGCACCCACCCCCCGAGGAGGGCCGGCGACGGGGGCGGGTCAGGGGAGAGCCCTCGCCGGGCTCGCGCGTGCTTAGGTTGAAGGGCACTGGCTGGGCCTCCTCAGATGCTGGAGAGCGACCGAACACCACGGCAATCGACCGTGAAGTGAAGGGATGGCCAGCGATTTGTAACAGCATCGCGCCACATTGTCAAGAAGATGTCAGCTGGTGTGTCAGCTGGCCGGTGAAGAAGGCAGGGGCAGAGGACGACATGAGACCCCCCGCCCCCTGGTCGACACCTGGCCCGTCGTGGAGGCCGGGCCTGAACGGGGAAATCAAATTCGAGCTGCCGCGGCAGGTCCTCGCGTCGCTCGCATAAGCTCCGGGCCGCCGCCCCCGGTCAGAACTCCTCCTCGTCCTCCTCCAGGTCCTCGTCGTCTACCACTGGCTCGTCGGCCTCGTCGCCGTCCTCGAACTCGCCGAAGCCCTCGTCGAGCTCGGTGCGGACGGGCGCCGTCCCCACCAGCTCTTGGTCGTCGTCGTCCATCTGGAGCGGCTCGGAGTCCCGGGAAATCAGCGCCTCCTTGGCGTAGGGGCGATACTCGGCCTCGCGCCCCTTGCGGACCGGGAACGCCACCGTCCCCACCGCCTCCGGGGACTGGTGCACCTCGCGGATGAGGACGTTGACGGCCCCGCCCTCCAGCCTCACCACCCCCGCCTGATACCGGTTCCCCAGTGAGACCAGATGGCGCACGCGCTGAGCCAGCCTCGGCTCCAGGGCCCCAAGGGGTACTCCCCGGACGGTCCGGGCAACCACTTCGCCGTCTCCCAGCTCCAACTCCACCGGATCCCCTGCGGCCACCTGGGCCGGGTCCACCCGGGCCGACGGTGTGAGGCGGGTCATGGTGGTCTTGCCCGGCTCCTCGGTGAAGAAGCGCGGTGGAAGGGCGGCCTCACCGGGCACGGCGGCGGCCCGACCCTGCATCAGCTCGTCCAGCCTGGAGAGCTGGCGCTTGGCGATCTGATTCAGCGGGTTGAGGGCCAGGGCGCGGCGGTAGGCCTCCTGGGCCTCGTCGAAGCGGCCCGTCTCGATGAGCGCCTTGCCCAGGCGATTGGCGGTCTCCTCGTCCTCGCCAAACCGCTCCTGGATCTCCAAGTTGGCGCTCACCGCCTCCTCCCAGCGGGCCGACAGGGCCATCTGGACGGCGTCCTGCACCAGTTCCAGCTTTGTCCGGGCGTGGTCGCCTACGTCGGACACTGCATTGCCTCCTGCAAACTAGTTGGAAGTGGGGTTCCGGGAGCGGGGGCGACCGCTGGGCGCCCTGCGCGCCCAATTCGGCCGCGCGTCCCCCGCCCACCGGGGCCGCCATATGATAGCGGCAGCGCGCACCTATTTCGGCCGCTGACACGGCCGGGCGCCGCAGGGTCTCTCTGTCATGTCCTCGAACCACCACCCCACCTCCGAGCCCCAGGTCTTCGCCGTGGCCAATCAGAAGGGCGGAGTGGGGAAGACCACCACCGCGGTCAACCTGGGCGCGGCGCTCTCCGAGCGTGGGGCCCGGGTGCTCTGTGTCGACCTCGACCCCCAGGGCCACCTCACGGTCAACATGGGGGTGGCCAAGCCGGACGACCTTCGCCTCACGGTCTACGACGTGCTCTGCGAGCACAACGTCACCGCCGCCGACGTGCGCCTCTACTCGCCAGGGGTGAACGTCGACTTCCTGCCGGCCAACGTGGAGCTGGCAGGTGCCGAGCTCCAGCTGGTGACGGAGATCGGCCGGGAGTCGGTTCTCCGCGAGAAGCTGCACCCCCTCCGCCTCGAGTACGACTACATGATCATCGACTGCCCCCCCTCTTTGGGGTTGCTCTCGATCAACGCACTGGTGGCGGCCACCGAGGTGATCATCCCGCTGCAGTGCGAGTACTTCGGCATGAAGGGCATGGAGCAGCTGCAGCGGACCATCGACCGGGTGCGCACCAAGCTGAACCCCCGGCTGCGCATCCACGGCATCCTCCCCACCATCCACAAGGGGCGGACGGTGCACGCCAACGAGGTCCTGCGGGACGTGACCGAGCACTTCGGGGAGCTGGTGTACCCCTTCCAGGTCGGGGACAGCATCCGCTTCGCGGAATGCCCGCTGGCGGGGCAGTCGATCCTCCAGTACGCCAGGGACTCGGATGGCGCCGCCGCCTACCGCAGCCTGGCCGAGCATGTGATGGACCAGTCCCAGGAGAGGCACTGAGATGGCGTTCAAGCGCGCCAGTTTGAGCGGCTCGGCCCAGCTCTTCCAGCCCACCAGGGTTCCACCCCGGGAGACACCTGAGGACCCGGTGGACCCCGCCACCGCCATGGGGAAGGAGGAGTATCCCGTTCCCCTGGTCACCGAGGCCGTCCCGGACGTGGTGCCCCAGGGGCATCTGTACCGCCTCACCGACGAAGAGGTGGAGACACTGGTGGCCGCGCTGCAGCACGCCAAGTTCCCGCACTCCTATCAGCGGCTGCCCAAGCCCCCGCTGGAGGAGTTCGAGCAGCTGGAGGCGCTCCGGCAGAAGCTGGTGGACCAGCGGGGACAGCGCCTCTGAGCACGGAGTCGGCCCGGCCCCGCCTCAAGATCGCCCGGGTCCGGGTCACCGGAACCCAGGACTCGAACTGCTACGTCATCGCCTGCGCCCGCAGCGGCCAGGCGGTGGTGGTCGACCCCGGTGCCGAGGCCGAAAAGGTGGTGGCCCAGTGCCAGGGTTTGGAAGTAATGCACATCGTGCTCACCCATGGGCATCGAAACCACGCCGGGGCCAAGGACCAGGTCAGGGAGGCGGTAGGTGGGGCCACCGCCATGAGCCTTCTGGATGCCACCGGCTACCTGCGCTCGGCGGAGCGCTACCTGCAGGACGGGGACCGCCTCCCCTTCGGGGACTTCGAGCTGGAGGTGCTGGCCACCCCCGGGCACAGCCCCGGCAGCCTCTGCTTCAAGGTGGGGAACCACCTGTTCACCGGTGACACCCTGCGCCAGGGCGACATCGGGCCCACCAACCTTCCCGACCAGGACCTGGCCCGCCAGCTGACCTCGGTGCTCTCCCGGCTCCTCACCCTTCCCGAGAACACGGTGGTCTACCCCGGGCACGGAGCCACCACCACCGTGGGCCAGGAGCGCATCTCCAACGTGGCGGTGGAGATGCTGCGCCGGGCCCGATGAGAGCCCTCGAAGCCAGCTCCTACACTACCCGGGTGGTGGTGGGAAGCCTCCAGCTCACGCTGCACCTGCCGCTCAGCCACTCGCTGAAGGCCAAGCGGCAGGTGGTGGGGTCTCTGACCGCCCGTTTGCGGAGGGCTTTCAATGTGTCGGTGGCCGAGGTGGACCAGCTGGACAGCTGGCAGCTCGCGGTGATCGGGGTCAGCTGCGTGAGCAACGACCGGAGGGTGGCGGACCGCCTCCTGCAGCAGGTGGCAGACTGGGTGGCCGAGGACGCCGGTGGCGGCGAGGCCATCCTCACCCGCCAGGACATCGAGGTGATCAACGTATGAGCCCAGTGGTGGCGGTCATCAAGATCGGCATCGACCCCGTCTTCCAACTCGGGCCGCTGACCATCCACTGGTACGGGGTGGGCTACGCGGTGGCCATCCTGGTGGGCCTCCAGGTGGCCCTCCCCTACGCCGAGCGGCACGGGATCCCCAGGGGCAAGGCGAGCTGGATCGCCTTCTGGGCGGTGGTGGCCGGGCTGGTGGGGGGCCGGCTGTTCTACGACCTGCAATCGGGGGCGCTCTACTACCTCACCCATCCGGCGCAGATCTTCGCCTTCTGGAACGGGGGCATGGCGTTCTTCGGGGCCATCTTCCTGGCCGCCCTCACCATGCTCCTCCTGGCCTGGCGGGAGAAGCTCAACTTCTGGGTGCTGCTGGATGCCGCCGCCTTGTTCGCCGCCGTCGGCCAGCCCATCGGGCGGATCGGCAACATCATCAATGGGGACATCCTCGGCTACCCCTCCAATCTCCCCTGGGCCACCGAGTACACCAATCCCCATGCCTTCGCCCCCCGGCTGGGGGTCGCCTACCAGCCGGCGGCCGCCTATGAGGCCCTGGTCATCCTGCTGGTCCTGGGCTTTCTCGTCTACCTGCGCCGCCGGGGGGTCCCCGACGGCTGGGTGGGGATCGCCTACCTCATCCTCTATCCGATAACCCAGATCGGCATCTTCTTCCTCCGCGACCCGGTCAACGTGCCCATCATCGCCTTCGGGCTGAAGCAGGCCCAGCTCACCTCGATCGGGGTCCTGGTGCTGGGTATCCCGCCCCTCATCTACGCCTGGCGGCGCACCAACCGGCCCCGGGAGAAGGCGGCGCTCCCGGCGGTGGAGCCGCCGCCGGCGTGACCCCTCCGACCTCGGGGCCGGAGGATCCCGGGCTCGAGGCCTTCGAGGCCACCCTCCCCTTCCGACTCGACCCCTTCCAACGCCAGGCCGTCGAGGCCCTCTCGACCCACCGCGGGGTTCTGGTCAGCGCACCCACCAGCAGCGGCAAGACGGTGATCGCGGAGTGGGCCATCTGGGACTGCCTGCGCCGTGGCGGGGAGCGGGCGATCTACACCTCGCCGCTCAAGGCGCTGTCCAACCAGAAGTTCCAGGACCTCTGCCGGCGGTACGGGGAGGACACGGTGGGTCTGGTGACCGGGGAGACCTCGGTGCGCCCCTCAGCCCGGGTGGTGGTGATGACCACCGAGATCCTGCGCAACCTCATCTACGAGGACCCGGCGTCCCTGGCCCGGGTGGGCTGGGTCGTGCTGGACGAGGTCCACTACATCGACGAGTTCCCCCGGGGCACGGTCTGGGAGGAGGTGATAGTCCAGGCCCCCCCGCACATCCGGTTCATCGGGCTGTCGGCCACCATCACCAACGTGGACGACGTGGCGGCGTGGATGGAGGAGCGCCGTGGCCCCACCGCGGTCGTGGTCAGGACCCAGAGGCCGGTGGAGCTGGTCACCTGGCTGGGGGTCGGCAACCGACTGCTCCCCCTCCTCGGCCCCGACGGCAAGTTGGACCGCAGGACTCTGGAAGCGGCCGAACGCGAGGCCGAGGGGGACCGCCGGTTCGGCGGGAACCGGGTCGTGCTGGCGGCGGACAACGATCTGCTGGCGATCCTGCGGGAGCTGGCCGCCCAGCGGATGCTGCCCGCCATCTACTTCATCTTCTCCCGAAGGGGATGCCAGGAGGCGCTCTCCCGCTGCGCCACCCACGGCCTGGACCTCAACTCGCTGGAGGAGAAGTTCCTGGTCGACGACCTGCTGGCGGACCGGCTGAGCGCGGTGGATGACCCCGAGGAGGCCGCGGTCTACAGCTCCTCGCTGAACATGACCATGCTCCGCGCGGGGATAGCGGTCCACCACGCCGGCCTTCTGCCCTACGTCAAGGAGACCGTGGAGCTTCTCTTCCAGCGCGGCCTGCTCAAGGTGGTGTTCGCCACCGAGACGCTGGCCCTCGGCCTCAACATGCCGGCCCGAGCCTGCGTGATCTCCACCTTCACCAAGTTCGACGGCCAGGGGTTCAGCCCTCTGCGTTCCGGACAGCTCACCCAGCTCCTGGGGCGGGCCGGTCGCCGCGGGATCGACGAGATCGGCCACGGCGTCATCCTGCGGGATCCCGAGGTCGACCTGGGTGTTATCTGCGAGACCCTCTTGGGCAACGACATGGCGGTGGAGTCCAAGTTCGCGCCCACCTACAACATGACCCTGAACCTGCTCCGGCGGCGGAGCCCCGGGGAGGCCGAGGAGCTCCTGGAGCAATCGTTCGGACAGTTCCAGCGCCTAAGAGCGCTGGAGAACGTGGCCCGGCGGCGACCCAATCTGGAGGCCCGCCTGGAGGACCTCCGGCGGAGCCGGTTCCGGCATCCCAGGGCCGCCTGTGACGAGCGCACCCTGAGCCGCTACCTGAGCGCCGAGCGGCTGGCGGCCTCAGCCCGAGCCGAGGCCCGCCTGCTGCGCCGGCAGCACTTCCGCGACCGGCGTGAGGGACGGTACGGCAGGGACGCCCGGGACCCTGGCGGGCAGCTCGAGCGGGCCCGGCGCCAGCTGCGGGAGCAGGAGCGAAGGATGACCGCCCTCCCCTGCCGCGGCTGCCCCTTCCTGCCCGCCCACCGGGCGGCCCGCGAGGAGACGGGTGAGCTGGCCGCCGCCATCACCGGCGCGGAGGAGACCGCCGCCGCGCGGCGCGACGAGTACCGGAGGCAGTTCCGGGCCTATCGTGAGGTGCTGACAGAGACGGGCTTCCTGGTCCAGGACCACCCCACCCGGATGGGGCTTCTGGCGGCCGCCGTGTACGGCGAGAACACGCTCCTGGTCGCCCAGGCGGTGGCCGAGGGGTGGTGGGCCGACCTCTCCACCCCTGAGCTGTGCGGCGCCCTGGTGATGCTGGCCGGGGAGGACCGCAACCCGGACCGCGCGCCCCCGCGCCGGCGCCTTCCCACCCGGCGGCTGGAGGAGATCGCCCGCAGGCTGTCCCGGGCCCAGGCGGAGCTGGCCAGGCTGGAGGCGCGCTGGCAGATCCGGGAGTGCCGCCCCCCTTCCCTGGACCACGTCGGCTACGTGTACGAATGGAGCCGGGGGGTCGCCCTGACCGCCCTCCAGCCCCCGCCGGGTGTGGACCCCGGGGACGCCCTGCGCGCCACCAAGGCCTGCTTCACCCTCGCTCGGCAGCTGGAGGGGGCGCTGGAGGGGTGGGACCTCCACGCCGACGTGCAAAAGGCGTGCCAGAGCCTGGAGCGCGACCTGGTGCGCCGGGTGTGATCGCCCGCACGTTCCGCTACCATCCCGGGGTCCGGTTCTCGAGGCGAGGAAGTGATGGTGTCTGAAGAGCGGCTGGTGGGGTACCGGGTGGCGGGGCGCGTGGGGGTGGTCACGCTGGATTCCCCCGCCAACCGCAACGCCCTTTCCCGCCTGCTTCTGGACCAGCTCCGGGCAGCGCTGCGGCAGGCCACGGAGGACCCCCTGGTCCGGGTCGTGGCCCTCGGGCACACCGGGACCTCCTTCTGCGCCGGGGCGGACCTGGGAGAGCAGGAGGAGGCGCGAGCCCGCACCGGCAGGAGCCCGGGGGCCGGGGCCCTGGCGCCCATCCTGGAGGCGATCCTCGACTGTCCCAAGCCGGTGGTGGCCGAGATCGCGGGAGCGGTCCGCGGCGGGGGCATGGGGCTGGTCGCGGCCTGTGACCTGGCGGTGGCGGCCGAGTCCGCCACCTTCGCCTTCAGCGAGGTCCGGGTGGGGGTGGCCCCGGCGGTGATCGCGCCTGCGGTGCTGGCCAGGATGACCCCCGCATGGGCTTCGGAGCTATTCCTGACCGGCCGGACGTTCAGCGCGGCGGAGGCTCTGGGAGCCGGGCTGCTCAGCCGGGTAGTCCCGGAGGCCGAGCTCTCCCGCGAGGTGGCGAATTTGGTCTCGGAGCTGCTGGCCGGCGCCCCGCAGGCCCAGGCCGAGGTGAAGAGGCTCCTGGCCCGTGTGCCCAGGCTAGGCCGCCAAGAGGCGCTGGAGCAGATGGTGGCCCTCTCGGAGCGCCTCTTCTCCGCCGAGGAGGCCCGCGAGGGGATCTCCGCCTTCAAGGAGCGGCGACCACCCTCCTGGTCCCGCTGAGGCTGGCCTCAGCCGCGCAGCACGAGGCGGTGCTGGTCGCTCGCCAGCACCGCCACGGCCAGCCCGAACACCCCCAGGTCCCGGGCCACGATGTCGGTGACCCCGCCGGTGAGGGAGAGGGAGATCACGATCTCCAGCAGGGCGAGCGCGCTGAGCGCCGCCGCCAGCCGGGTGGCCACCCCCAGACAGAGGGCCACTCCCAGCACCGAAAGGGCCCATCCGTGGGCCAGCACCAGGGCGAGTGCCAGATGGGAGGTCGACGGTATGGCGGGCACGTAGCCGGTCCAGAGGCTGGGTTGGATGAGCTCGTGGATACCGAACCAGAGCAGCACCAGCCCCAGCGCCACCCGGGCCACGGCCGGGGCCCAGGGCTGGATCCGATCCATCACCTGGCTCCCCGGGTGGGAGCCGGACGCCACGGCGATCGGGGACGGGTGCGGGGCGGCGGATCGCTCGGCGGCGCGGGCAGCGGCGCGGGCCATCCGGTTGCGGCGGGGCACCGTCAGCCCACCACGTGGCCGGAGGCGTCGGTCACCACCAGACCGTCGTCGCCGTAGTTGTACTCGGTGTTCTGGGCGTCGTCCCCGAAGCTGGCTTCGACGAAGTAGACGTGGTCGGAGGCGGGGTAGGTGTTGGTGATGGGGGCCTGGCTCCCGCCGAGGACGTCCAGGGTGAACACGATCGAGCTGCCCTCACTCTTCACCTTGTAGGAGAAGCCCGATAGCGCCAGCCGGGCGGTCTGGCTCGGCGTCCCCGGGTAGAGCTGGTAGGTGTACGAGGCGTAGGAGGTGGATGAGAGCAGCGGTCCCGGGGTCCCGGAGGCGGTGGGCTGTGCGCTCGGGCTGCTGCTCGGGCTGGCCCCCGGAGAGGGCTGGGCGGAGATCTTGGGAGTGGGGGTGGGAGTGGTTGCCGCGGCCAGCGGCCTGCCCCCGGTGAGGGGCGCCACTCCGAGGCTGCCCGGACTGGAGTACCCGTGCACAGCCAGCAGCGCGGCCGCCACCCCCGCCACGGAGAGCACAGCCGCCCCGCGCCTGCCGATCTCCTCGCCACCTATGCGCATGCTTCGATCACCTCAGATTCTCCCCGCGCCCCAGAGATTAACCAAAACCGAGGCCCGGAGTGGTCGATCCACCTCGGCCAGCGCTCCGCTCAGGAGTTGACCTCGACCAGCGCCAGGTGGTGATGCTGCTGCAGATAGGCTCGCACCGCCAGCAGCGCCGCGGCCCCCTCCCCCACCGCCGAGGCCAGCTGCTTGGTGGAGCCGGAGCGCACGTCCCCGGCCGCGTAGACCCCGGCCATGGAGGTCCGGTAGGCCAGGTCGGTGCCTACGAACCCCCAGCGGTCCAGCTCCACCACCCCACGCAGGACCTCGGAGTTGGGGGTTAGGCCGACGAACACGAACACCGCGGCCGGATGCCAGCGGTACTCCTCGCCGGTGTCCTGGTTCCGGGCGAGGACCTCCTCCACCCGGGTCTTCCCCCGGATCTCGGTGAGCTGGGTGGAGGTGTGGACCTCGAACCGAGGGTCCGAGGCGACCTTGTCCTGCAGCAACCGGGAGGCGGTGAGCTCCTTCTGGTTCTGCACCAGCCGGATCCTGCGCGCGAACTTGGCCAGGAACAGGCCCTCCTCCAGGGCGGCGTTGCCGCCCCCCACCACCAGGATCTCCTCGGCCCCGCGGTAGAAGGGACCGTCGCAGGTGGAGCAGAAGTGCACTCCCGCGCCCAGGAGCTGGTCCTCGCCAGGGATCCCCAGGCGGCGATAGGTGGAGCCGGTGGCGAAGAGGACGGCGTGAGCCCCCAGCAGCTGGCCCCCTGCAAGCGCCACCTGGAGGTCCTCACCCGAGGGGTCCACCGAGACCACCCGAGCCCCGGCCACCAGCTCCACCTCGTAGCGGCGGGCCTGAGCCACGAAGCGCTCCATCAGCTCCGCCCCGCCGACCCCCTCGGGAAACCCGGGATAGTTGTCGATGCGCTCGGTGACGCCGGCATTGCCCCCCAGGCCGCCGGAGTCGATGACCACCGCCGAGATCCCCTCCCGGGCGGCGTAGATGGAGGCGGCCAGCCCGGCCGGGCCCCCGCCCACGATGACCAGGTCGTAGGCCCTGCGGCTCGCCTCCACCTGGATCCCGAGCTTGCGAGCCAGCTCCTCATCACTGGGCTCGAGCAGGTGGGAGCCATCGGGGAAGACGATGGTGGGAATCGTCCGCCCGCCCCCCTGGAGGTGCTCGACGAACTCCAGGCCGGCCTGGTCCTGGTCGATGTCCACCCAGCCGTACTCGATCCGGTGGGAGCTGAGGAAGGCCTTGCTGCGCTGGCAGTCAGGGCACCAGGGAGCGCCGTAGACGGTGATCTGCTCCACCGGCAAAGTCTCTCACAGCGCGAGGCTTCCCGGCCAGCGGGGCCGTACACTGAGGTCGCATGGCCAGCGAATTCGCCGCCGCGACCGATGACCGAGAGCTACTGGAGACGGCGGTCCTGCGGGCGGTGCGGAGCCTCTCCGAGGCCATGCCCCAGCACACCATGGCCGCCGCCCACCACCTGGGGATCTCCGGGAGTGAGGTCCGCGCCCTCAACGTGGTGAGCAGCCACCGGGGCCTGACCGCCGGCGAGCTGGGAGCGGCGCTGGGGGTCACCAGCGGCGGTATCACCGGGATAGTGGACCGGCTGGAGCGGGTCGGGCACCTCCGCCGAGAGCCGGACCAGTCGGACCGCCGGCGGGTGAAGGTCGAGGTGACCGAGGAAGCGGGGCAGGTGGCCCGGGAGATGCTCTCGGGGCTCAACCGGGAGATTCGACTTCTTCTCCAGGACCGCACACCGGCGGAACTAGGGCTCCTCGAGGCCTTCCTTCTCCAGCTGGCGGGGGCCATCCGCCGGAGCGCCAGGGAGCTGAGGGGCGCCCCACCGCGCTCCCGAACGCCTGCCCGCACCTCTGGTCCCGCCTCCAGGCGCTGACCTCCGCGTCCCGCGTCGCCCCGAGCACGACGGTCCCCCCCCCGGTTGAGGGAGTCGCCGTGGCGCGAGCTCCCGGACGCAGGCGGGCCCGCTGGGACGACGACCCTCGGGTGCGGCGGGGACCAGATCTGGCTTCGGCCGGACATGGGCCACGGTCGGAAGCCGCCCCAACCGCGGCCCAGAGGCGCGAGGGCCTTGACATTCACCGCCTGGTTATATAACCTTACGGTTATGCCAACTGAGGACCCCGTGAGCCGCACCTTCGCCGCGCTGGCCGACCCGACCCGACGGTCCATCCTCGAACGCCTCGCCGACGGCGAGCTGGGGGTCGTGGAGCTCGCCAGGGGCACGGCCATGACCCAGCCGGCCATCACCAAGCACCTCAGGGTGCTGGAGCGGGCGGGGCTGGTGAGCCGGTCGAGGGCGGGACAGCGGCGACCTGCCCGCCTGCGGCCGGATGGGCTGGTCCAGGCGGATCTCTGGATGCGGCGCGCCAGGGAGGAGTGGAAGGCTCGCCTCGATCGGCTGGAATCGCATCTTGCCACCTGGAACGGTCCAACCAATGCGGAGGAGGCCCCAGATGCCTGATCCCCAGAGCCCCGCCGATCTTCGCCAGGCGCGCCCGCGCCGTGAGCTGGTCATCCGGCGCGCCCTGAGGGCCACCCCCCAGCGGGTGTTCGAGGCCTTCACCGACCCGGAGCAGCTGAAGCAGTGGTGGTGGCCGAGCGGGTTCACCGCCCCCGCCGCCGAGGTCGACCTGCGCGTGGGAGGCGCCTACCGGATCGCCATGAGGTGGCCGGAGTTCATCCCCGAGGAGTCCCACTTCTCGCACTACATGGGCGGCGAGTACTACGAGGTCGACCCGCCGCACCGCCTGGTGATGAGCGGCCGGGCCGTCAACGATCAGGAGGGCGAGCTCTTCGCGACCCTGATCGAGCTGACCCTGGAGGAGGTCCCTGAGGGCACGCTGCTGACCATGCGCCAGTCGTACTTCGACCCGATGCCTCCCAAGGCCGCTCTCGAGGGCGCCGAGCAGGGGTGGGCGGAGCAGCTGGACAAGCTGGAGAGACTGCTGGGAACGGGGGGAGGCGCCCAATGATCACGCCCCACACGCTCAGCATCCCAGGCGTCGACCTGGTCTACGACATCCACGGGCCGGCGCCAACCCGGGGCGGCACGCCGCCCCTTCTGATGATCGGACAGCCCATGGACGCCGGCGGCTTCAGTGCCCTCGCCTCCCACTTCCCGGACCGCACGGTGGTCACCTACGATCCCCGGGGCATCGGCCGCAGCACCCGCTCGGACGGACGGGTGGACCATGACCCGGTAGCCCAGGCGGAGGACCTGCATGAGCTGATCGCCGCGCTGGACGTCGGTCCGGTCGAGATGTTCGCCAGCAGCGGAGGCGCCGTGACCGCCCTCGCCCTGGTCGCCGCCCATCCGACTGATGTCCGGCTCCTGGTGGCCCACGAGCCGCCGATACTGGGTGTGCTCCCCGACCGGGAGGCAGCCGAGCGGGCCATGGACCAGGTCCTGGCCGCCTACCAGGCGGGCGGGATGGGCGCGGGCATGGCGGCCTTCATCGCCATGACCTCCTGGCCCGGCGAGTTCACCCGGGAGTACTTCGACCAGCCCGTGCCCCAGCCCTCACAGTTCGGCCTGCCGGCCGAGGACTCGGGGGCCCGAGACGACCCGCTGCTTTCCGGGCGCTCGGCCGCGGTGACCGCCTACCTTCCCGACATCGCGGCCCTGGCGACATCCCCCACCCGAATCGTGATCGCCGTGGGCGAGGAGTCGCGGGGGCTCCTCGCCGCGCGATGCGCGGCTGTCATCGCCGAACGCCTTCACCAGCAGCCGACCGTCTTCCCCAGCCACCACGGCGGCTTCGTGGGAGGCGACTCCCCCTTCGCCGGACAACCCGAGGCCTTCGCGCGCCGCCTCCGGGAGGCCCTCAGCGCGGTCGGGGGGACCCCAGAAGGCGGCGGATGAGGCTCGGCCGGCGCTGCCCCTAGGCGCCCGGGCGCTAGCGGTCCATCGCCGGGCGGGCCCCGGCGCCCACCAGCTCGGCGGCGGCAGGCGGAGGCGGCGCGGGCGCTTCCAGCGGCGCCTCCGGGCGAAGGAGCCGGCGCCCCCTGAGGCCGAGCCAGCCGATAAGGCCCTCGGGCAGGGCGACCAGGAGGTCCATCACCTGGATCTCCAGCCCCAGGGTGAGGGCGGGGCCGATGGCGAGGCCGGCCAGCGCCAGGCCCGCGGCCCACCAGACCTGAGAGGTCCCGAACCCCCCGACCCCCTGGATGGGGAGGGCGAAGAGGAGCGTCCGCACGGCGAGGGCCAGCCACACCTGCCAGAAGGTCACGTGTGCCCCCAGGGCCAGGAAGAGGCAGAGGTACTCGAGCGCCGCCAGCACCCGGGCGCCGGCGGTGGTGGCCAGCAGGCCGACGCCCATCCGCCAGCTGCTCAGCTCCCCGAGCGCGGTCTCCGCACGGACCGCGAGCCGGCCCACCAAGCGGATCCCTTCCACGCGCCTCAACAGGGGTTGGCGCACCCGTTGGATGAAGAGGGAGGCGATGACCAGGAGCAGGGCCACCGCCAGGGCGACGGCACCCACTCGCAGGGAACGGGGCAGCCGGGCCCCGGCCAGGTCCGCCGACACCAGGAGGATCACCGCCAGGCTGGCGAAGTCGAAGAGGCGCGCCACCACCGCCGCCCCCGTGCCCCGGGGGATCGAGGCACCCAACTCTCGGCGAGCCAACCAGATGAAGGCGGCGTCCCCACCCGGGCCGGGAAGGACCTGCCCGGCCCCCCAGCTGGCCGCGGTCACGCCGAGGACCGCGGGGGAGGAGCCGCCGCCCAGGAGCAGCCGGTAGCGCAGGGCCCGCATGGCCACGTATCCCGCGGCCAGGAGGGCAGCCAGCAGCACCAGGGGCGGCGAGACGTGAGCCAGGGAATGTCCGACCGTCGCCAGTGAGACCTTGTGCAGGACCAGGAACAGCAGCACCGCGGCCACCAGAGCTCCCAGACCCACCCGGGGCCAGGGGCGCCCAGCCCAGCGGGCCAGCGCGGAGATACGGGCGGTCATTTCAGATCCATTCTGAAGGGCCGGCCGGTCGAAGGGCTGAGCCGAGGCTGAGAGACCTGCGGCGAGCCCTTCTCCGCGTCAGCCGCGCTCCACCGCGAAGCGCTTGGCCCCCACCGGCAGCGACGGAGGAGGCGCCTCGATCCTCGCCCTGGAGTCCACCACGAACGCCCCCTTCTCGGTCACCACCACCGGATTGCACTCCACCTCCGCCAGCGCCGGATGCTCCTCGGCCAGGGCGGCCAGGGCCGCCAGCGTCCGGACGGCGGCCTCCACATCCACCGGCGGGGCTCCGCGGAAGCCGGTGAGCAGCGGGTAGGTGCCCAGTTCCGCGAGCATCTCGCCGGCGTCAGTGGGCGAGACCGGGGCCAGCCTGACCGAGGTGTCGTGGAGCAGCTCCACAGCCGTTCCCCCCGCCCCACAGGCCACCACCGTCCCGAACTGGTGGTCGCGGACGGCTCCCATCAGCAGTTCGACCCCGCCCTCCAGCTGGGGCTGGACCAGGAACGACTCCACCTCCACGCCCTGCCGGTGCAGCCTGGAGGCCATCTCCCGGGCGGCGTCCGCGACCTCCTTCTCCGAACGGAGGCCCAGCCGCACCGCTCCCAGCTCACTCTTGTGCAAGATCGCCCGGCCCTCCCCCTTCAGCACGACGGGAAACCCCAGCTGAGAGGCTTCCTGGGCAGCACCCTCGGGGTGCGCGGCCTGCCGGGTGGGCAGGACCTGGATGCCGTACTCCTGGAGGAGGCTGTCGGTCTCCTCACCGCGGAGCCAGCGCGGGCCGCCACGAAGCCAGTCGGAGAGCCTGGCAGCGACCTGGAGCTGCTCCGGCGCCGCGGTCCCCTCCTCGTCCGCCTCGGGCCGCTCTCGCCACCGGCGCAGGCGCAGCGCCGCGGCCAGCACCCGCGCCGGATTCTCTGGGAACGGGTACGAGGGCACCTGCACCTCCGCCGACCGGAGCTGCTCGGGAACTCCCTCGCTGGTCATGAACACGGTGACCAAGGGGACCCGGCGCGGCAGGGCCCCGGCGGCCTCCCGGATGGCCGCGGCCACATCCTCCGCCCGCGTGACCAGGGGAGGAGTGAAGATCACCACCAGGGCGTCCACGCCGGGGTCCGAGCTCACCACTGCGATGGCCCGCCGGTAGTCCAGGGCCGAGGCGCTGGCGATCATGTCGACCGGGTTCCCGGTTGCGGCCTCTGGCGGGAGGAAGCCCTGCAATCGCTCCCGGGTCTGCGGCTGCAGCTCCGCCACCATGAGGGAGTTGGCCTCCAAGGCGTCCGAGCAGAGGATCGCCGGCCCGCCAGAGTTGGTGATGATGCCGACCCGGGGCCCCTCAGGCAGCGGCTGGGTGGCGAGCATGGACAGGAGGTCGAAGAGGTCGGAGAGGGTCTCGGTGCGGAGCACCCCGGTGTGCTTGAAGAGGGCGTCCACGGTGGCGTCTGAGGCAGCCACCAGGGAGGCGGTGTGCGAAGCGGCGGCCCGGGCGCCGGCCTTGCCCCGGCCACTTCGAACCGCCACTATCGGCTTGCGCCGCGACACCCGGGAGGCGATCTGGGCGAACTTGCGGGGGTTGCCGAAGGACTCCAGGTAGAGCGCCACCAGCTCGGTACGCGGGTCGTTCTCCCAGTAGCAGAGGAGGTCGTTGCTGCTCAGGTCGGCTTTGTTTCCCACCGATACGAAGCTGCTGAGGCCCAGCCCCAGGGACCTGGTGGTCTCGATGATGGCGAGTCCCAACGCCCCGCTCTGGGAGAGGAACCCGATGGTTCCCGGCCAGGGGGTGGAGGGAGCGAAGGTGGCGTTGAGCTGGACCGCCTCGGCGGTGTTGAGGACCCCCATGCAGTTCGGACCCACCAGCCGCATGCCCGACTCCCCACAGATGCGCAGGAGTTCGCGCTGGCGTTCCTGGCCCGCCGGGCCGGCCTCCGCGAAGCCGGCAGAGATCACCACAAGGGCCCTCACCTGCTTGTCGGCACACTGTCGAGCGACGTCGTTGACGGCGTTGGCGGGAACACAGACCACGGCCATGTCCACCGGTCCCGGGATCGCCGTCACCGAGCGGTAGGCGGACACCGACTGGACCACCGCGGCGGCCTGGTTGACCGGATACACCGGACCCTGGAAGCCGTACTGCAGCAGGTTGTGGAAGACCTCCCCTCCAATGGTGCCGCGGTCCCGGCTGGCTCCGACGACCGCCACCGAGCGGGGTTCCAGCACCGCCGCGACCGCCGCCGCCGCCGCCTGGCTCTCCCGCTCCAGGTACCGCTGCAGGGCCCCCTTGGTGATCTCGGTGGGGAATTCGACGGCCACCGACCCCGGCTGGGAGTCGGTGTGCAGGGCGAAGCCGCTGTTGGCGAAGACCTCGAGCATCGCCGAGTTCTCCGGCAGCACCGAGGCCTCGAAGACGCCGGTCCCGAGCCGGCGGGCCGCCTCGGCGAGCTGGGCCAGCATGATCGATGCCAGTCCCTGCCCCTGGTACTCGTCGACCACGGTGAAGGCGACCTCGGCCCGGCCGGGGGCGGTGGCGATGCAGATGGCGTGGGCCAGTGGGCGCGGGGGGTCCCCCTGAAGGGCCAGCAGCCCGAAACTTCGCCTGCCGTCAACCTGGACCAGGAGCTCGGAGGTGGCCTCCAGGTCGACCGCACCCGAGAAGAAGCGGGTGGCGAGCGCCCGCTCAGACAAGCTGCCCAGCAGCCGGCGGACTAGCTGCCCGTCCGCCGGGGTGAGCTCACGGAGCCGGGCGGTGGACCCGTCCCGGAGAACCACCTCGCTCGCATGGAGGAGCGTCTCGTCGACCACGCTCCATGGTTTAGCGCACCCGGGCCGGGGCGGCGCGGGTGATTCCCACCGCCGCGGGCGGCAACTTCACCCGAGCGTGGTTCCACTCGCTCCGCTCCCCGTGGTAACACCCTGCCCCGCCGTTCCGGGCGGTCGGATGATCAGCTCATGGCGGCAGGGTTGCGCTCGGCTTTGCGGACGATGGAGGGGGCTCCGGCGGTAACGGCTCGCCTTGGGCCAGTGGCCGAAGGCAGGGGCCGGACCTGGCGGGAGATGATGGCACTGCTCCCGCAAGTGGAGCCGGTGTGGCCCTCATCCGAACAGCAGACTTGCACCGAATGCGACTCCGTGCCTGGGTTGACGACCCTGCCGCCTGATTGCCACCCCGGCTGAGTTTCTGAAGGCCTCGGCGGGCCCTTCCGGAGGGCGAGTTCCGATCCGGCTTGGCCAGGCGCGCCACCGAGGACATCCTGGGCTCGCGCGGCGACGGCCGGTGCAGCCCCGTCGTTCAGCACCTCTCTCAGCAAGGCGGAGGTCGAGCGAACCCGCAATTGGCACGAGCGGGCCTACCTGGAGGCGCGGGTGGCGTCCGCTTCTTCCCGCACCTGCGACTACCTGGGCCCCGGCCCGGTCGTCCCCCCCTGGGGTGATGCGGATCGCCGGGGCCCCCCACCTACTGGGCGAGGCGGCGGTCGGGGAGGCGCGGGCCGGAGTGCGGGTTCTGGACCTGGGCACCGGCAGCGGCGCCAGCGGGTTGCTGGCCGCCCGGGCCGGGGCCGAGGTGGTCGCGGGCGACATGAACCGAAGGGCGCCCGGGCCCGCCGCGGAGTTCCGGTTCAGCGACGTCTTCGTGCAGGGCCCGGAGCGAGTCGACCTCCTCATCTTCGACCCGCGCTTCCGGTGGTTCCGGCCCCGCGGCCTGATGGAGGCAGCGTCCTCGGACGAGAACTAGAGGGCCGAGACCAGGTTCTTCCGGTGGCCCGAGCCCATCTGGCGCCCAGGGAGTGGGCCCTGATCTCCTCCGGCGACCTCGGCCACCTGAGGAGGCCGGCTGCGGAGGAGGGCTTCCAGGGGGAGGTGGCAGCCCAGGGCGAGGTTACCCAGGACGGCCAGCGGGTGGACTACTTCGCCCCGCGGCTCAGACCATCCTGGGGCCACGCCTGAGCGCCAAACCCGCCGACCGAGCCCTTGTCAGTCCTCGGTGGGCAGGTGGATGAACATGGTCTGGATGCCCACGCGCCCCGGGCCACGGAGCCGGTTGAACACCAGCCTACCCACCCCGGCGAAAATTCCCGTGCGCAGGCCGTACACGGTGGGGCGCATGCGCACGTTGGGGTCCATGTACACCCATCCTCCGGGCTCCACGTCTATCTCCTCACCCTCCTCGAGTTCCTTCTCCAGGACGTTCCCGTACCCGTGGAGCCAGACGACCCCGTCGCCGTCCCGGGCCTCAAAGCGGTCCACCCAGAACCCGTTGTCCCCGAAGAGGTTGTTGGAGATACCCCGGATCCGCGAGGCGCTGTACCGGGTCGAGGCGGTGGCGGCCAGGAACTGGTGCTCACGCACCAGGATTGACGCGCCCCGGGGAAGCTCCAGGGGGAAGACATGCCCCGGGGCATCCCGGGAGAAGGCGATCTCCCCCCTCCCCCTGGCCTCGGTGAGGAAGACCTCCCGCCCGGCCACCAGCCGCCTGGCGGCCCCTCGCACCGCGGCCAGCCGGATGTCCACCTGCGGGTCCTTCCAGAGGACCACATGGTGCTCGAAGTACAGCGGCATCGACCCATCCAGGTGACAGTGAAGCAGGGGGACCAGCTCTCCCTGGATGCTGTACTCCACCCCGGGCCCCTGCCCGCCGCGAAGGGCGGTGGGAAGCAGGTGAGGGGGGTTCACGGGGCCTGCCGGGTGGGGTTCATGACCGGAATGTACGTCCGGTGGGAAAGCGGGCGAGGGTCGGATCAGAGATGGATGGTCGGGACACCACCCGCCGCCACCGTGAAGGAGGCCCACATTCCCAGCCCTTCGTGGCCCGGGACCAGGCAGGCGATCCGGTACGAGCCCACCGCCGAAGCCACGAAGGAGAAGGCGAGGCTGCCACCCGGCTTCAGCCCGACCGTGGGGTCAGGGCTGCCTGCCCCAGGGAAGACCGGGGTGGTGCCCGTGGGCGTCACCACCACCGCCGAGTGGTTGATGGTGGCCGCGTTGCTGAAGTCGACCACCACCGTCCAGCCCACCGGCACCGACACCGCCAGCTGGCCGTTGGAGTACCCGTCGTAGCTGAGCCCGCGGTTCACCCCACGGTAGCCGGCGACCAGCTTCAGGGTGGCGGAGCGGGCGGCGGGGTCGTAGCTGAGCCACTGGTCGACGGTGACGCTGGTGGGGGTCGGAGTGGGGCTGGGCCGGACCTTCGGGGTCGGCGTGGGAGTGGGTGTGGGTGGTGTGAAGAACTGGGGGCTGGCGGTTATGAGCCCGTCCGCGGTCACGGTCACGGAGGGGGTGGCGCTGGTCTCACCGGCGACCGTCCAGGATACGAAGGGGTTGGTCGCGGGGTGCGTCGGCTCTGCGGTGAGGGTCGCCTGCTGGCCGCAGCTCATGGGAATGGTGGTGGTCCCCAGGTCAAGGCGCCGGGTGGTGCTCCCGACCCGCGCCTCCACGGTGCCCAGAAGCCCCGATCCGGTGGCCGGGATCTGGACGGTGACCGAGCAACCGACTCCCTGAGAGGGTGAATTCAGCGGTCCCTTGCCGCATCCCACCAGCAGGAGCCCGCCGGCCGCAAGTAGTGAGATAGGAGCGGCGCCCAGACGGATGGGCGCACCACGAGTCACCCCCGGGAATCCCCTGGCACCATCCCCCTCAGGGTACCGGATCGACCCATCGCCACGGCCCTCCGAGGGCTGCGCGCCGCCTGCTTCCGCGGTAGGGTATGCGCGTATGGCAGCGGTCCAGCCGGTCGTCACCCACGGTACCGGGCATTCCACCACCGAGGAGCGGGACCGCCCCTGGCAGGTGGTGGTGTGGAATGACCCCGTGACCCTCATGAGCTACGTGGTGGTGGTCTTCCGTCGGCTATTCGGGTACGACCTGGAGACCGCCACCCAGCTCATGCTGAAGGTCCATGTGGAGGGCCGGGCGGTGGTCGCGACCGAGCCCCGTGAGCGCGCCGAGGTCTCCGTGGCGCAGCTTCATGCCCACGGTCTCCAGGCGACTCTAGCGCGCGACTGAGCTTGGCGGAGATCCGCCGCGAGGGCGACCTGACGCTCTTTCAACTCGAGCCGAAGGAGCGGCAGGTGCTGCTGGAGATCGTGGACCGGATCGAGCCAATGTTGGGCAGCTCCCACTGGGTGTCCCCCCGCGCCTACGGGGATGACGAGCTGGAGCGCGAGTTCCGTCGGCTGGCGGGGGAGGACCTGGAGCGCTCGCGCGAGGCGGACCTGGCCACCCTGAGGGAGGGACTCGCGGGCCCATTGCCCGTCCGGCTCGGGGACCCGGAGGTCTGGGGGTGGGTCCGGGCGCTCAACTTCCTGAGGCTGGCCCTGGCGGAGCAGTTGGGAATCTCCGAGGACGGATGGGAGGAGCGGTACTCCCCCCGCCAGCACCGCCGTCCCCCCCTCGCCACACTCCACCTGCTCAGCTGGTTGCAGGAGGAGCTCATCGACAGCCTGGCCTGAGCCGCCTCTCCACTCGGCCCAGACCTGACAAAGCTCCGGACGGGGCTCCAGCGGCGGTGCGGGCGATCGTCGCTAGCCCCGGCCCTCGGCCCACACCTCAGCCATCCACGACTCCAGCTCGTCTGCGCGGGAGGGAAGCGCCGCGCTGAGCACCCGGCACCCGTCGGTGGTCACCACCACGTCGTCCTCGATCCTGACCCCCAACCCGCGCAGCTCCGCCGGGACGGTGGCGTCGTGGGGCTGGAAGTAGAGCCCGGGCTCCACCGTGAGGACCATCCCCACGGCCAGCTGGCCCTTGGGATAGAGCTCCTGGGCGGCATGGGCGCAATCGTGGACATCCAGGCCGAGCATGTGGCTCACCCCGTGCAGGGTGTAACGCTGGTGCAGCTGGCTGTCCGGCGCCAGGGCCTGCTCCGCGCTCACCGGCAGGATCCCCAGGTCCTCCAGCCCGCGGGCCAAGACCCGCTGCGCCGCCCGGTTGGGAGCCTGGAAGTCGTTTCCCGGTCGGACCTCAGCGAAGCCGGCCTGCTGGGCGGCCCAAACCAGCTCGTACACTCGGCGCTGCTCTCTACTGAAGCGGCCGTTGATCGGCAGGGTACGAGTCACGTCAGCCGTGTAGTAGCGCTGCGTCTCCACCCCGGCGTCCAGGAGAAGGAGCTCCCCCGGTCGCAGCTCCCCAGTGTTGTGGCTCCAGTGCAGGATGGTGGCGTGGGCCCCGGCGGCGGCGATGGTGGGGTACCCCGTGTCATAGCCACCGGTGCGGGCCCGGCGGAAGAAGACCGCCTCAACATCCCTCTCAGACCGGCTCGCCGGCAGCTCCCGGACCACATCACGGAAGGCCGCCACGGTGAGGTCCACCGCCTCCTGAAGGAGGTCGACCTCCAGCGCGTCCTTGAGAAGCCGCATCTCCGAGAGGCGGGCCTGGAACTCCTCGTCCGGCCCGGCTATGTCCGCCGCCAGCCGGTCGACCGCCGGATCCAGCCCTCGCAGCACCGCCCCCCGGTCGTGGGCTCCCAGCACCTTCGGCAGCTCGCCCAGCGGACGGGCCTCGAGGCCGAATCGAGAGGAGGTGGCCCTGAGTCCGCGCCGGGGTCCGACCCAGAAGACACCCCTGCTCCGATCGGTGAAGAAGTCCGACCGCGTGAAGTCGGCCTCGGGCTCGCAGTACAACCGGGCCTCGTGGCCGCCTCCCGCCTGGGGCTCCAGGACCAGGACCTCGTCCGGCTCGCCCTCCCCGACCAGGTACAGGAAGTCGGTTCCGGGGCGGAAGCGATACTCCGTGTCGTTGGAGCGGACCCGCCCCGCCCCTGAGGGGACGACCAGCAGCTGCCCGGGGAACATCTCCGAGATCCGCCGGCGCCGCTCCCGGTACAGATCCAGCCCGCTTATGGGGCTCACTCTTGCCTCGGGCAGGGGCTCCCACCCCTGAGTCATGTACTCCAGGAGCGCGGGAGGGGGAATCCGGTCATAGTTGGTTCGGGCGCCCTCGCCCGCCGTGGCGCCCTGATTCTCGGCCGACTCGCTCACCTGGCGATCTTAGCTGCCCCGGTCTTCCCGACATCCGGAGCTGGAGTCATCGGCCCGGGCCACCCGCAGCGGCGATGCCACTCAAGGTCCAGCAGCTCGGCCAGGCGGGCACGGGCCAACGGCTCGAGGTTCCGGGAGCGGGCCACGGTTTGCCCCTCGGCGAACAGCTCCTCCTCGTAGGCCCAGGCGTCGAAGATCGCCGCCAGGAGGAGAAGACCAGGGGCTCGCAGCGGGCGCATCCAGAACCGGCGCCGGGACATGGAGATCCCCACCACGCAGCCTTCCCGCGCCGGCCCGGGGCCTCGCCAGCCGAGGGTGGCCCGCCGGACCGGCAGCCCGGCCGCGAGATGGGCGCGGGCGCGGTCCAGGGAGACGTCGTCCAGGGCGCGAAGGCCGTGGAGGAGGCGCCGGTCGTGCGCTCTCAGCTCAGGTGGCGAAGCGGGCATCGGGGCCTCACCTCAAGGAGCGTCTTCGGATTTCCAGTCCAGTTTAGACCGGCCCGCGGAGGGCGGCGACAGAATGGGAGACGGCCCGGTCGGTAACCTTGTGGGCCGTGCGCAGTGTCGAGACGTTCGAGGTGCAGGGTGGGGCGCCGCCGGCCGGGGATCCCGGCCGTTCCGCCGCCATGCCCAAGGTCGCCTACTTCTCACCCGAGTTCGGGGTGAGCGAGGGGCTCCCCCAGTACTCGGGGGGCCTGGGGGTGCTGGCGGGTGACTACCTCAAGGTCGGCGCGGCGGAGGGGCGGCCCCTCGTGGGGGTGGGCCTCTTCTATCACCTGGGGTACTTCCACCAGCGGCTGGGCCGAGAGGGCTGGCAGGAGGAGGTGTACGAGGAGCTTGACCCCGCCGGCCGCGGGCTGGAGCCGGTCGCCGGCCCGGGGATCGAGGTGGCGATGGGTGGGCTCCAAGTTCGAGCCCTGGTTTGGCGACAGTGGGTGGGCAGGGTCCCGCTCTATCTCCTGGACACCACGGGGGCGGAGAACGCCGAAGAGGCGCGCCCGATCACCGACCGCCTCTACGGGGGCGACGTCGAGCACCGACTCCAGCAGGAGATCCTCCTCGGCGTGGGCGGTGTCCGGGCGCTCCGGGCCGCCGGTGAGGAGCCGACCCTCTTCCACAGCAACGAGGGCCACGCGGGCTTCCTCGTGCTCGAGCGACTGCGGGAGCTGGTCCAGGACCGCGGCCTGGGCTTCGACGAGGCGGTGGAGCTGGTGCGGGCGGCGACCGTCTTCACCACCCACACCCCGGTCCCCGCCGGCATCGACCACTTCCCCCGGGAGCTGATGGAGCGGTACCTGGGAGGTTTCTGCACCGACCTCGGAATCCCCATGGATCGGCTCATGGCCCTGGGGCACTTCCCCGAAGAGGATCCGGGAGCGCCGTTCAACATGGCGATCTTCGGGCTGCGGATGTCGGGAAGGGCCAATGCCGTGTCCGAGCTCCACCGCAAGGTCAGCCAGGAGATGTTCCGGCGGCTGTGGCCCGGGCTGGGCGCCAGCGAGGTCCCCATCGCCGCGGTCACCAACGGCGTGGACGTACGCTCCTGGGCCTCCCCTGAGGCTGCCGCTCTTCTCGACAGCCGGCTGGGACCAAGCTGGGACCGGGTGGGCGAGACGGACTTCTCCCAGCTGCTGTCAGTGCCCGGCGGCGAGCTCTGGGAGATGCGCCGTCCGGGCCGCCAAAGACTGATCGCGGGTGTTCGGGAGCGGCTGCGCCATTCCCTGCGCAGGCAGGGGGTGCCGGATTCCGAGCTGGAGTGGACCTCCCGGGCCCTGGACGAGGACGGCATCCTGGTGGGGTTCGCCCGCCGGGTGGCGACGTACAAGCGGGGAGACCTCCTGTTCGCCCAGCCCGAGCGGCTGCGCAGGCTGCTCCTGGATCCCCATCGTCCACTGCAGCTGGTGTTCGCCGGCAAGGCGCATCCCAAGGACGAGGAGGGCAAGCGCATCATCCAGCAGCTGGCCCTGGCCGCGGGGGACCCCGAGCTGCGATCCCGCCTTGTCTTCCTCGAGGACTATGACCTGGCTCTCGCCCGGCTGATGTACCAGGGAGCCGACGTGTGGCTCAACACCCCGCGCCGCCCCATGGAGGCCTGCGGCACCAGTGGGCAGAAGGCCGCCGTCAGCGGCGCCATCAACCTCTCCATCCTCGACGGCTGGTGGGACGAGGGGTACCGGGAGGGCAATGGGTTCGCCATCCCCTCCTTCGAGGACGAGACGGACCTCCCGACCAGGGATCGGCTGGAGGCAGAGGCGCTGTTCCAGCTGCTCGAGGACGAGGTTCTCCCCGCCTTCTACGATCGGGACCACGGCGGGCTGCCCCAGAGGTGGCTGGAGACCTTGAGGCACTCGATGGCCACCGTGACCCCCCTGGCGCTGGGATCCCGGATGCTCGAGGATTACCTGCGCCGCCTTTACCTGCCCGCGGCCACCTCCCGCGGCCTGCTGGAGGCCGGAGACGGGCGCGGTGCGCTGGCCCTGGCGGGATTCCGGGCCCAGGTCCGCCGCAACTTCGGCAAGGTCCGGCTGGCCGCCCGGAGCCGCCCACTGGCCGAGCGGGGCGACCGGCTGGTGGAGGCCGTGGCTGAGCTCGGTGAGCTGCGCCCCCACCAGGTGGAGATCCAGCTGCTGCACGGGCCGGTGACCGAGGACGGACAGCTGGCGCCGGCCGCCGTGGAGACCATGCTCCTGGACCAGACCGCCTCCAACGGCCGCGCTCACTACCGGGCCAGGCTCTCCCCGATGGCGGCCGGACGGTACGGATTCGCGGTCCGGGCACTGGCCGCCCCCCCACTCCCGGAGCCGGTCGCTCCCGACTCGCCGGTGGTCATGGCTGAGCCTCTGCGCCTGCGACGATGAGCCCCACCGCCGGCCGGCGGCATGCGCCCCGCCCACCCTGGCCGGAGGCTCCAGCGGAGCCGCCGGGGCGCGACCGGGTGGAACTCTACACGCGGACCTTCCTCACCGTGCTGCGCTCCTCCGGCGAGGTGCGCGCCCGGGTACTGGAACGCGCCCATCTGGAGATGGGGTCGTCACTCCACCCGCTGGCGGAGTCGGACCAGATAGACACCGGGGCCCTCCTGTACTCGCTGCAGAGGCTGCCCCCGGTGGTGACCAACCTCGAGCGCGTGGTGATGGGACAGTCCCCCTCGGAGATGGTGGGCGGGGGAGGCTGGGTCCCGATGACCGCCCCGGGGCGCAGGCGGAGGTGGTGGTGGAGCCAGGAGAGCCGGACCCTGGCCGCCGCCCTGGCCAGCAGCTCCGACCTCGACGACCTGGTGCCGATGCTGGTCGCGGTCCAGATCGAGTGGAACAAGGCCCACCGGCGGCTTCGCCGGGTCAGCGGCGACCTGGGGCGCGTGGCCAGATCCCGGCTGGGGATCGGCCCCGACGACTGGGGCCGGCTCGAGGCCCTCTTCCGCGAGCGGATGCCGGAGTTCCTCGGCGAGGTCCGCCGCCGCCCGATGGACCTGCGGCTGAGGTTGGTGGGAGGGACGCAGGTCGGCTACGCCCGTGCAACTCGAGAGTGGTGGGGGCCGGTCGGCGAGGTGCTGACCCGGGAGGGCCTGCGCCAGCGGCCGCTGGTCTTCGTCAGCAGCAACGCCCACTCCCTGGTGAACCTCCTGTCCGGGGTGGCGCGGCGCCACCAGGAGGAGATCTTCGCCTGGGCAGCCGGCTCGCGGGACCCCGAACTGCGCGAACTGCTGACGGAGAGCCGGACGGCCAACTCCCAGATCTCCCGGGAGAACCTCCTCTACTTCGCCGCCCGGATGTGGTTCGCGGCCCACCCGGAAGCGCGCGCCCGGAGGGCTGCCGAGGAGCGGCTGGAGGGGATCTACCACGTGGAGGCCAGGTCTGGCACCGCCATCGCCGCTCAGGTGATGGTCCTGGACCGACTCTCCTTCGAGCACCTCGACCCCCGCCTGGGGCTGGGGGCCACCCATGCCCGGGCGCTCGGTCGGGCGCCACATGTGGTCCTCAACATCCAGTACCCCCTGGGGCTGGGCGCGTACCACATCCTCCGCCAGATCCTGGAGGCCACCGACCGGGTGGAGGGGGTCTACATCCTGGGCAAGGCCGCCACCCTCAACGCCGATGTCGGCGACGTCATGATCCCCGACGTGGTCCACGACGAGCACAGCTCCAACACCTACTGGGTGGACAACTGCTTCTCCTTCGGGACCGTCGCCCCCTATGTCACCTCGCGCTCGGTGCTGGACCGCCAGCGGGCGGTTTCGGTGCGCAGCACCTTCCTGCAAAACCGGGCATATCTGGACTTCTACTACCGCAACGCCTACACCGTGGTGGAGATGGAGAGCGGGCCCTACCTGGGGGCGGTGTACGAGGCCGGGGACAGCTCCCGCTACCCGACCGGGGAGCAGGTGGATCTGACCCGGCCGGTGATGGACGTCGGGATCATCCATTACGCCTCAGACACCCCCTACACCCAGGCGCGTACGCTGGGGGCCAGGGGGCTTCGGTTCGAGGGGATGGAGGCCACCTACGCGGGGGCGCTGGCGATCGCCCACCGCGTTCTGCAACGGGCGGAGGTGCTTTGAGATGGGCGAACTGAGCCGCGAGCGCTGTCAGCCGGGGGCGTCGGCCATCACCCCTGAGGGAGCCGCCGAGCTCCTGGCCAACCTCAGCCCCAGCTGGCGCTCAGAGGGAGGGAGGCTGCGGCGAGAGTACCGGCTGCGGGGGTTCGGGGAACCGGTGGCGCTGGCGGTCCGGATCGCCCTGCTGGCGGAACGGGAAGACCACCACCCCGAGCTGCGCCTGGGGTACGGCCATCTGGAGGTGGAGCTGACCACCCATTCCGCCGGCGGACTCACTCGCAACGACTTCATCGTCGCGGCCAAGATTGACGAGCTCACCTGAGAGGTCGGCAGCCACTCATTCACGCTCGTCGAAGTCCTCCGGGGTGCTGGACCCGAGCAGCCTGGCCCGGCCCTCGTCGGGGGCGAAGACCAGCCGGCAATCGGGGCATTGCAGCTCCAGCTCCGCGTCCACCCCGGACGGTGCCAGCAGCGTGACCCCACATCCGGGGCAGGTGAGCTCCTCCCCCAGAGGAGCGGGGGCCCCGCGCTGCAGGGCCCGCGCCGCCGCCGCCAGGTCCACCGCCACCGCTCCGCACATGGCGCAGGCGAAGGTCGCCACCTCCGTCTCGTGCCGGAGGCAGCGGCCGGCCGAGTCGACCAGAACCCGCCCGCCCAGCAGTTCGAAGGCCCCCCCGGGGCACGAGTTGGGACAGACGAGGTGGCGCGCCCCGGCCATCTCCGTCAGCCCTCGCCCGAACTGAACTCGGGCCGGTGCCACCCCTGGGGACCCTCGCCCGCCGCCAGGATCTCCCGGTACATCTCGTCGATGTCCTCAGCGCTCTCCAGGTCGGCCACCCGGGCTCGCAGCCTGGCCGCACCGGCGCAACCCTTGATCGCCCACACCACGAACTTGCGCGCCAGCCGAACTCCGCGCCGCTCGCCATGGAACTCCACCATTCGGTCCCAGTGGTCCCTGGCCAGGGTGAGACGGTCTTGGAAGGTGGGGTCGGGCCCCGGGTCGCCCTGGCGGAGCTGGGCGACGGTCTGCTGCAGAAGGTGCCAATCACCCATCATCCCCCGGGCGATCACCACGCCGTCCACCACCCCGGCCCGGATCCGGCGCTCCACCTCGCGAGGGTCCCGCACATCCCCGGAACCGAGCACCGGGATGGCCTGCACCGCCTCCTTGACCCGAGCGATCTGCTCCCAGTCGGCGAATCCCGTGTACCGCTGGCAGCGAGTCCGGCCGTGCACGGTGACGGCGGCCACCCCCACATCCTCCAGCGCCCGCGCCAGGTGAGGCGCGTTGATGCTGTCGTGGTCCCAGCCCAGGCGCATCTTGGCGGTGACCGGGACCGGCACCGCCGAGACCATCGCCTGAAGCACCTCCACCGTGCGGTCGACCTGTCGCGCCAGCGCCGCGCCTGATCCGAGCCGGACCACCTTGGGGACGGGACAGCCGAGGTTGACATCTACGATGTCGGCCCCCATGGCGACGCAGATCTGGGCGGCGTCCGCCATCATCTGAGGGTCGTTCCCCACCAGCTGCGCGGCCACCGGGTGCTCGTCCGGGGACAGGTCCAGCACCCGCTCCAGGCTGTCCACGGGAGCCCGCACCAGCGCGGCGGCCGCGGTCATCTCACTGCAGGTGAGACCGGCTCCCAGCTCGCGAGCCATGGAGCGGAAGGGACGGTCGGTGATCCCGGCCATCGGGGCGATGAAGATGGGATTGGCGAGCTCCACCGTGCCGATGCGGAGGGAGCTCGCGCTGAGCGTTGCGGGCAAGGCACACCGTCCTGGGGGTTGACTGTCTGCCGCCAGTATCCCCCAACCCGCGGCCCGGCTATAGTCCGGCTTGGCCGGACGGACCCGATCTCAGGAGGTCTCCAGGTGCTGCTGGCGCTGGATGCGGGCAACTCCAACCTCACGGTAGGGGTGTTCGACGGCGAGCGGCTGGCCGCCCACGGACGCTTCGCCACTCACCGGGACGCCACCCCGGACGAGCTGGGGGGGCAGCTCCTGCAGCTGCTGGCCCACCGGGGCATAGCGTCGGAATTCCACCAGGTGGCGATCAGCTGCGTGGTCCCGCCCCTGAACCAGCCCCTGCGTGAGGCCAGCCGGGAGTACTTCCAGCGGGAGCCTCTCCTGGTGGGGCCGGGGACCGTCACCGGGATGCGCGTGCACTACGACCCGCCCCGCGACGTGGGCGCCGATCGGATCGCCACCGCCGTGGGGGTGCGCCACCGCTATGGGGCCCCGGCGATCATGGTCAGCTTCGGCACGGCCACGGTGTTCGACGCCATCGACCAGGACGGTGGCTACCTGGGCGGGGCGATCGCGCCGGGACTGCAGATGTCGGTGGACGCGCTTTTCTCCCGGGCCGCGAGGCTCCCGCGGGTCGACCTGGTGGCCCCTGACCGGGTGCTCGGGACCAACACCGTCTCCTCCATGCAGGCGGGGATCATGTTCGGGGCCGCCGCCCAAGCGGAGGGCCTCCTGCGCCGCATCCGGCTGGAGCTGGGGACGCCGGCACGGGTCGTCGCGACCGGCGGCTTGGCGGAGCTGGTGGGGCCCATGGTGGAGGGCGTCGACGTGATCGACCCCTTGGTGCTCCTGGAAGGGCTGCGGGTGTTGGCGGAGCTCAATCCCCAGTAGGGCAAAAAAAAGGGCGCCCCCCGAAAGGGACGCCCCGAGAGGGGGGGGCGAAGTGAATCCGGGGCCGGCCCCGGGGCACGCGGCTAGCCTACCACCACCCATCTCCAGGGGCAAATTCCGATCTGGTGAAGGTCTCGCTACGGACTCGTGCGATCGGCGTCACTCGAGAAAGCGGTACCGCGTTGCCGAACTACTGCCCAAGAGACCGGCGAGGCCAGAGGGGGCCGGCCGGCCCGGGCGAGCGCCGCCACCTATCCCTTTTGGGCGAGCAGCGAGTAGCTGAGGGGTAGCCGGGGCCACCCGGAGGGGAGCCGCCAGACTCCCGGCCCATCCGCGACCAGCTGCGGGAAGCGGGCGAAGAAGATCTCGCTGCGCTCGTGGAGCAGGCGAACGCCCATCCCCTCCCCGGCCAGGCAGGTGACCACCTCTCCGAGAGGGTGCACCCTCTCATGGGTCCGGTTGCTCTTGGTCGCGGCATCCGGGACCGCGTAGTCGCCCGGCTCGTCCCATACCGACTCCTCGGGGTCCACATAGTCCAGCTCGAAGTCCGGAGTCTTCCCCATGCAGTCGACCAGTGGGTGGGACTCGACCAGGTAGAGGAGGCCGCCGGGCCGGAGCAGGTGGTTCACGACCCCGGCCCAGGAGCGCAGGTCGGGCAGCCAGCTGAGCGCCCCCTTCCCCGTGTACACGATGTCGAACTGCCTATCCAGCACGGCGGGCGCCTCGGCCACGCTTGCCACGATGAACTCGGCCGAGACGCCGTCCTCGTCCGCCAGCCGGCGAGCGGCGGCCACCGCCCCCGCCGAGTAGTCGAGGCCCGTGGCCCGGGCGCCGAGGCGGGCCCAGGAGATGGTGTCCAGCCCGACGTGACACTGCAGGTGGAGGAGGTCCTTCCCCCCCACCTCTCCCAGCTCCTCCAGCTCATAGGGAAAGAGCGAGCTGCGCCCAGACCGGAACGAGGTCAGGTCGTATAGATCGGAGCCCAGGTGGAGCTCGACACGCTCCTCCCACCAGGCGAGGTTATCTCGATCCCAGCTGTCGTCGGCCACGACCCGCCATGCTACGGGAGGTGGGAGCGGGCCGCGCCCAGCGCTCCGTCGGTAAATCTCCGGCAAGAGCCGGCGGCGAGGATCGGCCTGGGCCGTGCAGCCCAACCTCTCGGCCTTGGACCTCGGCTGATCGACACCGGCGGCAAGGCCCGACTTGTCACTTGGGCACAGGTCGGGTAGACTTCCCATCCCGGCCCACGCCTCATCCAGACGTCGAAGGCGGGCCACAGACGCCGGCTGCGGCCGGTAGGGAGCCAGTACAAAGATGCAGGACAAGCCAGTTCCCCTTACTCCCGACGGCCTGCGCCGCCTGCAGGAGGAGCTCGAGCACCTGGTCAGCCAGCGCCGCCCCGAGATCGCCCAGCGGATCAAGCATGCCAAGGAGTTCGGCGACCTGAGTGAGAATGCCGAATACGAGGATGCCAAGAACGAGCAGGGCTTCGTGGAGGGCCGGATCCTGACCCTGGAGCAGATGATCCGCAACGCCAGCCTGATCGCCGCGGCGACGGCGGACGGTTCGGTTCGACTAGGTTCCACGGTGACCGTCCAGGATGAGTTCGGCACCAGCAGCTACACGATCGTCGGACCCGCGGAAGCCGACGCCGCCTCCGGCCGGATCTCCTTGGAGTCGCCGGTGGGCAAGGCTCTCATCGGCCGGGAACCGGGCGAGGAGGTGGAGGTGGAGACTCCCGGTGGCGCACGGCGGGTTCGGATCCTAGAGCTGGCGTGACCGAGGAGCCACCGGCCGCGGGTGGCTCCCTCGCCCAGATCCTGGAGGATCGAAGGCGCAAGGCGACACTCCTGAATGCATCCGGGGTACGCCCCTGGGGCGTCGACTTCACTCCCGACCACAGCTGCAAGGAGGCGGCGGACCTGGCGCCGTCCGAGGTGGGAGTCAGGGGGACCGAGGTCGCGGTCGCGGGCCGGATCCTCCGGCTCCGGCCCAGCGGCGGGATCACCTTCGCCGACATCTTCGACGCCACCGGTAGGCTGCAGCTGTTGGCCTCGGCGGATGGAGAGAAGCCACAGCTGGTGGAACAGCTGGGTGAGCTGGACCTCGGCGACATCGTCGGCGCCCGGGGCGTCCTAACCAGGACTAGGAGGGGTGAGCCGTCCCTGGAGCTGTCGGAGCTGGCGCTGCTGGCCAAGGCGCTGCGGCCACCGGCGGGCAAGCACACCGGCGTCGTGGACACAGAGCTTCGCTACCGCCGACGGTATCTGGACCTCCTCACCACCCCGGAGCACCGGGTGGCCTTCCGCCAGCGATCTGCGGTGGTCAGATCCCTGCGCCGGACCCTTGACGAGAGGGGGTTTCTGGAAGTCGAGACCCCGATCCTGCAGCCCATCCCGGGGGGCGGCGAGGCTCGCCCCTTCAGAACCCACCACAACTCGCTGGCGACCGACCTCTACCTGCGCATCGCCCTGGAGCTTTACTTGAAGCGGCTGCTGGTGGCCGGCTTCGAGCGGGTGTACGAGGTGGGGCGGGTCTTCCGGAACGAGGGGCTCTCACCGCGCCACAATCCCGAGTTCACCCTCCTGGAGGCCTATCAGGCCTACGGGGACATGGCCTCCATGATGGAGCTCTGCGAGGCCATGGTGGCCGGGGCGGCCGCCGCGGCAGCTGAGACCGGCCCCGTCCCGGAGTCGGTCCGGGACCTCACCCCTCCCTTTCCCCGGCGCTCCATGGCCGAACTGGTCGGCGCCCGACTGGGAGTGGATCCGCTCTCGCTCTGGGCCCGTCCCGGGGAATTGGCCGATAGGGCCCGGGCGTCCGGCGCCTCCGGACCGCTTCCGGACACCCCTGGAGAGCTGCTCTTCGCGATCTACGAGGAGTTGGTGGAGCCCACCATCGAGACCCCGATCTTCGTCACCGACTACCCGGTGGAGGTGTCTCCGCTGGCGCGCCGCTCCGTCGATCCCCGCTTCTGCGAGCGGTTTGAGCTGGTGGTCCAGGGGCGTGAGCTGGCCAACGCCTTTTCAGAGCTCAACGACCCCCTGGAGCAGCGGCGCCGGCTCGAGGAACAGGCCCGTCGCCGGGAGCGGGGCAACCTCGAGGTGCCGCCGTTTGATGAGGACTTCGTGGAGGCGTTGGAGCATGGCATGCCTCCGGCCGGGGGGATCGGGC
>JAKBTP010000194.1 GCA_021844355.1 bacterium | reverse complement strand
CCCAGGTGGGCGAGGCGGTGACCGGGCTCAGCGAGCACATGGCCGACGTGAACCTCATGATGGAGCGCGCCCAGGACAAGACCCAGCAGATGCAGGCTCGGGCCGCCGCCATCGACTCCCTGGTGGATAGCGGCACCCTGGACCAGATCGGGATCACCTCCGGGGATGACATCGAGCGCCAGCTAAGGAGCGGCCTGGCCACCACCGAGGTGGATGCCCAGCTCGCGCAGCTGAAGCAGGAGGTCCTGGGTGCCCCCGCCGAGGCACCCAAGCTAGAGGCGGCAGCGCCGGCGGCACCAACTCCGGCTGCGGCACCAGCGGCCGCTGCCTCGGACTCCACCAGGGCCACGGTGGTGGTGCGCATCCAGGGCGAGGACCAGTACCGGCTGGCCGTCTCCGAACAGCCGCAGCTGGAGCCCCTGGACCGCTCCCTCTCGGACGCCATTTCCGGGCAGGACCAGGACAGCTACCGGACCGCTCTGGCAGCCCTGCTCAACTTCGTCCGCGCCCATGGAACCAAGGTGCCTGCGGACGACCTGGTGCCCTCTGACGTGGTCCTGCCTTCCGAGGACATGACCCTGGAGGAGGCCACCGCGCTCCTGTCCGAGGACGGCAACGTGGTGGACGCGCCAGCCAGCCCGGCCTGAGCTCAGACCGGCACGCCCCAGAGGGGGTACCAGCGCTCCAGGTCGGGCTCCACCGGGAGGTCCTCCTTGGCCACCGCTGCCAGCCGCATCTCGGTGGCGTTGTCCCGACGCCGGTCCCCGGTGGGAACGAAGGGGTAGAAGCTGGCTTCCTTGTACCCGTAGATCCAGTAGACCGGCCCAGAGGCCGAGGTGAAGGGGAAGACCGCCGCCAGCAGGCAGTCCCCGAGGCCCTCGTCCAAGAGCCCGGTGGCGACCGCGTGCAGGGCGGCCAGCGTGGTGTCGAATTGCTTGCCCTCCACCAGGAGCCATTCGAACCCTAGGTCATCCTTGACCTCGCGCACCGTGAGGGCGTCCTCCGGGGACGCCTTGTCCTGCAAGCCGAGCATGGCCACCGTGTCGGCGGTCAGCTGCTGGAACCGTCCGCTGGGGAGGGAGCGGAACACCACCCCCACCCGTCCCGTGGGCTTGAGCCCGGCCGCGGTCTCCAGGGTGAGCATGGCAGTGCTCATGGCGAAGATCTTGTCTTCGTTGGACTTGGGGAGCCTGGTCCGGCCGAGGATCGAGTCAAGGAAGCCCACGCCCCAACTCTAACCGGAAATCCTCGCCTCCAGCTCGCGGAGCTTGGCCAGCCGGTGCTCCAGCGAGGGGTGGGTGGAGAACACCTCCGCGAGGCTCCCCTTGCCGGCGGCGATGGCTGGGAAGATCATGAAGGCGTTGGCTGACTGCACCTGGCGGAGGTCCCGGCTGGGGATCCTGGTCATCACTCCGCTGATCTTCTGCAGCGCCGAGGCGAGCTGGGAGGGCTCCTGGGTGATGATGGCCGACCCCCGGTCGGCGGCGTACTCCCGGTAGCGGGAGAGGGCCCTGATCAGTACGAAGCTGATGGCCCAGACGACCGCCGCCACGAGGATGATGATGATCATCCCCTCTCCCTCGTCCGAGCCCCGCCCGCGGCCGTACCCACCGCCGTAGCCGAAGCCGCCGAACATGCCAAACCACATCCCCGACTGCACGATGAGGGAGGCCACGGTGGCGAAGAACCCGGCCATGGCCATGACCTTCACATCGCGGTGGATCACATGGCTGAATTCGTGGGCCAGCACCGCCTCCAGCTCCTTGGGTTCCAGCTGGTCGAGGATGCCCGTGGTCACGGCCACCACGGCGTTCTTGGGGTTGCGGCCGGTGGCCAGCGCGTTGGGCACCCGGGACGGGATCACGGCCACCTTGGGCATGGGCATTCCGGTGAGCTGGGCCAGCCGTCCCACGATGTCATGCAGCTGGGGGTACTGCTGGGGCGTGACGACCTGGGCGTGGAGCGCGGAGAGCACCATGCGGTCCGAGAAGTAGTACTGGGCCACCAGCAGCACGGCCACCACCACCACGATGGTGACGATGCCGGTGTGCAGCAGCAGCAGAACCCCGACGAAGGCCAGGTAGACAACGGCCAACAGGAACAGGGTGAGGAACATCCGGGCCGTGAGCCCGACGTCGGTGCCCAATTTGCGCTGCATGCAACCTCTATATACCCGTTTCCTGGGAACCGACGCAGAGGGGCATCTTCGGGGCCGCCTGGCCGACGGAGCTACGATGGGCCGGAGCAGGTCGCGGAGGTGGTTCAGCCGTTGTTGGTCGAAGCCCTGGTCGGCGTCCCCATCCTCGCCCTGGTGGGGCTTGGGCTACGGACCAGGGTGGGCCATCGCCTCACTCGCCTAGTCTCCCAACGGGCCCAGGCCCTGAGGAGCCGGACCGAGGATCCGCTCGAGGCCCTGGACGTCGCCTACCGTCGCCAGGCCGAGGCCCTTCAGCAGGCACTCCGAGGGATCGCCGAGGTGGTGACCTCGCACAAGCGGCTGGAGCTCCAGGCCAAGAGGTTTCGCGAGAGCCAGGGACGGCTCCGGGATCAGGCCCGCCAGGCCCTTCTCTCCGGGCGCGAGGACCTGGCCAGAATCGCCCTGACCCGGGCCCAGGCCGCGGCCGCCCAGCTGGCCTCCCTGGAGCTGCAGGTGGCTGGCCTACGAGAGCAGGAAGCGCGCCTGGAGCTGGCCACCCACCGCCTGAAGGCCAGGGTGGAGGGCTTACGCAGCCAAAAGGAGGTGTTCCGGGCCCAGTACTCGGCAGCCCGGGCTGCAGTTCGGATCGGGGAGTCGATGACCGGGATCTCCAGGGAGATGGGGGACGTGGGCCGGATGCTGGAGGCGGCCCGGGAGCGCACGCGGGAGATGCAGGCTCGGGCGGCGGCCATCGACGAGCTCGTGGCCACCGCCCGCACCGCTACCATTGGCGGAGGCGGAGAGGAGACGATCCGCCAGCCGAGAGCCACCAAGGGATGAGCGGCCTTGGGGCGCAGCCCCAGCCGCTGCGGCCCGCAGGACCCCCACACCCTGGAGGGGCCTCTCTGCTAAATTCCAGTTCCGCGTCCAAGCCAGAGCCGTCGTCACTGCCAGAGGGAGGTTGAACCAAGTGCTCCACGTCATCGCTTTCATCGTCATCGGGGTTGTCATCGGGGCCCTCTACATTCGCCAGTCGCGGGGAGCGGCGGCGACCATCCGGGTCGTCGCAGGGCTGGCCGGGAGCCTAATCGGTGGCTTCGTCACCCTGGCGGTCCTGGGAGAGGGCCACACCTCCGGGAAGTACGGGAGCATTCTGGTGGCGATCGTGCTGGCAGTGATCCTCGCCGCCCTGGCCACCGCGGGCACCCGGCCCCGCACCGCCTGATCTTGGGGCGCCTCAGCGCTCCTTCGAGAAGAACTCCTCCGCTCGGCGGCGGTCCTCGGCCATCCTCGCCACCAGCTCGGCGTCAGAGCGGAACGTCTCCTGGCCCCGGACGCGCTCCAGGACCTCCGCTATCAGCTCCTGGCCATAGAGGTCGGGGGTGGGACCGAGCCCGTGCACCTCGAAGCGCCGGTCGCGCCCGGAGAAGTGCGGCCGCGTGCCGACGCTTCCCACCGCCGGCCGCGGCTCTCCCCCCGAGGCCAGCCTCCAGGTCATGAGGTAGACACCGTCGGGGGGTAGGAGCTGGGACGGCATGGTCCTGAGGTTGGCGGTCGGGAAGCCCAGGACGCGGCCCAACCCATCTCCCCTGACCACCTCCCCCATCACCTGGAAGGGGTGGCCGGCGAGGAGCGGATACTCCGAGACCCGACCCTCCTGGACAAGGCGCCGAAGCTCTGAGCTGCTCACGGCTACCCCGCCCACCACCACCTGGTCCACCACCTCGAGCCTGAGCCGGTGCTCCCTGGCATAGGCCCGGACGAACTCCACCCCCCCAGTTCCATCCCGACCCAGGGACAGCCGAGGACCGGCCGCCAACCCGACGACCGCCAGCTGGTGGCGCAAGCGCGAGAGGAACTCCCCCGGCTCCTGCGCCCGCAGCCGGTCGTTGAAGGGGATGACCAGGGCCTGGTCCACTCCGGCCCCCGCGAGCAGGCGCCGGCGGAGACGCAGCGGCGTGAGGAGACCGGGCACCGACTGCGGACGCAGGAGGTGCGCCGGGTGGGGCTCGAAGGTCACGGCCACCACCAGCCCCTGCGGACCGGCCATCTCGCGGGCCGCCTGGAGGAGCCGCTGGTGGCCCAGGTGCACCCCGTCGAAATTTCCCACCGCCACAACCGCCGGCGGGCCGTCTCTGGGCGCGCCGTCCAGAGGGGTCCCGAAGACGGCAGGCATCCCGACCCCCAGGTCAGCCACCGATGGGGGCGATCACCTTGAGAGGCTGGAATCGCAGGCCGGCGAGCGTGCCCACCGCCAGGAGCCGGCCGTCCGGGCCATGGGCCCTCACCTCCCCCGTCGCCTGCTCTCCCTGGGGGCCGCGCTGCAGCCACGCGCCCTGGCCCCGCTGGACGGCGGCGGCGGCTCCGGGCAGGAGGTCGACTCGTGGCATCCGCTGAACGGCGGCCTCCGGGGGCAGGAGGAGCGACCGGGGATCGTCCGCCTCCAGCAATTGGGACACCGACACCGCCTGCTCCAGCTGAAACGGCCCGTAGGCGGTGCGTTCCAACCACCCCAGCACCCCCCCCACCTCCAGCCGCTCCCCGAGGTCGGTCGCCAGCACCCTGAGGTAGGTACCCTTGCCGCAGACCACCTCGACCTCGGCCTCGGCCACCTCGCCAGGGGTGAACGAGAGGACCTGGATGCTGTGGATCTCGGCGAGCCTGGGCTTCCGCTCCACGGTCACCCCCTTCCGGGCCAACTCGTACAGGTGGCGCCCCTGATGGCGCACCGCGGAATGCATGGGAGGGACCTGTTCAATCCTGCCGACGAACCCCTCCAGCGCCTTCTCCACCTTGGTTCTGTCCAAAGCCGCGGCGGAGGAGCCGGGACGCACATCCCCCTCGAGATCACCGGTGTCCGATGTCTCTCCCAGCCGGAGGCGCGCCCTGTAGGTCTTGGGCTCTCGCAGGATGTACTCCACGAGCCGGGTGGCCCGCCCCACACACAGCGGCAGAACCCCGGTGGCCGCCGGGTCGAGGGTGCCGGCGTGCCCGATGTGCCGCTCGCCGAGCGCCCGGCGGACGTCCCGGATGGCGGCGAACGAGGTGATCCCGGCTGGCTTGGCCAGGTTGAGCACCCCAGTCACCCCCGGAGGCCGGCCCGTGCGTCGGAGCGGATTGGGGAGCACGTCCACCGGAGCTGTCACCCCTCGCCCTCCAGGAGCACCGCGGCCCGCGCTCGCCGCAGCACGGCCTCCTCGGCCTCCAGCAGACCGGAGCGGAGCTCGGCGCCCGCCGCCCGGAAGTGGCCTCCACCGCCGAGGTCGGCCACCAGCTCGTGCGCCGCCAGCCGCCCCCGCGTCCTGAGGCTCACCTTGGTCAGCCCCTCCCCCGCCTCCTTGAACAGGACCGCGCACAGCATGGTGTCCAGGGTCTGGAGGAGGTCGATGATCCCCTCCGTCTCCTCCAGCGCCGCCCCGGCCTCGCGCAGCATCTGCTGCGTCACCGCAGTCCAGATGAGCCGGCCGTCCAACTCGTAGTGGGCGGCGCTGGCGGCCAGCGCCTGCAGGCGCAGGGTGGTGGCGGGCCTCCACTTGTAGGAGCGCAGCGCCACGAAGGCCGGGTCGGCGCCCAGATCCACCAACTCGGCCGCCGCGTGCAGGACCGGCCCTGAGGTGTTGTCATGCCGGAACCCACCGGTGTCCGTGAAGATGGCCGCATACAGGTTGGTCGCCATGTCCGGCGTGATCTCCGCCCCCCAACGGTGCAGAAGGGACAGCACCACCATCCCGGTGGCCGCCGCCTGACGGTCGACCACCCCGAGATCGCCGAAGCCGTCGTTGCTGATGTGATGGTCGAAGAGGATGGTGAGAGGAGCCTCGGCGATGCGCGGCCCCAGGTCGCCGAAGCGCGACGGACTGCCGGCGTCGAAGGCGATCACCGTGGCACCCGGGGAGATCTCCTCCCGATTCACCCGGGGGAACCCGGGCAGGTAGGCGAGCCCCTGGGGAACCGGCTGCGGAGCCAGCACGGCCACCCGCTTTCCCCGGCGGTCCAGATACTCAGCAAAGGCCAGGGCGGATCCCAAGGAGTCGGCGTCGGCGTCCTGGTGGGCGACCAGCACGAAGTCCTCCTTCTCGTCCAGAGCCGCGGCGATCGCCGAAAGGCTCTCAATCATCCGGAGCAGCCCCGGGTTCCGCGGCCAGGGAGGTGAGCAGCTGGTTCACCCTGGTGCCACGGACTATCGAGTCGTCCAGCCGAAAGTCGAGTCGGGGGACCCGCCGGAGGTTCTCCAGCCGGTCCCCAAGAAGGTGCCGCAGGTACCCCTTCATCCCCTTGAGGGCGACCAGGTTGCGCCGCCGCTCGGCGTCGTCTCCCAGGGAGCTCACCCGCACCAAAGCCACCGACAGGTCGGGAGCGCAGTCCACCTCGAGCACCGACACCAGGTTCAGCCGGGGATCCTTCACGTCCTGGGCGAGCGCCAGCGCCAGCTCCTGGCGCAGCTGGGCGTTGAGCCGCTCTCGCCGGTGGCTCGGGGAGGCGGGGCTCATCTGCCGACCCCGCCACCGCCGTCAGCGATTGCGCTGCTGCACCACATAGGACTCCAGAACGTCACCCTCGGCGAAGTCCTGGTAGGCGCCCAGGTCGATGCCGCACTCGTACCCGGCGGCCACCTCGCGCACGTCGTCCTTGAACCGGCGCAGGGACTCGATCCGGGCCCGCTGCACCTCCTTGCCATCCCGCTTGACCACCACGGTGGAGCCTCTGGTGAGCTTGCCCTCGGTCACCTGCGAGCCGGCGATCATGCCGCTCCGGGGCACCCGGATACGCATCTTGACCTCGGCTCGGCCCTCGAACACCTCCTCGAAGGTGGGTTCGTGCATACCCTGGATGGCCCGCTCGATGTCATCGGTGATCTGGTAGACCACGTCGTAGGTCCGCACATCGATTCCCTGCCGCTCGGCGGCGGCCCGGGCGCCCACATCGGGCCGGACGTTGAAGCCCACGACGATGGCGTTGGCGGCCGCCGCCAGGTCGACGTCGGCCTCGCTAATGGGGCCAACCCCCTCGTAGACCAGCCTCAGGCGGACTGTGGGGTCGGAGAACTTGACCAGAGTGGAGCGGAGCGCCTCCAGAGCCCCGTGGGTGTCCGCCTTCACGACCAGGTCCAGGTCGCGAAGCTGCTCCTCGCCCTGGCGGCTGAGCTCGGCCAGGCTCACCCGACGGGCGTCCACTCTCCCCTGGCGGACAGCGGCCCTGGCGGCCTCGGCCCGCGCCTTCGCCTCCTTCTCGCTGGCGACCACCAGGAGCCGATCTCCCGCGACGGCCACCTCGGGAAGACCGGCCACCTGAGCGGGCAGCCCAGGGGAGCAACTGTCAACCCGCTTTCCGAAGTCGTCAATGAGGTCCCGGACCCGGCCTGCGAGCGCCCCCACCACGAAGTGGTCCTGGCGGCGCAGGGTCCCTTCCTGCACCAAGACCGACGCCACCGGCCCCCGCCCCCTGTCCATCTGGGAGTCGATCACCACGGCCTCCGCAGGAGCGTTCGGATCAGCCATCGGGGGATTGAGGTCGGTCACCAGCAGGATCATCTCCAGGAGGTGGTCCAACCCCTCTCCGGTCTTCGCTGACACGGGGACGCTCACCACGTCCCCGCCGAAGTCCTCCACCACCACTCCGTGCTCAGCGAGCTGCTGCTTCACCCGGTCGGGGTGGGCGTCCTCCAGGTCGATCTTGTTGATGGCCACCAGGATGGGGACCCCGGAGTTCCGCACGTGCTGGATGGCCTCCTCGGTCTGGGGCATCACCCCGTCGTTGGCGGCCACAACCAGCACCGCCAGATCGGTGATGTTGGCGCCCCTCGCCCGCATGGCCGTGAAGGCGGCGTGGCCCGGGGTGTCGATGAAGGTGATCAGCCTCCCCTCCCGCCGCACCACCGAGGCGCCGATCCTCTGGGTGATGCCGCCGGCCTCCCGCGCCGCCACGTCGGACTCGCGGATGGCATCCAGCAGGCTGGTCTTGCCGTGGTCCACATGCCCGAGGACCGTCACCACCGGGGGCCGGGGCACCAGGCCCTTCCGGCCCTCGTCCCGCATCACCCGTCCGGTGGCCGGCGCCCCCTGGGTGGTGGCCTCGGCCAACTCGATCTCCAGTGCTTCGGCGACCAGCTGGGCCGTGCCGAGATCGATGGACTGGTTGATGGTGGCCAGGATCCCCCGCTGCAGCAGGGCCTTCGACACCTCAGCGGAGGAAACCCCGAGAGCCTCGGCCAGCGACTTGACCGTGAGATTGTCGGGGAGTTCCACCCTCTTCAGCTTCGCGATAGCACTTCCTCCGGCCCCTTTGCGGGGCCCCATCCGGTCTCTGGGGTCGAATTGGAGATCATACCGGCCACCAGGCCAGCCACTCGGGCTGGAACTGGCACTCCGGCCGGAAGGCGCAGCGCCCGTTGCAGCGCCCGCCTACGCCTGGCCGCCTCCCAGCACTCCATCTTGGCACAGATGTATGCCCCCCGTCCCGGGGCCCGCCCGTCTGGGTCCAGGTCCAGCGTCTCACCGGTCCGGCACAGCCGGATCATCTCCCACTTCGAGTGCGTCTCTCGACAGCCCACGCAGGTCCGCATCGGCACGTGCGCTGTGGGCTTCCAGGGCGGCCGGAGCCCCGGCGCCGGGTCGGCGGGGCTCACCTCCGGTGCCAGCCGGCGCGGTGGGCGGGGGGCCCGACCGCCAGCGGCTCCGCGCCCCGGGTCACGGCTCAGTCTCGGGCACCCGGATGTCGATGCGCCATCCCGTGAGCCGGGCCGCCAGACGGGCATTCCGGCCCTCCTTGCCGATCGCCAGTGAGAGCAGGTCGGGAGCCACCTCGACCACCGCCCGGTGGCCGTCCTCGTCCAGGCGGACGCCGACCACCGGTGCCGGGGCCAGAGCCCGAGCCACGAAGGTGGCAGCGTCATCCGCCCACTCGACGATGTCGACCTCCTCCCCCGCCAGCTCCCCCACCACCGCCCTGATCCGGGTGCTCTTCGGCCCGATGCAGGCACCCTTGGGGTCCAGGCCTGGCCTGAGTGATTCCACCGCGACCTTGGACCGCACGCCCGGCTCCCGTGTGACCGCCCGTATGACGACCTCACCAGAGGCGATCTCGGGGACCTCTATCTCCAGGAGGCGGCGCAGGAGGAGGGGAGAGGTGCGCGAGGCCCGCACCTCGATCATCTCCGGACCTCCGCGGCGGGACTCCAGCAGGACAACCTTGAGGTGGCGACCCAGCGCCAGGCGCTCACCAGGGATCTGCTCGCCCGGGCCCAGCACCGCCTGCAGATGGCCGGCCCGAAGAAACCAGGTGCCTCCCGCCCGGCGCTCCACCACCCCATCCATCAGCTGCCCGCGATGCTCCACCGCCTCGGCGGCCAAACGGTCGCGCCTCGTCTCCTCCAGCTGCCGGGCGAGGCGGGCCCGGGCCAGCCGCGCCGCCCGCGCCACCACCTGGGGTGCCAGGGAGATGGGCGCCTGCTCCCCCTCGCCGATGGACACCACCTCCACCCCACCCCCGGGAGCCAGCCGTACGGCGACCTGGCCGGCGACCGGACTGCCCGCCTCCGCCAGCGCCTCGGAGAGGGCGAGGGACACCTCCTCCATGAGCCGAGCGGGGTCGAC
>JAKBTP010000135.1 GCA_021844355.1 bacterium | reverse complement strand
CGCGGCCGGCGCCCTGGACGCGGGAGCCGACGTGCTCATGACCAACTCTCACTTCGACGGGGAGGTGAGTGTGGAGCAGGTCGCAGCGGTCCGCCGTCGTGTCGGCCCGGGGGTGGCGGTGGTGGCCTCAGGAGGGGTGACCGCCCCGACTCGGGCGGCTCCGCTGCTCCGAGCGGGCGCCACCCGGGTGGCGGTTGGCTGGTCGGGGTTCGCTCCCCGGTTGAGGCCGTGATCGGCACCGAGGAGGAGCTGGCGGGGCTGATCGACCAGACCAACCTGGAGATGGGGGCTTCGGCGCAGGAGATCGCCGCCTTCTGCGAACGGTCAGTGCCCTTCGCCTTCCGCGCCCTGTGCCTGCTTCCCGACCAGGTGGAGGTGGCGCTCCCCATCCTGAGGGGGACCTCGACCGGGCTCGCGGCCTGCGTCTCCTTCCCACTGGGCCTGGACACGCGGGAGGTCAAGGCCCATGAGGCGGGTGAGCTCTGCGACCTGGGGGTCGACGAGATCGACATGGTGGTGCACACCGGGCGCGCGCGGGAGGGAGACCTCGCCTGGGTGGAGCGGGAGGTGGCGACGGTGCGCCGGGCGGTGGCGCACCCTCTACTCCTTAAGGTGATCATCGAGGTCCCTGTCCTCCCGGCCGACCTGGCGGGGCTGGTGGGGGTGGCGGCCGAGGCCGGCGGAGCGGACCTGATCAAGACCTCCACCGGCTACAAGCTTCTGGGGATCCGCCCGACCCGCGCCGGGGACGTCCGCCTTCTCCGCTCGCGGCTCGCGCCTTCGACGGGGATCAAGGCCGCCGGCGGGATTCGGGCCCTGGGCCAGCTCGAGGAGATGGTGGCCGCCGGGGCCACCCGGATCGGGGCGTCCCGGGGCATCGAGATCGTGGAGGAGTGGCGCTCGCGCCGAGCCGGAGACCCGAGCGGCCGCTGAGCCCTATACTTGGTCCCTCTGGAACCAGCCAGTTCCCCGGAGCCGAAGACCGCGGGGGCAGCGATGCTCAAACCCCCACCCCGCGCAGGTGACCGGCGGCGGCCCAGCGGGGTCGCCGTCTGAGAGCCTGGCTTCCCCCGGGTGACGAGGAGGTAATCACCCGATGACCGTCGCCCCCACCCACGGCGCCGCCCGGATCCCCGAGGACAAGCAGAGCGCGGTGGCCGATCTGACCCAACGGTTGGGGAAGATGAGCAGCGCCGTGCTCACCGACCACCGGGGGCTGAGCGTGGCCGAACTGGAGGAGCTGCGCCGCTCCCTCCGTTCCAGCGGCGTCGACTACGTGGTGGTCAAGAACACCCTCGCACGGCGGGCCAGCACGGAGGCGGGGATCCCCCAGCTCAGCTCCAGCCTGGTCGGGCCCACGGCCCTGGCCATCGGCTACGACGACCTGAGCGCCCCCGCGAGGATCCTCGTGGAGTACGCCAGGGGGCATCGGCGCCCGGAGATGGTCAAGGGGGGCATCGCTGAGGGCCAGGTCCTCTCGGCCGAGGAGGTCCGGCAACTGGCCGACCTCCCATCCCGCGAGGTGTTGATGTCCCAGCTGCTGGGGGTCATCGAGGCGCCGGTGGCCCAGCTGGTTCAGCTGCTGCAGTCGCCGGTCCAGGGCCTGGTGGGGCTGCTGGACGCCAAGGCCGAGAAGGCTGCCTGAGCCGTCGGTCCCCGGTCCTGACAAGATGCTTTACATAAGGAGGTAGATGAACATGGCCAAGGTCAAGGTGGAAGACTTCGTCGAGGCGCTGGCCGACTGGACCGTGCTGGACCTCGTCAACGCCAAGAAGTTGATCGAGGAGAAGTACGGCATCACCGCGGCGGCGCCGGTGGCGGCCGTGGCCGTGGCCGGGCCGGCGGCGGAGGCCCCGGCGGAGGAGCAGACCGAGTTCGCGGTGATCCTGACCGCGGCGGGGGACCAGAAGATCGCCGCCATCAAGGCCGTGCGTGAGATCACCGGTCTCGGCCTGAAGGAGGCCAAGGACCTGGTCGACGGGGCGCCCAAGCCGGTGCGCGAGGGTGTCAGCCGCGAGGAGGCGGAGTCGGTCGCCAAGAAGCTTCAGGAGGCCGGGGCTAGCGCCGAGATCCAGTAACGGCTCCCGGCGCTGGCGGCCGCGCCTGCCAACGGGGCATGGACGGCGGGTGTGGTAGGATTGTCATTCCGCCGCCTGTGAAGTTCAGCCTTCGCCCACGCTTGCCTGGAGAACTCTAGCTCATGCCGTCATCCTCTGCTGCCTTGTCCGCCGTGCCCGAGCGCCTCTCCTACGGGAAGCTCCCCGAGGTGCTCGAGGTCGGCAACCTGATCGAGACCCAGCTGAACTCGTTCCGCTGGTTTCTGGAACGGGGGCTGCGAGAGCTATTTGACGAGATCAACCCCATCACCGACTACACCGGCAAGAACTACGAGCTGCGCTTTTTGGACTACAGCTTCGGGGAGCCCAAGTTCGACCAGGAGGAGTGCCGCAACCGCGACATGACCTTCGCCGCCCCGCTGCGGATCATGACCCGGCTGCACATCAAGACCGGCGAGAACGCCGGCGAGATCAAGGAGGCCGAGGTCTACCTCGGCGACTTCCCCATGATGACCGCCGAGGGGACCTTCCTGGTCAACGGGACCGAGCGGGTGGTGGTCAGCCAGCTGGTCCGCTCCCCGGGGGTGTACTTCACCGCCGGCGCCGACAACCCGGCCACCGGGCGGCCCCTGTTCGCGGTCAAGTTCATCCCCAACCGGGGGGCCTGGCTGGAGATCGAGACCTCCACCAAGGACGTGCTCACGGCCAAGATCGACCGGAAGCGCAAGTTCCAGGCCACCACCCTGATCCGGGCCCTGGGTTACCCCAGCGACGACGACATCCGCCACTTCTTCCGCGACGTCGACACCGACCCGGAGCATCGCTACATCGACGCCACCCTGGAGAAGGACCCCAGCCACGACGTCAACGAGGCGCTGATCGAGCTCTACCGCAAGATCCGCCCCGGGGACCCGCCCACCGTGGAGAACGCCCGCAACCTGCTCCAGGCGCTCTTCTTCAACCCCCGGCGCTTCGACCTGGGCCGGGTGGGCCGCTTCAAGCTGGACAAGCGGCTGGGCCTCAGCGAGGCGGAGGCCAGGCAGCGGGCCGAGGACAAGGATCTGAGGGTGCTCGCCCACGAGGACTTCATCAACATCATGCGCCGGCTGATCGAGCTCAACAACGGCCGGGGCGAGGCGGACGACATCGACCACCTGGGCAACCGCCGGGTGCGGGCGGTGGGGGAGCTGCTGCAGAACCAGTTCCGCACCGGCCTTTTGCGCATGGAGAGGATCATCAAGGAGCGGATGACGATCTGCGACGCCACCACGGTCACGGCGGCCTCGCTGATCAACGCGCGCCCGGTGGTGGCGGCGATCAAGGAGTTCTTCGGCTCCAGCCAGCTCTCCCAGTTCATGGACCAGCACAACCCGCTGTCCGAGCTCACCCACAAGCGGCGGCTCTCGGCCCTCGGGCCGGGCGGACTCTCCCGCGAGCGGGCGGGATTCGACGTCCGGGACGTCCACTTCAGCCACTACGGGCGGATCTGCCCCATCGAGACCCCTGAGGGGCCGAACATCGGCCTCATGGGCTCACTCGCCACCTTCGCCCGGGTCAACGACTTCGGGTTCATCGAGACCCCGCTGCGGCGGGTCGTGCGCTCTCTCTCCCCGGCTGAGGATGGGGAGCGGCTGGTGGGGCGGCAGCTGGCCGAGGAGGTGGCCGGGCTCAAGGCGGGCACCCGCCTCAAGGTCGCCGATGTGGAGCGCCTCGTGAAGGGCGGTGCGGAGCGGGTGGCGATCACCCCCTGGGTCAGCGACGAGGTGCTCTTCCTCTCCGCCGACGAGGAGGACAAGTACACCGTCGCCCAGGCCAACGCACCCATCGCCGAGAACGGTGAGTTCAAGGTGGAGCACACCCCGGCGCGCACCCGGCACACCTTCAAGGACGTGCCCGTGGGGGAGGTGGACTTCATCGACGTCTCGCCCAAGCAGACCGTCTCGGTGGCCACGGCGATGATCCCCTTCCTGGAGCACGACGACGCCAACCGGGCCCTCATGGGCTCGAACATGCAGCGCCAGGCGGTGCCCCTGGTGACCACCGACTCCCCGGTGGTGGGGACGGGCATGGAGTACTACGCCGCCAAGGACAGCGGGGAGCTGATCGTGGCCCCGACGGCCGGCACGGTGGTGGGGGTTCACGTGCCCCTGGCGGAGGTCCGCTCGGACCTCACCAAGATCGTCCGCAGTGGGCAGGACAGCGGCCTCGGGATCCTCTTCCGCCCCGACGACGGCGGCCCGGACCTCTGGTATGGGGTCCACAAGTTCGTGCGCAGCAACCAGGGGACCTGCCTCTCCCAGCGGATCGTGGTGAACCCTGGCGACCGGGTCGAGAAGGGCGCGATCCTCGCCGATGGCCCCTCCACCAACCTGGGCGAGCTGGCCCTGGGGAAGAACGTGCTGGTGGCCTTCATGCCCTGGGAGGGCTACAACTACGAGGACGCCATCCTCATCTCCGAGTCGGTCGTGCGGGACGACAAGTACACCTCCATCCACATCGAGGAGTTCGAGGTGGAGGTGAGGGACACCAAGCTCGGACCGGAGGAGGTTACCCGCGACCTGCCCAACGTCTCGGAGGAGAGCCTCCGGAACCTGGATGAGCGCGGCATCGTCTACGTGGGCGCCGAGGTCCAGCAGGGGGACATCCTGGTGGGCAAGACCACGCCCAAGGGGGAGTCCGAGCTCTCCGCCGAGGAGCGCCTCCTGCGGGCCATCTTCGGGGAGAAGGCCAAGGAGGTGCGCGACAGCTCCCTGCGGGTTCCCCACGGGGAGCGCGGGGTGGTGGTGGACATCAAGCACTTCAGCCGGGCCGGTAAGGACGAGCTTCCGGCCGGGGTCAACGAGCTGATCCGGATCTATGTCGCCCAGAAGCGCAAGATCGCCCAGGGCGACAAGATGGCCGGGCGCCACGGCAACAAGGGGGTCATCGCCCGGATCCTTCCCATCGAGGACCTGCCCTTCCTGCCCGACGGCACCCCGGTGGAGATCGTGCTCAACCCCCTCGGGGTGCCCAGCCGGATGAACCTCGGCCAGGTGCTGGAGACCCACCTCGGCTGGGCGGCCGCGGCGCTCGGGGTCAAGGTTGCGACCCCGGTCTTCGACGGGGCCTCGGAGTCCCAGATCGAGGATGAGCTGGAGCGTGCCGGCCTGCCCCGGGACGGCAAGACCATCCTGCGCGACGGCCGCACCGGCGAGCCGTTCGAGAAGCCGATCACGGTCGGGGTGATCTACATGCTCAAGCTGGCCCACCTGGTGGAGGACAAGATCCACGCCAGGAGCACCGGGCCCTACAGCCTCGTCACCCAGCAGCCTCTCGGGGGCAAGGCCCAGTTCGGCGGCCAGCGCTTCGGCGAGATGGAGGTGTGGGCGCTGGAGGCTTACGGCGCCAGCCACATCCTGCAGGAGATCCTGACCATCAAGTCGGACGACATCGTGGGCCGGGTCAAGGCCTACGAGGCCATTGTCAAGGGCGACAACACCCTCGACGCCGGGGTCCCGGAGTCCTTCCGGGTCCTGGTCAAGGAGCTCGAGGGGCTGGCCCTGGGGGTGGAGATCATGTCTGAGAACGAGGAGCAGATCGTGTTCACGGAGGACGACATGCCCGACATGCCCCTCGGTCTGGGGATCAATCTCGAACGGGACGAGCGGGACGACGCCGAGGACCTCGGGCGCTGAGGGTGCTCTGCCGCCGACTTCCCCGACCGCTGCTCGCGCCCGCCGCTCGTTTGCGCCGCGACCTCATCCACCCATTCGCCAGGAGGCGGACAAGCCTTGCTCAAGCTTGAGAATTTCGACGCCCTGAAGCTGTCCCTCGCCAGCCCCGAGATGATCCTCTCGTGGTCCCACGGAGAGGTGACCAAGCCGGAGACCATCAACTACCGCACCCTCCGCCCGGAGCGGGACGGGCTCTTCTGCGAGAAGATCTTCGGCCCCACCAAGGACTGGGAGTGCCACTGCGGCAAGTACAAGCGGTACCGCTACAAGGGCATCATCTGCGACAAGTGCGGGGTCGAGGTGACCCGCAGCAAGGTGCGGCGGGAGCGCATGGGGCACATCCGCCTGGCCAGCCCGGTGTCGCATGTCTGGTACTTCAAGGGGATCCCCAGCCGCTTGGGGCTGCTGTTGGACATGTCGCCGCGCAACCTGGAGAAGGTGCTGTACTTCGCCAACTACATCGTCACCAAGGTGGATGAGGCGAAGCGCGAGGAGCTGCTGGCCCAGTTCGATCCTCACAACAGCCAGAGGATCACCGAGCTGGAGCAGGCGGCTGAGCAGGAGGCCACCGCCTTCATCGCCGAGCGGACCGCCCGGGCCGCCGAGGTGGAGGCGGAGGCGGGCAGGCGTGCCGAGTCCCTGCTGGCCGCTGCTGAGGCCCAGCGGGAGGAGCTCGAGGAGCAGGCGGAGCAGTTGACCCGGAGGGCCGAGGCCGGCCTGGGCAAGAAGGCCCCGTCCGACTTCGCGCTCAAGGCCGGCGAGGACCGGCAGGTGGTGGTCAAGAAGGGAACCCAGCTGGCGGAGTCCCACCTGGAGGAGATCTCCAAGGCGGTGTCCGAGCTGATCGCCAAGGTCAGCGGGAGTGCGTCCGCCGAGGCCGAGAGGGTGCGTTCGGAGGCGGCCAGTGAGGCTGCCGGGCTTCGCCAGGAGGCGGAGGAGCGCCAGGCGGCCGGGGCCGCGGTGGGAGACGAGGAGATGGCTCGGGTGCGGGCGGAGCTGGAGGAGGCGGGGGAGAAGCTTCGCCAGCTGGCTCCGCGCCAGCTGCTCAGCGACGCCGAGTACCGGGAGTACACCGAGAAGTTCAGTTCCGTGTTCCGGGCCGCCATGGGGGCGGCCGCCATCAAGGAGATGCTGGAGCAGCTCGACCTGGCCGCCGAGTCGGCCCACTTGAGGGAGGAGCTGACGTCCACCAGCGGACAGCGCCGCCAGAAGGCGGTGAAGCGGCTGCGGGTGGTGGAGGCCTTCCGCAAGAGCGACACCCGCCCCACCTGGATGATCCTCGAGGTGCTGCCGGTCATTCCCCCGGAATTGCGGCCGATGGTGCAGCTGGACGGGGGGCGCTTCGCCACCTCCGACCTCAACGACCTCTACCGGAGGGTCATCAACCGCAACAACCGCCTCAAGAGGCTGCTGGAGCTGGGCGCGCCCGAGATCATCGTGCGCAACGAGAAGCGGATGCTTCAGGAGGCGGTGGACGCCCTCATAGACAACGGCCGGCGCGGCCGGGCCATCACCGGAACCGGCAACCGGAAGTTGAAGTCCCTCTCCGACATGCTCAAGGGGAAGCAGGGGCGCTTCCGTCAGAACCTGCTGGGCAAGCGGGTGGACTACAGCGGTCGCTCGGTGATCGTGGTAGGCCCGGAGATGAAGCTGAACCAGTGCGGTCTGCCCAAGCGGATGGCTCTGGAGCTCTTCAAGCCATTCGTGATGCGGGAGCTGGTCAGCCAGGGGTTCACCCAGAACATCAAGAGCGCCAAGCGGATGGTCGAGCGGGCTCGGCCCGAGGTCTGGGATGTCCTGGATCAGGTGATCCAGGACCACCCGGTGCTGCTCAACCGGGCGCCGACTCTGCACCGGTTGGGGATCCAGGCCTTCATGCCGATCCTGGTGGAGGGATCCGCGATCCAGATCCACCCACTGGTCTGCACGGCCTTCAACGCCGACTTCGACGGCGATCAGATGGCGGTCCACGTGCCGCTCTTCAGCGGCGCCATCGCCGAGGCCAAGAACCTCATGATGTCGTCCAACAACATCCTCTCGGCCAGCGATGGGAACCCGGTGGTGGCTCCCACCCAGGACATGGTTCTGGGGGCCTACTGGCTCACCGCCCTCGAGGTGCCCCTGGAGCAGGCCGATGCGGAGAGGGTGCACCGTTACAGCTCCCCGGCCGAGGTGATCCTGGCGTATGACACCAAGGCGGTGGGGCTGCACGAGCCGATCCGAGTCAGGATGCCGCGCAACCAGGTGGAGCTGGGCTGGACCGGTGAGGGGGAGTCGGCCAGTGTGGTCACCACCCCGGGACGGGTGATCTTCAACGAGGTCCTGCCCCTGGGGCGCCCGGTGCGCGAGGGTTCGGACGCCTCCCCTATGGTCTTCCAGAACCGGGTCTTCGACCGCAAGGAGCTCCGGGCACTGGTCGCCATCTGCTACCGCCTGTATGGCAACGAGGTCACTGCCGAGGTGGTGAACGACATCAAGCGGCTGGGCTTCGGCTACGCCACCAAGTCGGGGACCACGATCTCGGCCATGGACATCAAGACGCCGCCGGAGAAGGCGGAGATCATCGCCAGGTCGGAGAAGGCCGTCGACGAGGTCAGCCTTCAGCACCGGCGCGGCCTGATCACCGAGGACGAGCGCTACGGGAAGACGGTGGAGATCTGGACGCAGGCCACCGAGTCGGTGACCCAGGCCACTGTGGCCCACTTCGATCCCTTCTCCTCGGTGATGATGATGTCGGAGTCCGGAGCCCGGGGCACGGTCCAGCAGATCCGCCAGCTGGCGGGGATGCGCGGTCTGATGGCCGATCCCACCGGCCGGATCATCGACATGCCCATCAAGGCCAACTTCTCCGAGGGGCTCCAGGTGTTGGAGTACTTCATCTCCACCCACGGAGCCCGCAAGGGGCTGGCGGACACCGCCCTGCGCACCGCCGACTCCGGTTACCTCACCCGCAGGCTGGTGGACGTGGCCCAGGACGTGATCGTCCGGGAGGAGGACTGCGGGACGAGCAACGGCATCTGGGTCAGCGACCTGAGCCAGGAGGGGGAGCCCTTCGAGGAGCGGATCGCGGGCCGGGTGGCTGCGGCTGACGTCGTCTCCCAGGATGGAAGGGTCCTGGTGGCGGCGGGGGAGGAGATCTCCGACCCGCTGGCGGCCGAGATCGCCTCACTGGGCCTGGAACGGGTGCGGGTGCGCAGCGTTCTCACCTGCGGGGCCACCCGCGGCGTGTGCCGTCGCTGCTACGGACGCAACCTCGCCACCGGCAAGCTGGTGGAGATCGGGGAGGCGGTGGGGATCATCGCCGCCCAGTCGATCGGAGAGCCGGGGACTCAGCTCACCATGCGGACGTTCCACACAGGTGGGGTCGCCGGACTCGACATCACCCAGGGGCTGCCGCGGGTCGAGGAGCTCTTCGAGGCCCGCATCCCCAAGGGCAAGGCCGTCCTGGCTGAGGCGGGCGGGACCGTCGAGATCCTGCGTACCGACGCCGGTCGCAAGGTGCGGGTCGCGAGCCGTGAGGAGTTCGACGCGGCCCACACCGTCGAGGCGGGACTGGAACTGCTTCCCGAGATCGCCGAGGGAGCCCTGGTCGGCGAGGGCCAGCTGCTGGCCGCGGGCACCAGGGACGGCAAGCCGGTTTCGCTGCAGGCGAGGATCGGCGGCCGGGTGGCGGAGGTCCGGCGCGCCAAGGGCGGGACCGAGGTTAGGATCCGGGCCCTGGAGGAGGAGGTCAAGGAGTACCCGATCCCCCACGGCGCCCAGCTGCGCGTCGCGGACGGAGACCAGGTGCGGGCGGGCGACGCCCTGACGGCGGGATCGGTCAGCCCCCAGGAGCTGCTCTACATCAGCGGGCGCGAGGCGGTTCAGGAGTACCTGGTCCGCGAGGTGCAGAAGGTGTACCGCTCCCAGGGGGTGGACATCAACGACAAGCACATCGAGGTGATCGTCCGCCAGATGATGCGCAAGGTGCGGATCGAGTC
>JAKBTP010000202.1 GCA_021844355.1 bacterium | reverse complement strand
CGCAGGAGCAGCGAGAGCATCAGCGAGGAGCCGGGCGGCGCCTGCCAGGCCCGCCCCGCCCTGCCTCGGCCGTGAACCTGATGGTCCGCGATCACGCACAGCCCCTCGGGCTCGCCTGCCCGGGCCGCGGCCAGGACCAGGTCCTGGGTGCTGCCCACCTGGGCAAGCAGGCGCACTCGCCAGGGAACTCCCCTCGCCGCCAGCTCCTGCCGGAGGACATCCCCGTCCCCCCACCCCGGGGCCCTGGCCGGGAACCGTCGGCGAGCGGGGCCGGAAGTCAGGTTCACTCCCGTATACTGCGGCCTCGTGGAGAACTGGGAGCGGATTGAGCTCTTCAGCTCCTTCCTCAAGCTGACCGGGGACATCGAGGTGGTGGCTCCGCTGCGGCTGACCGACGTCGTCAACCGGATGACGGAATACCTGGAGATCCGCCAGCTGACCCTGGAGCCGCTGGCCAGCACCTACCCGGTTATCAGCACGGTGGAGGAGTCGGCGATGGTCGCCAAGCGCTCCATCCTGATGCTGGCGCCCGTGGGCGAATCCCTGGCGGATACGGGAGGGCGGCGGGCGCTGCTGGAGCAGAAGGTGGCCCACCAGGTGGCCCTCACCATCGACACCTTCTCCCTGGTCTGCGAGGTCTTCCTCGAGCCCCGGCTCAGCCTGCGGGAGACCCTGGAGCGCAGCGTCGACGACTTCCTTCCGGTTCGCAACCTGAACGCCGTCTGGCTCCCGGCGCTCACCCACGAGCGGGTGTCGATCCAACGGCCGTTCGCCCTGGTGCACCCCCGCCAGATCCTCAGCTTCTCCGAGCGGGGGACGGCCGGTCTTTGACCGCCGAGCCGGCCGGGCCGCGGGACGCGGCCACCGTGGCGCTCATCCGTGATGGGGATCGACCAGACGGGCCACCGGAGGTGCTGCTGCTGGAGCGGGCCGATCGCGCCCACTTCGCCCCTCGCGCCCTGGTCTTCCCCGGGGGGAGCCTCGATCCGGGAGACAGGGACCCCCGTTGGGGCGAGTTCTGGGACCCGGTGGAGAGCGGCAGGCCGGACCGCCGGGCGGGCCTGGAGTTCCGGGTGGGGGCGATGCGCGAGACCTTTGAGGAGTGCGGTGTCCTGCTCGGCTCATTCGTGGGTGGAGCGGCGCGGTTGGAGGAAGAGCGCGCGCGCTGGCGCCGGGGTGGTGGCGAGGGCTTCCTCGACCTGTGTCGGCGCCTCGGGTTGCGCCCGGCCCTGGAGTCCTTGGTGTTCGTCGCCCGCTGGGTGACCCCGGAGGGGTTCTCGCGGCGCTTCGATGCCCGCTTCTTCCTGGCTCCGCTGCCTCCAGGGCAGGAGCCTCGGGCCGACCCGCTGGGGGAGAGCGGGAGCTGGCGCTGGGCCGACCCCGCCGAGGCGCTGCGCCGGGGGCGCCGGGGAGAGTGGCAGCTCCTTCCCCCGACCCGGGCGGTGCTCCAATTGCTGGCGGCGGGCCGTGGCGTGGAGGGGACCCTGGCAGCCGCTCGGGCGCGCAGGGTGGTCACCCGACGGCCCCGGCTCGAAGAGGTCACCGCGCGGCGCTATCCCGGGCTGGACCGCTCCCGTCTGGAGGCGCCTTGAGCGCGCTGCCCTCCGTGGTGGAGCGGATCCTGGCCCCCAACCCCGGCCCCCTCACCGGCCCCGGGACCAACACCTGGCTGTTCGGGAGGGGAGAGGTCGTGGTGATCGATCCGGGCCCGCTGGACCAGCGGCACCTGGACGCGGTGGCCCAGGCGGCGAGGCTCCGAGGCGGAGCCGGGATGGTGCTGTGCACCCACCATCACCCGGACCACCGCGAGGGTGCGGACCGGCTGGCGGAGATGTTGGGGGCTCCTCTGGCGCTATACCACCGCCGGGCGGAGAAGGCGGGGGAGCTGGCGCTGGAGGACGGCGATCGGCTCCTCGCCGGTGAGAGCTGGCTGGAGGTGGTCCACACTCCGGGGCACTCCCAAGATCACCTCTGCGTCTTCGCTCCGGAGGAGCGCGTCCTGTTCAGCGGCGATCACGTCCTTCAGGGCACGACCAGCGTCATCTGGCCCCCTGACGGCGACATGGCCGCCTACCTCAGGTCGCTGGCCCGGGTGCGCGACCTGGAAGCCGACTGGCTGCTGCCGGGTCACGGCGAGCCGATCACCGAGCCCAGAACGGCGGTGGAGGTGCTGATAGCCCACCGCTTGGAGCGAGAGCGCCAGGTGCTGGAGGCTCTGGGCCCCGACCCCCTGGCACCCTCGCAGCTGGTGGCACAGCTCTACCGCGGCTACCCCCCGGAGGTGCTGGAGTACGCCGCCCAGACCGTCCTCGCCCACTGTCTCAAGTTGGAGATGGAGGGCCGGATCGAGCGCGTGGTCGGGGACGGCGAGTCCCGCTTCCGCAAGCCCTAGCCGAGATGGAAGGGCAGGTGCGCCAGCGTCCGGGTCATGACCCCGGTGGGACCCTGCGGCACCACCTTCTTCAGCAGGGGCTCGAAGTGATAGGAAGACGCGGCGATGTCCAGATGGACGAACGGCCGACCAGCCGCGAACTGACGCAGGAACACCGCACCGTTGATGGTCCCGGCCGCGGGCGTCCCCGAGGTGTTGCGAATGTCCGCTATCTCGCAGGTCAGGGCAACGTCGTGCTCGGGGTAGAGGGGTAGCTCCCACACCCTCTCCCCCGCCTCGCGGGCGGCTGCCTGCACCGCCGCCAGCAGCTCCTGGCTGCTGGCCATGGCGGCGGTCACGGGGTGACCAAGGGCCACCGACGCTGCCCCGGTGAGGGTCGCCACATCCACGAGGTGAGTCGCCCCCTGACTCACCGCGTAGGCGAGGGCGTCAGCCAGCACCAGGCGCCCCTCGGCGTCTGTGTTGTTGATCTCGATGGTCGTACCGTTCATCGCCGTGACCACGTCCCCGGGCTTGACCGCCCTACCGCCCGGCATGTTCTCCGTGAGTGGAGCCAGCCCCAGGACCTCGATGTGAGGCTCGGTGCGGGCGATGACCCCCATGGCTTGGAGGACCGCCGCCGCCCCGCTCATGTCAGACTTCATCGCCGCCATTCCAGGGTTGGGCTTGAGGGAGAGGCCGCCGGAGTCGAAGGTGATTCCCTTTCCCAGCAGGGCCAGGACCCTCCCCGAGCCGTCTGAGGAGCGGGGACGGTAGCGCATGACCATGAGCTTGGGCGGCTGATGGGAGCCCTGGGCAACCGCCAGTAGGGCCCCCATCCCCAGCTTCTCCATCTCCGGACGCTCCACGACGCGCAGGCTGAGGTGTCGCTGCTTGGCCACCAGCTCGGCCTCGGCGATGAAGTCCGCCGGAGTGAGGCGATTGGCGGGACGCCACTGCAGTACCCGGGCGGCGTTGGTCGCCTCCGCCAGGCGGACCCCGGCGGTGAGGGCGGCGGCCAGGTCCGAGCCCTGCCCCAGGCCCACCAGCTGCAGCTCCTCGATGGCCCCCTTCCCCTCCGCGGCCCTGAGCTCCCCCAACCGGTAGTTCCCCAGGGCGACCCCCTCGGCGATGGCCCGCGCCGGCGCCTGGGGCGCCTGGCCGGTCGCCGGTACCGCCAGCACCTCGGCCAGGGCCGGCTCGACGATCACGGCCAGGGATCGGCAGAAGTTCCTGAGGTCCCGGACCGCGAACTGAAGTGCGTTGCGGAGGCGATACCCGTCCAGGAGGTCGCGATGGCCGAGGCCGAGGAGCATGACCCGCGGCGCAGCCGTCCTGCCCAGGGTCGGCACCAGCCGGCGCTCGGGGAACTTCCCGTTCAGCTCACCACTGGCAAGCATCGAGGTCAGCAGCCCGTCCAGCGCCCGGTCGAGCCGCTGGGCCGAGGGCCCCAGCGGCTCGTCCTGGAAGAGCGTAAGCAGGAGGGCATCCGCCCTCAGCTTGCCGACTTCGGTGTCAACCGCCTTGGCCTGCATCGCCTCCCTCCTCTGGCTCACCCTTAGAAAACGGGCCGGTCCCCGTCGGGCGGCTCCTGCGCTTGCCCAGCCCGGCGCGCAGGCGGGCGACGTCCTCGGCCGTGAACCGGTTGCGTCCGATTGCGTCCACCGCGCTGGGATGGGCCCTCCCCTCCCGGATCCAATTCACCACGACCTGGGGCTTCACCCCGAGGACCCGGCCGACCTCCACTGGCCCCATCAGCTCGTCCTGGCCATCAGTGGTGGGGGTCAAACCTGACCTCACGCAGGTCCGGGACCCACTCACGGAGGGTGGACTCGATGCGGCGGCGCAGGGCGGGGGTAAGGACGGCCACGTAGTTGGAGGTGGGGTGCGCCTGGACCACCACCTCCCCAGGACGGGGCTGAATGGCCAGCAAGCTGTCGCTCCCCGGGCCGGCCTCGACCGACCCACGCACCAGGACGGTCAGCTCGGCATCGGTCATGCCCAGATGATGGCAGCCCGGGGCCTCCTGGCGCCGGAAGGGGTGGGAACCCGGTCCCAGAGGGTCCGGATTCGGCATAATCCGGGCGTTGGCTGACTTTGCGCCGGTTTGCAGCGTGAGCGACGTGCCTCCGGGCACGGGACGGGTGATGGATCTCGACGGCGTGGAGATCGCGCTCTTCAACGTCGAGGGGGTCTTCCACGCCTTGGAGAACGCCTGCGCCAGCGGCGGCTCGATCGGCGAGGGCCAGCTGCGGGGCCATGTGGTCACCTGCCCCTTGGACGGAGAGCCCTACGACGTGCGCACCGGTATCTCCCCGGTCTCGGATGCGGTCTACGTCCGCCACTTCGACGTCCGGGTCAACTCCAAGGGCCAGGTGCTGGTCCGACTGGAGCCCACCGAAGACGAGGACGAGGCCCCCTGAGTCCGCGGCTGGCGGCGCTCGATGTGGGCTCCAACACGATCCACCTCCTGGTCGCCAGTCTCTCGGACGCCGGGCTCACCGACCGGCGCCACGCCGTGGTGATGGCGGGGTTGGGAGCCGAGGTCGAGCGCCAGGGACGGTTGGGACGGCAGCTCGTCGAGCAGGTAGTCGACACCCTTGCCAGCATGCTCCAGCTGGCCCGTGCGGACGGGGCAGAGGAGGTGCGGATGGTGGCCACCGAGTTCGCCCGGCTGGCCCCTGACGCCGGGGAGCTGGTGCGGGCCGTCCGCGACGGGTGCGGGGCGAACCTGAGGGTCTTGACGGGTGAAGCCGAGGCCCGCCTCAGCTACCTCGGTGCCACCGCCTACCGGGTCTCCCCCAAGGCCCCCGCCCTGGTGGCGGACGTCGGGGGTGGAAGCACGGAGGTCGTGGTCGGCGAGGGGACCAGACCACGACTGGCCGCCAGCCTCCGCCTGGGATCGGCGCAGCTGCTGCGGGCGGTCTCCGCCGACGACCCGCCGTCACCGCGCCAGCTTGCGGACGCGGAGGCGCTGGCGTCCATGGCGCTCGAGGCGGCGCCTCAGGCCAAGCGGCCGAGCGCACTGCTGGCGACCGGGGGGACGGCCGCCAACCTGCCGGTGCTTCTGGGCCGACGCCCGCCGGCGGCGGAGTCCGGCCCCCTGCGGCTCTTAGACGAGAAGGGGGAGGGGTGGACAGAGGTCAGCCGGCTGGAGCTGACGCGCGCGTCGCTGCTCACGCGCGAGCTATCCAGCGCGGACCTGGCGGCGCGGTCGGGGCTCAGCGAGCGGCGGGCCCGCCTCATGGCCGGAGGCGTGGTGATCGTGCGCGCCCTCTTGGAGCGGTACGGCGCGGAAGCCGCGACCGTCACCGAGCGCGGGCTCCGGGATGGAGTGATCCTGGCCCTGGCGGCCTCCGGGCGGGGTTCGGCCGGCCAGCGCTGAGTCGGATCGACACCGGCTCCTTCCCCTAAGCTGGAGCCGTGCCCGTCTTCGACTTCCACACCCACACGACCATTTCCGACGGCCACGCCGCTCCGCTGGTCATGGCCCGCCGCTGCCTGGAGAACGGGTACGGCGCCTACGTGTGCAGCGACCATGTCGACGAGGCCAGTGTCGAAAGGCGGGTGCCCGAGATCGTGGCGGCCTGCCGGGAGGTCCAGAGGGAGCTCGACCTCCCCGCCATCCCCGCCGTGGAGGTGACCCGGGTGGCCCCGGAGCGGGTTGCGGTGGTGGCCGCGCGGGCACGATCCCTGGGGGCTCTACTGGTGGTGGTCCACGGCGAGACCCTCGGCGACTTCCCCCAGCCCGGGCTCAACCTGGCGGCGGCCCGTTGCCCGGACGTCGACATCCTGGGACACCCCGGGCTGATCTCCAACCAGGCGGCCGAGGCGGCCCGCGAGAACGGCATCCATCTGGAGATCAGCGCAGCCGGACTGCACGGGCTCACCAACGGTCATGTCGCCAAGGTGGCGGCCAGCTTGGGCGCCCACCTGGTGCTGGACTCGGATGCCCACCGCCCTGAGGCCCTGCTCACGGCCCAGCGCGCCCAAAACCTCCTGGAGGGGAGCGGGCTCGAGATGGAGGCCGCGCTGCGAGTGGCGGAGTCGGCGCCGCTCCGGATCCTCGCCCGCAGGGGAATCGTCATCTCCCAGGGCGCGGCCAGCTGAGGGGAGTCAGCCAGGCGGCCCAGGCGGCGACGGCGGTGAGCCCGGAGACGCGGTCGGTGACGGGCTCGGAGTCGGCTCCCTGGTCGGTGTCGGCGTCGGGGTGAACGTGGGGCTGGGGGTGTTGGTGGGAAGCGAGATTATGTCCTGGAGCTGAAGGACCACCAGGGTGCCCCCGGGACCGGACGCGAAAGTGACCACCACCGCCTCCCCGGGGATGAGGCTGGCGAGCGGCGCCGCGGCACCCCCGCGGGTGATCTTCGACTGAGCGGTCACCGTCGCCTCGACGGCGGTCCCGGAGGACGGCTGGATGGCCACCGTGCCCGTGGCCACCGACACCGCGAGCAGGGTGCCGTCTATGGGGTGGCCCACCAGCCCCGAGCTGGCCGGTGTGGGTGTGGGCCCCGAGCCCACCCCCTGGTTGGAGGGAGCTGGCGGTGCGAAGACGGTGAGGGACGCGGCCAGGATCCCCACCGCCAGCACCGCGAGCGCGGCGATCGCGAAGAGGATCAGACCGGTGGTGCCGGGGCGGCGGATCACGAAAGGTCGGCGCTGTCGGCGCCCCACCCTGGCCCGGACTCGGGGCCGCTTCTTGGCGGTGGACGCGGCGTTGGAGGCGGGCCTGCTCACCGCCGCCCCCTGCTTCGCCTCGCCCAGATCACTGCCGGTGGCCATCCGGCGGAGTATATGGGAGCGCTCCGCAGGCGCCGGCGCCAGTATCATGAACTCCCGCCGATGCCGCCCGAGTACGACCACCAGGCGATCGAGGCCAAGTGGCAGCGGCGCTGGGAGGAGACCGGGCTCAATCGGCCCGAGCTCGGCGCTGCCCCCCGGCCTTACTTCAATCTCATGATGTTCCCCTACCCCTCGGCCGAGGGGTTGCACGTGGGGAACATGTACGCCTTCACCGGGGCGGACGCCCACGGCCGATTCCAGCGGATGCAGGGCCTGGACGTCTTCGAACCCATCGGCTTTGACGCCTTTGGGATCCACAGCGAGAACTTCGCCCTCCAGGTCAACCGGCACCCCACCGAGCTGGTGGCGGCCAACATCCGCAACTTCCGGCGCCAGCTTCACAGGCTCGGGGCCCAGTTCGACTGGAGCCGCACTGTCGAGACCACCGATCCCGCCTACTACCGGTGGACCCAGTGGCTGTTCGTGACCCTCTGGAAGGGGGGCCTCGCCTATCGCGCCCGGCGTAACGTCAAGTGGTGCCCCCGCGACCTCACGGTGCTCGCCGACGAGCAGGTGATGGCCGATGGCACCTGTGAGCGCTGTGGCGCGGCCGTCGTGGAACGCGAGTTGGAGCAGTGGTTCCTGCGCACCTCGAACTACGCCGAGCGGCTGCTGGGCAACCTGGACCGTCTGGACTGGTCGGAGAGCACCAAGCTTCTGCAACGCCACTGGATCGGGCGCAGCGAGGGAGCGCTGCTGGACTTCCCCATCGACGGCGCCGCACCGTTGCGCGTCTTCACCACCCGCGCGGACACCGTCTTCGGCGCCACCTTCATGGTGGTTGCCCCAGACCATCCCCGGACCATGGAGCTGGCCAGCCCCGACCGGCGGGCAGAGGTGGCCAAGTTCGTGGCGGAGGCGGCGCGCCGGAGGATCGCCGGGGTCCGGGAGTCCGAGGGAAGCACAAGCGGCATGGCCCTTGGAAGGAACGCGCGCCATCCGCTCACCGGGGAGGAGCTTCCGATCTACGCCGCCGAATATGTCCTCTCCGGATACGGCGAGGGGGCGATCATGGCCGTGCCCGCCCACGACTCCCGCGACCACGCGTTTGCCTTGGCCCACGGGCTGAAGGTGGTGCCCGTGGTGAGCGGCGATGGCACCGCGGGTCCCCACACGGGGAGGGGCACCCTCATCAACTCCCGGGACTTCGACGGCCTGGCAGCTCCCGATCCCGCCAGGGAGCTCATCGTGGCGGCGATCTCGGAGCGTGGGCTGGGCCGTCCCAAGGTCACCTACCGGCTCCGGGACTGGGGGATCTCCCGGCAGCGGTACTGGGGGCCACCGATCCCGGCCATCCACTGCCCGGTCGATGGGGCGGTGCCGGTCCCCGAGGACCAGCTGCCGGTGCTGCTGCCCTACATCGAGGACTTCCGCCCCTTGGGCACGGGCGAGTCACCTCTCAGCCGGGACCCTGGCTTCCTTCACACCACCTGCCCAGTCTGCGGTGGGCCGGCCCTCCGGGAGACGGACGTCTCCGACACCTTCCTCGACAGCTCCTGGTATCACCTCAGGTACCCCTCCGCCGACCGCCAGGACGTGGCCTTCGACCCCGCGCTGACCCGCAAGTGGCTGCCGGTGGACACCTACATCGGCGGCAACGAGCACGCCGTTCTTCACCTCCTGTACTCCCGCTTTGTGGCCATGGCGCTGCACGACCTCGGCTATCTCGACTTCGAGGAGCCGTTCACCCGCTTCCGGGCCCACGGCATGATCATCAAGGACGGCGCCAAGATGTCGAAGTCCCGGGGGAACGTCGTCGTACCCGACGATTACCTGGACCGCTTCGGCGCCGACGCTTTCCGCCTTTACCTGATGGCCATGGGGCCATTCTCCGAGGGTGGTGACTTCCGCGACACCGGCATAAACGGCCCCTACCGGTTCTTGGTCCAGGTCTTCCGGCTGGCCGAGAGGGTCGGCGAAGTGACCGAGCCGGCCGAGCTGGCGGTGGTGCGTAACCGCTGCATACAGAAGGTGTCAGAGGACACCCCGCAGCTGAAGTACAACACGGCGATCGCCGAGCTCATGAAGTACGCCAAGCGGCTCCGGGACCATGAGGGCCCCATCCCCAGGGTGTCGCTGGAGACCCTGGCCCTGCTGCTGTCCCCCTACTGTCCACACGCTGCGGAGGAGCTGTGGGAACGCCTTGGAGGCACCTACTCGGTGCACCAGAAGCCGTGGCCAACGGCCGACCCGGAGTTGCTCCGTGAGGACGAGGTCGTGGTGGTGGTGTCGGTCGATGGGAAGAAGCGCGACCAGGTGACCGTCCCCAGAGGGACGTCAGGGGAGGAGCTGGAGCGCTTGGCACTCTCCTCTGCTCGGGTGACCAACTTCCTGGAGGGAAGGCGGGTCGGCCGGATCGTGGTGGTTCCCGACAAGCAGGTCAACCTGGTTCTGGCCCGCTGAGTCGATCCGGGTGACCGCCCCGCCCAATCGCTCCTGCTGGCTATATCCTGGGCCCGGCGGCCCGTAGCTCAGTTGGTGAGAGCGGGGCTCTTATAAAGCTCAGGTCGTGGGTTCGAGTCCCACCGGGCCGACCACT
>JAKBTP010000151.1 GCA_021844355.1 bacterium | reverse complement strand
CCACCGGCACCCAGGAAGACCCGCACCGCCAGCTGGGGCGGGAGGCTGGCCTCGGCCACCACCAGGGCGAGGGTGAAGGAGAGCGCCATCCCCACGTTGCGCAGGGTGAAGAACATCCCCGAGGCCACTCCGGTCCGCTCTCGCGGGACGGAGGAGACCACCGCCTTGGTGAGCGCCGGCCAGGCGAAGCCGTTCCCCGCCGAGACCAGGAGCAGGGGCACCACCACCGCCACCAGATCCAGATGGGGGCCGAGGCGGCTCAGCAGCAGGGCCCCGGATATCAGCAGGGCCAGCCCCAGCATCACGGGGCGGGCCGCACCGAAGCGGTCGGCCAGGGCGCCCCCCAGGGGGGCGAGCCCGAGTTGAGGAACGGCGATGGGCAGCAGCGCCAGCCCGGCGTCGAGTGGGCTGAGCCGGAGCGAGCCCTGGAGGTAGAAGGTGAGCAGGAAGGTGGTAGCGAACATGCCGGTGGAGTAGAAGACGACCACCGCCAGCGCCCCGCGCAGCTGGGGCCGGCGGAGCAGCCGCAGGTCGAAGGTGGGAAGGCGAGAGCGCAGCTCCCATCCGGTGAATCCGACCAGCGCCGCCGCCGACAGCACGAACAGACTCACGATCCTGGCTGAGCCCCAGCCCCACGCCAGGCCCTCGGAGAGGGCCACGAGAAGGGCCACCAGTGCCACCGTGAAGGCGCCGGCCCCCACCCAGTCGGTGCTGACTCCCCTCCGGGAGGCGTGGTCGGAAGGCAGCCAGCGGGCCCCTGCCGCGAGCCCGGCCAGGGCGAAGGGGACGGTGACGAAGAAGATCCACCTCCAACCCAGGCTTCCCACCAGCGCTCCCCCGGCCACCGGGCCCACTATCGAGCCCATCACCCAGGCGGTCGAGTTGATCCCCAGGGCGCGCCCGGTCTGGGCGGCGGGGAAGGCGCCGGCGATGAGCGGGACCGCGGTGGCGGAGGAGAGGGCCGCCCCCACCCCCTGCAAGAGCCGCCAGCCCACCAGGGCCTCCCCAGAGGGAGCGAACCCGCAGAGGACCGTCCCCAGCCCGAACAGCCCCACGCCGACCAGGAAGATCCGCTTCCGCCCAACGACGTCCGACCACCGCCCCGCCGGCAGCAGGAAGACCGTGCTGGTGATGATGTAGCCGGTGAGGGTCCAGAGGCCGGTGGTGATGGTGGTGTGGAGCCCTTGGACGATCCGGGGCAGCCCGACCACCACGATGGTGCCGTCCACGTTGCCGATGAAGGCCACGACGGTGACCACGGCGAGGATCAGCCAGCGACGCGGATGGCCTTGGACCTGGGACAAGTGGGCACCTGGAATGATGGGGGGCACGCTCAGCACCCGGCGCGCCGCTACACCTCGAGTATAGGTGGGCCCGGGCCCGCCCTCTCAGCCGCTCAGATGGCGCGCCAGGAACTCCAGCGCCCGGGGAAGGGCGTCCAGCCGGTTGCGCCGGCGGGCTAGCCCGTGGCCCTCGTCCTCGTAGACCAGGAGGTGGCACTCCACCTGCCGCTCGGCGAGACGCCCTGCCAGCTGCTCAGCCTCGCTGAGGGGAACTCGGGGGTCGTTGGCGCCGTGGATCATGAAGAGCGGGGCCCGGATGCTGTCAGCCCGCGAGAGCGGCGAAGCCCGCTCCAGGAACTCCAGATCGGCCTCCAGCGAGCCGTACTCGCGCTCCCTGGCCGCCCGCCGGTAGCCGGAGGTGTTGCGCAGGAAGCTGACCAGGGAGGAGATCCCGACGATGTCCACGCCCGCAGCCCAGAGCTGGGGCTGGAAGGCCAGGCCGGCGAGGACCATGTAGCCGCCGTACGAGCCTCCCCAAAGAGCTGCCCGCGCAGGGTCGACTCCCACCTGCGGCAGCCAGCCGTGAATGGCCTCCAGGTCGGCTACCGCTTCCATCCGCCGGCGGCCGTCGTCCGCGGAGTACCAGCCGCGTCCGTAGCCGGTGGAGCCGCGGACGTTGGGGACGAGGACCGTGTGCCCGGCTGCCGCCAGTCCCTGCACCACCGGGTTGAAGCTGGCCACCGCCTGGGACTCGGGGCCGCCGTGGAGCACGACGACAGCCGACCCGGTGAGCTTGCTCCTGGGCGACGTGGGCGCGTACACCCAGCAGGGGATCGGCCGCCCGGCCGGGGAGGGAACCTCGTGCATGGTGGGCTCGCTGAGCCTTAGGGCGCTCAGGGCCCCCTGGCTGCTGGCCACCGTGGTCACCGCCCCGGTCAGCCCGTCAACCCGCAGCGCGTCCCCGGGGACCCTGGGGCTGCTGAAGGAGATGGCGGCCCACCTTCCGGAGGGCGCCCACGCCGGAGATGGCAGGGTGGGCTCCCCGACCCAGCCGGCTCCGGGCAGGGTGACCGGGAGCGGCGCCCGCCCGCCATCCAGGTCGTGAAGTTCAAGCTCCGCCCTCCCCCCCTGGTTGACCCGCAGCAGGAGGCGGGAGGAGGCCGGGGCGAGGTGGCCGCTCACGTCCAGCCCCGGCCGGGAGATGAGCTCCCTCCACCTCCGGCTGGCCAGGTCCAGTTCGGCGATCACGGTGTGCTCACGGTCTCGATCTGTGGTGAGGATCAGGCGGGTGGGGCCGGCGAAGCCCTGGAAGAGGTGCTGGGCCGGCAGGCTGGCCTCGGTGAGCCCGCGGGCGGGGGAGCCGAACGGGTCCACCTGGAGAAGCTGCTGCGACATGGGGCTCCTGGCGGCCAGCGACAGGACCGCCATCTCCCCGGTAGGTGGGAGCGCCACCTCCTCGACCATGCCGCCAGAGGCGTACACCTCGCGCTCCAAACCCGTCCTCAGGTCGCGAATCACGACGTCGAAGTCGACGCCGTTGCGCCGGTTGGTGGCGTAGACCACCTGGCCGGGACGCACACCGACCAGCTGGTGCACGGAGCGCGGATCACGAACCAGGGGCTCGAGCCCGGCCAGCCCCACCGGCGCGGGGGGGAGCTCCTCCAGGGTCAGCAAGGACAGCTGCCGCCGCTCGTCCCCGTCCCGGTCGTGCTCGACAACCACCCGGCGCTCCCCGGGCAGGTATCGCCCGGAGCAGCCGCCCGGGAGGTCGGTGAGCCAGGTCGGGGTGCCATCGAGGGCCAGCTCCACCAGCTGGATGGTGCCCGGCGCGTCGCAGCCCGCCAGAACTCGCCCCGCGTCGTCCACGTCCAGTGCCCGCCACACCGGGGCGGCCAGGAAGTCGCGGATGTCGGCGGGCACGAGGGCGACCATACCAGGGGGCAAACCGGCGCGGCCTGCCGGCAGGCGGATGGCATTCGCGGTGGCCCGCCCAGTACGCTGACCGGGTGGGGATCGCCCTGAGCCTGTTCGCCGCGGTGGGCTACGGCGCCTCCGACTTCCTCGCCGGCGTGGCCGGGCGCCGCGGGCCGACGGCCCTGGTGGCCGTCACCGGGCAGCCCTTGGCCCTGACCGCCGCCGTCCTGGGACTCGTCCTCTTCCCCTGGTCCGGGCCGGCCCCGGCCGCCCTCGCCTGGGGGGCGGCCAGCGGCCTGGGCAGCGGGGTGGGGATCCTGGCGCTGTACCGCGGCCTGGCCATCGGCGAGATGGCGGTGGTGGCGACCCTCTCCGGGGTGCTCACGGCGCTGATACCGGCCGGGGTGGGGCTGGCGCTGGGGAACCGGCCGGCCACGGTGCAGCTGGCCGGGATGCTGATCGCCATCCCGGCGGTGGCCATGGTCTCCTGGCAGGCGAGGGACCACAGCTCGAGGGGCCGCGGCGTGCGTGAGGCGCTCCTGGCGGGCGCGGGGTTCGCCGTCCTGTTCATCGCCCTGGATCGGGCCGGCACAGCATCCGGCACCTGGCCGCTGGTCACCGGGCAGACGGTGTCGCTCCTGGTCGTCGCCGCCGCCGCGGCCAGGTCGGGAGGTGGCGGCTGGCGCAGGGTGGCGCCCCTGGCGGCGGCCGCCGGCATCCTGGGGGGCGCCGGCAACATCCTCTTCCTGCGGGCGACCGGACTCTCCCAGCTGGCCATCGTGGCGGTGATCAGCTCCCTCTACCCGGCGGTGACGGTCCTGCTGGCGCGCTTCGGGCTGGGGGAGCGCTGGAACCGGGTGCAGAGGGCGGGGCTGCTGGCGGCCGCCGTCTCCGTGGTGCTCATCGGGATCTGACCCGGGCGAATGTCGGCGCCGCCAGCCCCGGGAAGGTTGGTGCAAGCACGACGTATCCGGTGTAAACTGGCCCTAGCAAGCATACCCCCTGGGGTACATTCAAAGCGAGGGAGCCATGTCCACCACCGTGCTCGGCGAAGCAGATTTCGAGAAGACCGTGAACGGGCCGGGGATCGTCCTGGTCGACTTCTGGGCGGCTTGGTGCGGCCCTTGCCGGGCCTTCGCGCCGGTGTTCCAGGCGGCCTCGGAGAAGCACCCCTCGATGGTGTTTGCCAAGGTCGACACCGAGGCCGAGCCGGGGCTGGCTCAGGGGCTGGGAATCCGCTCCATCCCCACGCTGATGATCTTCCGGGACGGGATCCTGGTGTTCGCTCAGCCGGGGGCGCTGCCGGCCAGCTCCCTGGAGAAGCTCATCGCGGCGGTCGAGGAGCTGGACATGGACGACGTCCGCGCCCAGGTGGAGGCGGCCAAGGCCACCCCCGAGGCCGTCTGATGGTGGAGGCGGGAACGGCGGCCGCGGTCGCGGTGCGGGTCGAGCACGAATCCGGGGACCGCTTCCGCCTCTCCCTGCGTCAGCACACGCTGCACGTCGACCAGCCCGAGGTGGATGGCGGGGAAGACACCGCCCCCACCCCCACCGAGCTCTTCATCGCCAGCCTGGCCGCCTGCGTCGGCTTCTACGTCCACCGCTTCCTCTCCCGCCACGGCCACCAGGTGGACGGCCTGGCCGTCACCTCGGAGGTCGAGTACGCCACCCGGCCGTACCGCGTGAGCCGGATCTCCCTCGGCGTGAGCGGGGTCTCCCACCTCCCCCCGGAGGTGCAGGAATCGCTGCTCTCGGTGGCCGCCCGCTGCACCGTCCACAACTCCCTGCGCCAGCCCCCCGAGGTCAGCATCGCCGTATCCGGGTAGGCCAGGCGTCGGCCTGGTGGCGGAGCCATCCACCGGACACCGGCGAAGCCGACGCCGCGCCTCAGGTGGTAAGGGGCGCCAGGTTGGCCGCCACGGGCAGCCAGCGGGCCAAAAGCGAGGCCCAGAGAGCCAGCCCCACGGCCACCATGGCCCAGGTCAGCCACATCCAGGGGCGCAGGAAGGACCCCACCAGGACGCCCCCGAGGCTGGGGCCGACCAGCAGTCCAATCGACCAGGAGAGGTTGAAGGTGGCCATGTAGCGGCCGCGGAGAGCCGGGCGCGCCAGGTCGGCGACCAGTGGCCCTAGAGTCGCGCTGAGCAGGCACTCCCCGGCGCCGAAGATCACGGCGAAGACCCCGAGCCAGGCGGCCGCCGCCAGGCCCCGCTCCAGGCTCGCCAGCCAGCCGACCATCCAGCAGGCCGCCCAGACCGCTCCGCACAGAGTGAGGGTCCTGGTGCGGCGCACCCGGCGCACCGCCCTCGCCAGTGGCAGCTGGGCAAGGACGATGAACGCGGTGTTGGCGGCGAGGATGAGCCCGATGGCGGCCGTGGGCACCCTGAGGAAGACCCGGGCGTACAGGGGCACGGAGCTGTCGAGCTGGGAGTAGGTGGAGACCACCACCATGACGTTGAAGAGCACCACCGCCATGAAGCGCCAGTCCCTGAGGACGGCGACGTATCCCGAGCTCCTAGCCCGCTCCTCTCGGTGCCGGCCGGAGGGCACCCGCAGGATCGCCACCGCGGCGAAGACCACGAAGGTGGCGGCGTCCAACAGGTAGACGAGGGTGAAGGTGCTCGGGCGGGAGGTGGACACCAGCAGGCCGCCCACTATGGCCCCGAGGCCGATGCCGAGGTTGTTGGCGGCGTATTGGAGCGAGGCGGCGGCGGTCCGCTCCGCCCGGGTGGTTATGGCCGCCAGCAGCGCGCCCAGGGCGGGGAAGAAGCACCCCGCCCCCAGCCCCACCAGCCCCAGCGAGAGGGCGGCCTGGGGGATCCCGGTCGCGAACCCCAGGGAGGCGAACCCCGCCGTCTGGAGCCCCAGCCCCAGGAGGATCACCGCCTTGGGGCTGAGCCGGTCGACCAGGGTCCCCCCGACCACCGCCACCAGCAGCGAGGCCAGGGCCGAGAAGGACAGGAGAGCGCCCACCACCGGGATGGGGATCCGGCGCACCACGTGGAGGTAGATGGAGCCATAGGGAAGGACGAAGCCATTGCCCAAGGCGGAGACCGCTCCACCGGCCACCACGGTCCACACCGCGGCCGGGAGCCGCGGTCGGAGGCCGAGCAGGTACCCAGCGACCGTTCCCATGAGTCGGTCCGGCTCTTCCAAAGTGTCCTCTCGAGCTGGATCGGAAGCGACTTTGCCCGGCGGGTCCTGGGCAGGAGCCCGAAACCGCCCAGCGATCAGGGCCGGCTGGATGGCCCGTGCGCGTGGATGATACATCTGTTCTGCCGGCCCACGCTCCCGGGATCCGGCAGCCGATCGCGCCCGCCTTTCGCCGTGGGCATGCCCGCCGGGGGGCGGGGATGGCTCACGCGCGCTCTCCTGTGGCCGCGTCGGAGGGTCCCGACCGCGACCGGCGCCCGTCTGTCCGCGGGATCGGGAGCGCCGATCCACAGCGCTTGGTCTGGCAGCCCCCCAATGTCCGGGAGGACGCGTGGCTGCGCAGCGGCGAGTTCGCCAAGGAGCGGGCAGCCGCGGGACACGCCCGGGAAACTGTTCCCTCCTGAGCGGAAGATGAGATGGGCCTAATGTTCAACCAATCATCGGCTCATCGACGACCCCCATCGTCGAGCCCGGAGGTACCTGACCGTTGCCGCGGATCCCGTCACCGTCGCACATCCCGAGGGCAGCCTGGCTGGCCCTGGTGGTGGGATGCGCCCTGGCGCTTTCACTCCTGCTGAGCCCCAACCTGACCGTGCGGCCGAGCAGCGTTCCGCCCTCCGTGCGGCTTGGTTCCAGCAGCCCGTCGGCAACCTCATCGCCCCTCACCCGCGTCTCCGTCGCCGGCGAGCCGGTGGAGACCGTCACCCCTCCGGCCCCGGTGATCACCGTGCCCACTCCGGAGTCGACGGAGGGCAAGGGCGGCTGTCCGGGAGGAGACTCCTGCTCTGGCAACGACGGCTGAGACCCGCCAGGGACGGGGCGCACTGGGGGTGGCGGGGGTCGCCGAGGCGGGGCGAGCAAACGTGAGCCAGGGGCCCAGGCTGGGCACGGCGGGGCGCCTACTCCTGCTCCACGCCTTCGTGCTGGCCCTGGTCTTGGGGGTTGTTCTCCTGCAGGTGGTCCGGGACTTCTCGGCCCACTACCAGAACACCGTCCTGGCGGACCTGGGGGATGAGCTGAGCGGTTATGCCGCCTCCTTCGGCACCCGCCCTCCCGGGCAGAGCCTCGAGACCTTCAGCCGGGACTACCTCCTCACCCACCCGCTTCCGCCGGGAGAGGTGATGCTGATCGCGGTCAGCCACCAGCCGGTGCTGGGAAGCGGAGCGGCGGCGGCGATGACCCGGTCCCCGGTCATCCGGGGGGCCCTCCTGAACCCGCCCCGGAGCACCAGGACCCTGAACCTCTCCCTGGGATCAACCCCCTACCTGGCCCTGGCCAGCCCGATAGTTGAAGGGGGAAAGGTTCAGGGGGTGGTCATCGCCGCCGGCAGCCTGAGCCGCCTCCAGAGTGAGACCGGGCAGGTGGCGCTCCTCGCCGCGGCGGAGGCAGCAGTCGCCCTGGTGGTCGCGCTCCTCAGCGCCTACCTCATCCTGCGGCGGGTGCTGCGCACCGTGGGGGCTCTCACCCAGACGGCGGTGGAGGCCAGTTCGGGCGATCTGACCCGCCGCGTTGGGTACCGGGGCGCGGACGACGAGGTTGGCCGGATGGCGGCGGCATTCGACGAGCTGCTGGGCCGGATCTCGGCGACCGTGGCCGCCCAGCGGGCCCTGCTCTCAGACGTCTCCCACCAGCTGAGAACGCCGCTCACCGTCGCCAAGGGACACCTGGAGGTGCTCCGGCGGGGTGGTGCCCTCGACCCCGGCGACGTGGCGGAGACGACCGCCGTGGTGGTGGAGGAGCTGGACCAGATGAGCGCGATGGTTGACCAGCTGCTCCTGCTGGGGCACTCCCTGGAGCCCGATTTCATCCAGCGCGAGCTGGTGGACCTCAGATCCTTCATGGCCGACCTCTCGACCGCCTCGCGGGTGCTGGCCCCGCGGAACTGGGTGCTGGATCCGGTGCCGGACGCGGTGGTCGTGGTCGATCCGGCCAAGCTCCGTGGTGCGCTGCTCAACCTGCTGGACAACGCGGTCAAGGCCACGGTGGAGGGGGACACGATCTCTCTCGGCGCGAGCTGCGGGCCAGGGGTCCGCCTCTCCGTCACCGACACCGGCTCGGGCATCGACCCCGAGCTCCAGGAAGCGGTCTTCGACCGCTTCCGCCGCGGCGGCGATCGGGGCCAGCGGGGAGCCGGGCTGGGACTGGCCATCGTCAAGGCCGTGGTCGAGGGCCACGGCGGTCATGTGGAGTTGAGCAGCGCCCCGGGACGCGGGACCTCGGTGGTCCTCGTGCTGCCACCGGCGTGTCTCTGGACCGGGGTCTCGGACGAGGAGGAGGTGGAATGATCCTGCTGGTCGAGGACGACGCTCGAATCGCGGCATTTCTCGCCAAGGGCCTGCAGGCGGAGGGGTACGCGGTGACCCGAGCCGAGGACGCCCGCTCCGCCCTGGGGGTCGTGGACGCCAGCGGCGAGGATCTGGATCTGGCGCTCCTGGACCTTGGCCTCCCCGACCGTGACGGGCTCGAGGTCCTCCGCCTTTGGAGGGCCAGAAGGCCCGGGCTCCCAGTGATCATCCTCACCGCTCGCGACGACGTCGCCAGCAAGGTGGCGGGGCTGGACGCTGGGGCTACCGACTACGTCACCAAGCCCTTCTCCTTCGACGAGCTCCTGGCGAGGGTGCGGGCGGTGCTGCGGACCAGGGAGCAGACGGTGTCCACCGAGCTGGAGGTGGGGGACCTTCGGCTGGACCTGCTCTCCAAGGTCGCCTTCCGGGCGGACCGCCGCATCGAGCTGGCCCACCGAGAGTGGGCGCTCCTGGAGCTCTTCATGCGCCACCCCAACCAGGTGCTGTCGCGCACCCAGATTCTGAATCGGGTGTGGGAGTACGACTTCGACCCGGGCAGCAATGTGGTCGATGTCTACGTGAGCTACCTGCGGCGTAAGCTCAACCGAGACGGGCTGTCACCGCTCATCCACACAGTCCGCGGAGCCGGCTACCGGCTTCTCCCGGTCCCGGGTCAGGGGAACTGAAGGGAATCTAATCTTCCTCCCACGACCGGTTCATCACCAGGGTGAATCCTCGAAGTAGCGCATGGAGCGCCTCTTGGAGGAGATCGATGATGAGAACAGCAGTGGCAGGTGTCGCGGTCGGAGCGGTGGCGATGGCCGGTGGGGTCTGGGCAGCCACCCGGGGCGGCGCGGCCAGTCCCGTCCCCACGCGGGTCAGCCTGGTGGCGGCGAGCAGCGCGGTTGCGGCGGCGGACCAGGCGGCCCTGTCCTATGTCAGTCAGAACTACCCCGGCGCCGGGACGGCGAAGGTCCTGCGGACCGAGGCGGACACCGAGCACGGTGTCCCGGTCTACGACGTCGTGGTCCAGGCGCCCAACGGCGCCACCTACTCCCTCTCGGTGCGCGCCAGCAACGACTCGGTCCTCGCCGCCCACCTGACCGAGTCCAGCCCCACGCCCCTGGGTACCCTCACCGGCCCCTCCCCCACCTCGGCGGAGACCCCCGACCCGAGCAGCGCGCCGGAGCCCAGGAGCACTCCCGAG
>JAKBTP010000193.1 GCA_021844355.1 bacterium | reverse complement strand
CGGTGACCAGTACCAGGGCTCCCAGAGCGAACTGGTGGAGCGGCTGGCCTTCCAGCAGCAGCTCCTGCAGGCGCTGGACGCCTACGTGGAGAAGTACGGGGTCGCCTACCCCAAGTCCCTCTCGGCCGCCTCCAGCTGAGCTCGGCCCGGGCTCCTTCCCGGCTCCCAGCTGTCCCCGGCGCCGGCTGCGCCGCCGGCCGTATACGACACCATCCCGAAGGCGCCCATGACTGCCGCCGCCTTGGCGAGGAGCAGGTCAGCCCCCTGAGGGGGGAGCAGTAGGACCCCCACCAGGGCGGGGAGCACCACCCAGCCCCAGGCGACCGCCGCCATGGCTCGGCAGCCGACCAGGCACTGCAGCGGGACCGGGCGGCCAGCGACCAGCCCAGGGAGCGCAGTGAGGCCGTGGACACCTGGCGGCTGCGCTGGCGCCCCTTCTCCGGCGCCGCCAGCTCCGGCACTTGGCCCACCGGGCGAGCTCTTGGCACCGGGCCGCCACCTCCAGCTCAGTGGATCCCACCGGCAGGACCGCGGGTGCCGGGACCGGCCGGTGGCGGTTGGGAGTGGGGCAGGAACCCAGCCCGCCCAGCTCGGGATGGCGCCCGGCCGCTCCCCCGACCATCCCCGCTGCGCGCCTCTTGGCGCCCAAGGGGCGCCTGGTGGGAGGGCCCGGGCACACCATCCAAGGGCCCCGTGCCGCCGGAAGACCGGTCCCGCAACTCTCCCCTGCGCTGGCCCGGGACACCACCGGCGGGCGCGGCAGAATGGCACGGGGATCGGGTCTCGGCTCCTCGCGGACGGGAGTTGACGCGGTATGGCGCATTCCGTATACTGCCGCCCGAATCCACTTGGGTGGCGGTGCGAGGCACCCGGGGCTGGCGATGACGACGGGCGGGGCAGGCTCGCACAGTTCCCCCGCCCGGGCCACCGCCGGCCCCGGTAGGCCGCAATCCGGTCCAGTGCCAAGGGGCCGGTAGGGTCAGCGGGAGGAAGCGAGATGCGATCGTTGTCCATACGAGGGCTGCGGGTCGGCGCGCTGGCCGCAGTCGCGGCGGTCGGGATTGCGGGCTGCGGCGCCGCAGCCGCCGGGGGCTCGTCTTCTAAGCAGCCCTTGACCCTGGGGTTCCTGGGCGCCCTGACCGGGGCCCGGGCCAGCCTGGGCCAGGGGATGGAGCTCGGGGCCGAGCTCGCGGTCAATCAGGTGAACAGTCACGGCGGGGTCATGGGGCACAAGCTTCTCCTGGTGGCCCAGGACACGGCCTCGGACCCGGCCGACGCGGTGGCGGCGGCCGACTTCGAGATCAACTCCGACCATGTGGTGGCCATCATCGGCCCCACCGCGAACACCACCGCCGCGGTCCTGCCCCTGGCGGTCAAGGCCAACATCCCCGAGCTGATGTTCGGGGGAGGGGCGATTTTCGACCAGGAGAGCAGCCCCTACTTCTTCCGGCTCTCGCCATCCGACACCGAGCAGGCCCAGGCGATGGCCTACTTCGCCCACACCAAGGGCTGGAACCGGGTGGCGCTGGCGGTGGGTGAGGCTCCGGCCTCCCAGTCCCTGGTGGCCCCGCTGGAGGCCTCCCTGAGGCACCTGGGCATCTCGATCGTGGCCAACGTGGGTCTGACGGCTGGCCAGTCCTCCTACCGCAGCGAGGTCCAGCAGGTCTACGCCAACCACCCCCAGGCGGTCCTGGGCCAGTTCAACAACACCACGGCGGGCATCTTCTTCGGTGAGGCTGCTCAGGCGGGCGATTCCAGCGTTCCCTTCATCGGCACCAACCTCTGGTACTCCGCGGCCTGGGTGGCGGCGGTGGGCAAGTCGGTCGCCTCGGGGCCGGTGTACCTCACCAACTCGTCGACCACCGGCATGATCGGCGCCGCCGAGTTCATCAAGTTGATCCAGGCCAAGACCGGCAGCCCGGTGCCCCCCAACGGGGCCGGATTCATGTACGACGCCGTGACCGCGTGGGCGCTCGGCGCGGACGCGGCCATGTCCTGGACCTGGCCCAAGATTGAGAGCGGGATCCTCAAAGCCACCAACCCCCCGGGCGTGCAGTGCGGCAGCTACGCGACCTGCTACGCGCTGCTCAAGCAGGGCAAGAAGATCAACTTCGAGGGCTCCCAGAGCACCGTCGACTTCAACAAGTACCACAACGTCTTCGGGCCCTTCGCGGTCCTGCGCTACAACGCCCAGGGGACCCCGGTGACGGTCACCAACTTCACCGCTCCCCAGCTCCAGGCCGCCTTCAAGTGATGACCGGGGGAACTTTCGGGAGGCGCCGGCCGCGGGCCGGCGCCCCCCGCCCCGCGGGGGGCAGCCGGTGAACCAGCTGGCCGAGGCCGTCGGGTTCGGGCTGGTGGATGCGGCGGTGATCGCCCTGGCCGCGGTGGGGCTCTCGCTCCAGGTCAGCGTCACCAACTTCATAAACTTCGCCTACGGCGACTTCATGAGCTTCGGCGCCTACGTCACCTACGCCGCCAACGCCGCCGGGCTCAACTTCTTCCCCTCGGTGGCGGTGGGCGCCGCCGGCACCGGCCTTCTGGGGGTGGTCTCCAACTGGGTGGTGTTCCGCCCGCTCATGCGCCGCAAGAGCCGGACCCTGATCCTGCTGATCTGCACCGTGGGGCTGTCCTTCATCGTGCAGAACGTGATAGTCATGATCTGGGGCCCCAACGCCGAGCACTACAGCGTGACGGTGGGCAACGCCCTGCACTTGGGGCCCTTCCTGTTCACCCCGGGGGACCTGATCCTGATCGGCGTGGCCTTCACGCTGCTGCTGGCCCTCCACCTGTTCATGCAGAACACCAAGTTCGGCACCGCGCTCCGTGCCACCTCCAACAACGACGACCTGGCCCAGGCCTGCGGCATCGACACCGGACGAGTGGTGATGTGGACCTGGGCGATCTCGGGGATGCTCTGCGCGGTGGCGGGGGTGGGGCTGGCCCTGGAGACCAACAGCCTGCGTCCCACCACCGGCTTCAACGAGCTGTTCGTGGTCTTCGGGGCCATCATCCTGGGCGGCATCGGGCGGGTCTACGGGGCCATGCTGGGCGCCTTGGTGATCGGCATCCTCACCGAGATCTCGGCCATGTTCATCAGCCCCGTGTACTCCGGGGCGCTGGCCTTCACCGTGGTGATCGTCGTCCTGCTGCTGCGCCCCCAGGGACTGCTGCCGGGCCGGGGCCGGTCGGCGTAGCCCGGTGCTCTACTTCATCGCGGACCTGCTGGCCCTCGGCGCCATCAACGCGATCATGGCGGTCGGACTCAACCTGCAGTACGGGCAGGCCGGCATCCTCAACTTCACCTACTACACCTTCGTGGCGATAGGGGCCTACGTCGGCGCCGTGACCACCATGGGCCACCCCCCGGTGCCGGCTTCGGAGGAGACCTTCATCCTGCAGTGGAGCCTGCCCTGGCCGGTTGCCCTGCTCCTCGCCGGGGTGGTGGCCGGGGTGCTCGGGCTGTTCATGGTCCTGGTGGTGATCCGCCGGCTGCGCAGCGACTACCTGGCCATCGTCACGGTGTCCCTGGGCTTCATCGTCTGGGACCTCATCACCAACTACGTGCCCCTCTTCAACGGCGCCAACGGCCTCTTCAACGTCCCCTACATCCTCAACGGGGCCACCGCCAGCGAGATCACCTACACCCTGGAGGTGTTCGGGGTGGCGATGGTGGTCCTCGCGGTCTGCGTCTGGGTGGTGCGGTCGATCTTCCGGTCGCCGTACGGGCGGGTCCTGCGCGCCATCCGCGAGGATGACGTGGTGGCGGCCAGCTTCGGCAAGGCCACCACCTCGAGCCGGGTCTGGGCCTTCGTCCTGGGCTGCGTCATGGCCGGGCTGGCGGGGGCCCTGCTGGTCTTCTACGTCAACGCCTGGAACCCCCAGGGCTTCCTCGCCGAGGAGTCCTTCATCCTGATGGCCGCCATCGTGATCGGCGGCCCCGGCAACTACTGGGGGGCGGTCCTCGGGACCTTCGTCTTCGTCGAGCTGCTGAGCGAGATCGAGCGCTACCTGCCCAACTTCGGCAATGGCGCCCTGGTCGGGGCGGGACGGGCGGTCCTTATCGGCATCGTCCTCATCGTGGTGATCCGCTTCCGCCCCGACGGCCTGATCCCGGAGCGCTGGCTGCGCTGGTACCGCGTGCCCGCGGGTGGCGGGCAGGGAGGCCCGGCCGGCTTCCAGTCCCCGGGAGCGCCCCGGCGCCGCCTCGGTTGGCCCCGGGTGGGGCAGCGGGGCGAGATCTGATGCTGCAGATCGAGGAGGTCGAGTTCGCCTACGGCGGAAGCCAGGCCGTGGCCGGTTGCAGCTTCGATGTGCCGGATCGCAAGGTCACGGGGCTGATCGGGCCCAACGGCGCTGGCAAGTCGACCCTGATGGAGATCATCGCCGGGGGGCTGACCCCCAGCTCCGGCCGGATCGTCTTCGACGGCACCGAGATCCAGGGTCTGGGGCGGATCCGGGTGGCCCGGCTGGGCATCATCCGCACCTTCCAGACCCCCCGGGAGCTCACCCGCCTGCCGGTGATGGAGAACCTGGTGTTCGCGGCCCCGAACCAGATCGGCGAGAGGCCGCTGCAGAGCCTGTTCCGCCGCGGCCGCTGGGCCGCCCAGGAACGTGAGCTGCGCCTCAAGGCCGAGTCGCTGCTCGAGTGGGTGGGCTTGACCAAGTTGCGGGAGGAGCCTGCCGGCAGCCTCTCCGGCGGGCAGCGGCGGCTGCTGGAGATCGCCCGGGCCATGATGGCCGAGCCCAAGCTCCTGCTCTTGGACGAGCCCAGCGCCGGGGTGTTCCCGGCGGTGCGCAAGCTGATCGCCGAGCGCATCCGGGAGATGGTCGAGCGGGGGATCACCGTCCTGGTGGTGGCGCACAACATGGCCTTCCTCAGCGACGTGGCCGATGACGTCGTGGTCATGGCCCAGGGGAAGGTGCTGCGCCGGGGCACCCTGAGCGAGGTCCGTGCCGACGAGTCGGTGGTGGCCGCCTATCTCGGCGGTGGCCATGTGGGAGGGACGTCGTGAGCGAGGCTGCGGAGACGGCACCGATCCTGGTCGCCACCGGCATCACCGCGGGATATGACGGCCCCCCGATCCTGGACGGGGTCGGGGTGGAGACCTACCCGGGCAAGATCTCGGTGATCTTGGGGCCCAACGGCGCTGGGAAGTCGACGCTGGCCAAGGCCATCATGGGCCTCATCAACGTCAGCCAGGGCGAGGTGCGCCTGCGCGGCGAGGTGGTGACCCACACGCCGCCGCACCAGCTGGTGCGCAAGGGGGTCGGCTACCTCCCCCAGATGCTCAACATCTTCGACGAGCTGTCGGTCCTGGAGAACCTGCACATGGGGGCCTACAGCTTCAAGGGGGACGTGGCCCAGCGGCTGGATCGGGTGTTCTCCCTCTTCCCCGACCTGGCCGCCGACAAGCGCAAGCAGGCCGGGCAGCTGTCCGGGGGCCAGCAGCGCATGGTGGCGCTGGCCCGGCTGCTCATGACCGACCCGGTCGTGGCCATCCTCGACGAGCCCACCGCCGGCCTCTCCCCGATCTACGGCGACCGGGTCTGGAACCAGATCACCGAGGTCGCCGCCACCGGGGTGGCGATGCTCATCGTGGAGCAGAACGCCTCGGTGGCGATGGAGTACGCCGACCAGTGCTTCATCTTGGCCGACGGCCGCAACGTCCTCTCGGGCCCGGCTCGAGAGCTGGCCGGGCGGGACGAGGTGGCTCAGATCCTGGTGGGCTGAACCGCAGGCGCACCCGGCAGATCTCTTGGCCTTCACATAACAGAGGAGCAGCGATGGGACTCACAGCGGCGGTCGCGCGGTTCGTAAGCAACCTTGGGATTGGGGATCTCCCGGACGCGCTGGTGGCGGTCGCCGAGGACCACCTGGTCGACTCTTGGGGGGTGATGCTCGCGGGGAGCCAGGAGGACTCGGCCGGGATCCTCCGCGAGGCCTTCCAGGGGCCCGAGGGCCCCTCCGGGCTGGTGGGGCTCCGGTTGGCGACCTCACCTCCCGCGGCGGCCCTGCTCAACGGGGTGGCAGGCCACGCCCTGGACTACGACGACACCCAGCTCTCCACCTCCGAGGGCTCGGTGTACGGCCTCCTGACCCACCCCTCTGTGCCCGTCACGGCGGCCCTCGGGGCGCTGGCGGGCGGTGCGGACGTGACCGGGGAGGAGCTCGTAACCGCCTACGTGGCCGGTGTGGAGGTGGCCTGCCGGGTGGCCGACGCGATCAACCCCCGCCACTACCAGGACGGCTTCCACAGCACCGGCACCATCGGCACCATCGGAGCCGCCGCGGGCTGCGCCCGGCTGCTCCGTCTGAACCCCGAGGCCACCGCCGTCGCCCTCGGGATCGCCGCCAGCCTCGGCAGCGGGCTGCGCGAGAACTTCGGGACCATGACCAAGCCGCTCCACTCCGGACGGGCGGCCCACAACGGGGTGCTGGCGGCACGGCTGGCCGCCTCCGGCTTCACCGCCAGCCCGGACATCCTGGAGGCGAGGCGGGGGTTCTTCCGCGCCGCCGGCGGCGGCTTCGACCCGGACAAGATCGAGGACCGGCTGGGGCAGCCGTTCTTCCTGCAGGAGCCGGGGGTCTCGATCAAGCCCTACCCGTCGGGCTCGCTCTCCCATCCCGCCCAGGACCTGATCCTGGCGATGGTGCGGGAGCACGACCTCGGTCCCGATCAGGTGCGCCGGGTCCTGGTGGGCACCAACTCCAACGTCCTCAACGCCCTCATCTACCACCGTCCGCGCACCGGCCTGGAGGGAAAGTTCAGCCTCGAGTACTGCATGGCGACCGGGGTGATCCGGCGCCGCGCCGGCCTTCTCGATTTCACCGACGCGGCGGTCCTGGACCCCGAGATCCAGGCCTTCATCCCCAAGGTGGAGGTGGTGGTCGACCCGGAGCTCGAGGCTCAGGGGTTCCGCCACGTGCGGACCCGGGTCACGGTGGAGGGCACCGATGGCAGCACCCGCTCCGAGCTCAGCGAGTGGGCCCGCGGATACCCGCAGAACCCCCTCTCCCGGGGGGAGCTGGACCGCAAGTTCCTCGACTGCGCGGCCCAGGCCCTCACTCCCGGCGAAGCCGCCTCGGCCCTCCGGGCGGTGCGCCAGGTGGTGGTGGCCCCCTCGGTGCGGAAGGTGCTCTCGGCCCTGCAGCCCAGCCCCGGGGAACGCCCGCAGGGCGCGGCCGTGGCCTCTGGCGCAGGTGCCTCATGAGCGGTGACCGCGACCCGGTGGTCGATGCGGTGGTGGAGCTGGCGCGGTCGGTGGCCCACGAGAAGCTGGGCGAGGCCGAACGCCACGGTGCCAGCCGGATGCTGCTCGACTCGCTCGGCTGCGCCCTGGGGGCGATCGCCGAGCCGGTCCCACGGATCGCGCGCGACGTGGCGACCGGGGGGATCGGGTCGGGCTCCTGCGGCCTGATCGGCGACCGGCGCCGCAGCGATGCCGACCTGGCGGCCTTCGCCAACGGGGTGGCGATCCGCTACTTCGACCTCAACGACAGCTACGCCAGCCCTCACGGCGTGGGCCATCCCAGTGACTACATCGCGGCGGTCCTGGCGGCTGCCGAGGACAGTGGCCGGGGCGGGCGTGAGGTGATCGGGGGGATGGCCGTCGCCTATGAGCTGTTCGCCGCCCTCACCGACGCCCTGCAGCTGGGCGTCGAGGGCTGGGACCACGTTCTGGCCGGCAGCATCGCCAGCGCCGTGGCCGCCGGGGTGGTGTTCGGGCTGGACGACGCCGGGCTGCGCCAGTGCGTCTCCCTGGCCATGGTGCCCAACTTCCCGCTCCAGGCGACCCGCCTGGGGGAGCTCTCGATGTGGAAGGGCTGCGCCGCCGGCAACGCCTCGCGCGGCGGGGTCTTCGCCGCCCGGCTGGCCCGCGCTGGGCTCTCCGGGCCACCCCTGCCGTTCGTGGGGCGGGGCGGCTTCGAGGCGGTGGTGGGGATCGAGGTGGACAGGGAGGCGCTGCGACCCGGGCGCCGGCCGCCGGCCATCGGGCAGAGCCACCTGAAGCGCTACCCCTCGGGCTACTTCTCCCAGGGGGCCATCGACGCCGCGATCGAGCTGCGCTCCCGGCTGGACGGGGACGGCAGCATCGCCGCGGTCCAGGTCGGCACCTTCAGCTACGGCGCCAAGGTGATGGCGGGGGACCCGGAGAAGTGGCGTCCGGCCACCCGGGAGTCGGCGGACCACAGCCTCCCGTACGTGGTGGCGACCGCCCTGGTGCACGGGGACCTCGACCTGAGGCGGTTCGCGCCCGAGGCGCTCTCGGACCCCGCGGTCGCCGAGGTGCTCCGGGTGCTGGAGGTGCAGGAGGACCCGGAGTGCGCCGCCGCCTGGCCGGAGACGGTGATGACCAAACTCGCGGTCACCACACGCTCGGGGCGCCGGGAGGAGACCCAGGTGCGCTTCTACCGGGGGCACGCGCAGAACCCCATGTCGGACCAGGAGATCGAGGAGAAGGCCCGGGGACTGGCGGCCGGCGCCCTGTCCGATCAGGCCTTCAGGAGCCTTGCCGACCGGGTCTGGGGCCTGGAGGAGCTGGCCTCGGTGGAGGAGCTGCTCAGCCTGACCTGGCCCTGAGCGGCGCCGCCGCCACGGCCTCCTCCCCCTCGGGGAGGTCGCCGTTGGCGGCGAGCTGCTCCGCCACCACCTGGTAGGCCCCCCGGACGTGGTCCTGGATGATCCCCTTGGCCCCGTCCGGGTCGCGGCGGCGGATCGCCTCCAGCAGCGCGCGGTGCTCCTCGGCCACGGCCACGTGCCGCTCCGACTTCCCCAGGGTGAGCTCCCGGTACCGGCGGGCGTGGACCCAGATCTGCTCCAGGACCAGGGAGATGATGCTGCTGTGGGCGCTGAGGTGCAGGGCGTCGTGGAACTCCATGGAGGCCCGCAGCACCTTGCCCGCCGTGCCGCTCCGGGCCGCCCGCTCCTGGGCTGTGACCGCGGCCTCGAGGCGGTCCAGGTCGGCGGGCGTGGCCCGCTCGGCCGCCAGCTCGGCGGCCACCGCCTCCAGGAGCTCCCGCAGGCGGTACACGTCCCGGGCGTGGGTCACCGAGATCGGCGACACCACCAGCCCCCGCCCCGGCGCTCCCTCCACCAGCCCCTCGAGCTGGAGCCGCCGCAGGGCGTCGCGCACCGGCATCCGGCTGACCCCGAGCTCACGGGCCAGCCCGGCCTCGGAGAGCCGGTGTCCGGGCCCATAGGTGTGCCCGACGATCCGGCGCCGGATGAGCTGATACACCTGATCCTGCAGGTAGCTCCGGCTGATCTCCGGCACGCTTCGCCCTCCCCCGGTCGACTAGTAGATACGGGATGCAGCATCCATTGTCGGGGATATCGGGCCCGCGCGGGTGGCCCGAGTGCCCGCCCCTAAAGGCCTGGGGGCAGAGGGCCTCCCTTGGTGGCCGCCGGAGATACGGAGCTGACCGGGCTCGAGGGCCCCGGTGAGCCCGGTCCGGATAGCACCGGCGGATCAGCCCAGGGCCGCCACCACCGCGTCCGCGACCTCTGTGGTCGAGGCGGTGCCGCCGAGGTCCCCCGTGAGCACCGCGCCGTCCGCCGTCACCTCCGACACCGCGCGCCGCACCCGGGCCGCCGCGGGGCCCAGCCCCAGGTGCTCCAGCATCAGCGCCCCGGTGAGGATGGCGCCGATCGGGTTGGCCCTGCCCTGGCCGGCGATGTCCGGGGCTGAGCCGTGCACCGGCTCGAACATCGAGGGGTGGGTGCGGCTGGGATCCAGGTTGGCGCTGGCGGCGATGCCCATCCCCCCCTGGATGGCGGCGCCGAGGTCGGTGAGGATGTCGTTGAAGAGGTTGGACCCCACCACGACGTCGATGGACGCGGGGTTGAGC
>JAKBTP010000058.1 GCA_021844355.1 bacterium | reverse complement strand
GGCGCACGGTGCGGAGCACCCGGACCAAGTCGCGCCGCACCTCCAGCGTGTTCTGCAAAATTCCGTCCGGGTGGTCGAGGCAGATGACCTCGTGGACCCCGAGGTGTTCCGCGGCGCGACGCTGCTCCGCGAGGCGCACCCGGCTGAGCTCTCCCCTGGGGATGGTGGGGTCGTCGCTGCCGGCGTCGCCGTCTGTCACCAGGCAGATGACCGCTCGGCATCCTCGCCGCACGAAGGCGGAGAGGACTGAGGCGGCCAGGAAGTCGGCGTCATCTGGATGGGCCACCACCACCAGGGCGGACTCCGGCACGTAGCCAAAGAGCTCCAGGGGCGGGTCCCGGTCCGGCTTTGGCTCCTGGGACTCCTCGCTCATCCATCCGCTATCCTCCCAGGGATGGCCCGTCTCGTGCGCTCGCCCACGGTCGCCACCTTCTCCATCTGCGCCACGGACGGGCGGGACTTCGGGGTCGCCGTCGCCTCCAAGTTCCTCGCCGTGGGCAGCGTGGTGCCATGGGCGGGAGCCGGGGTCGGGGCCCTGGCGACGCAGGCCATGGCCAACACCTCGTACGGTCCGAGAGGCATGCAGCTGCTGTCGGAGGGGCTACCAGCCCAGGTGGTGGTGGAGCGGCTCACCGCTCCCGACCCGGACCGGGACCACCGCCAGCTGGGGATCGTGGACCGGGATGGAGGCTCCGCGAACTACACCGGCAGCGCCTGCTTCGACTGGGCCGGGGGCCGCACCGCGCCTGGCTGCGCCTGTCAGGGCAACATCCTCGCGGGGCCGGAGGTGGCCGACGCCCTGAGGGACACCTTCCTGGCCAGCTCCGGCGACCTCTGCGACCGGCTGCTGGCGGCCCTCAGCGCCGCTGACGAGGCCGGCGGAGACCGGCGCGGGAGGGAGTCCGCCGCCCTCCTCGTGATGCGGGAGGACAGCGGCTACGGCGGATTGGACGATCGCATGATCGACCTTCGGGTGGATGACCACCCGGAGCCAGTCACCGAGCTGCAGCGGCTGCTCCGCCTGTGGCGGGTGTATTTCGAGGAGACGGACGAGGGAGCCCTGCTCCCCGTGGACGACGGGCTGGTGAGGCGCCTCCGGCTCGGCCTTCAGCGCCGCGGAATCCAGGTCGCCGGAGAGGACCGGGACTCGGTGTTCGTCGCCCTGGAGGCCTGGGGGGGCATGGAGAACCTGGAGGAGCGCCTCCGGGGGCGAGACCGCCTGGACCCCGTGGTGCTGAGGATGTTGGAGGGCCAGCTCTAGGCCGGTCCGCCCCCCAAGGGCGGGCGCGAGCTCCGACCAGCTGGCGGGTGCCCCTGCCCACCGGGCTCGTCACCGGCCATTACTCCTCCCGTAGGAGGTCTCGGACAGGACTCAGCGTGCCGGCTCCGGGTCATCCACCGGCCAGCCGCAGCCCTGCGGCACGGAGCCACTCCCCCGTGGTTGGTCGGAGAGGGCCGCCTCCGGGGCCCGGACGGAAAGCCTCAGCCCCCGGTGCCGGCGAGGTCCCGGTATCCCCAGCTCCCCTGGGGAGAAGGGACGCCGGTCGGACCCGCCGGGCTCCCCTCCCCCGTTCCCCAGCGGGCCGGGTCTCGAGCCACCAGGAGGGCCGGAACTAGCCGAATCCCGACCGCGAAGAGCAGCCAGCCGAAGAAGAGCGGGAGCCCCACCGACCAGATGTCCTTGGCCATGTAGAAGTGGAAGTCCTGGGCGTCCACGTACTGGAACGCGGTCATCATCAGCCCGGCCACACCGAAGGCCAGGTTGACCACCACAAAGCCCTGCGCGGAGATCCTCCCCCGCTCCATCCGGAGCCGGTCCACGGGGGTCAGATGGCCCGCCGGAGGCGGGAGTGCCCGCCATCCGCGCCAGAGGCCGTAGAGCATCGCCGCCCAGGACAGCGCCCCGAGAGTGAAGACCACGGTTCCGAAGGCCACCAGGTTCTGCTGGACCGCCGGCGGCAAGCCCTCGGTTCCGGCGTACACCCCCTGGTTGAGGATCAGCCCGCCTCCGGTGAGAAGCGAGGCCCCCACCACCAGGGGCACCACGACCGGCGTCCAGCTCATGCGGCGGGGTCTGGCCTCGTACAGGCCGCCCAGGGCACCGACGGTCTTCCAGTAGAAGATCGAGCCGATGGCCCACACCGCCCAGGGGGGGAGGATGGCCGGCAGCCAGTCCACCTCGAGGTTGAAGTGGAAGTCGTAGCCGTCCCAGGCCCGCAGCATCACCATCACTCCCCACACCAGCATGGTGTAGACGAGGAGGTAGGCCGCCGACCCCATCACCAGCTCGAACCGCTTGGCGGCGAGCCGCTGCAGCCCCCCCTCAGGCCCCTGAAGCCAACCCGCGATCCTCCAGTAGAGCGGGACCACCAGGACGAGCAGGATCACCACCGGGGTGACCCAGGGCAGGAAATCCATGAGCAGGTTGAAGTGGAACACGTAGGGGTTGAGTGCCTTGAGCAGGACCATCAGCCCCCAAACCAAGACCAAGAACACCAGCGCCAGCGCCACGGCGGCGGTGACCACCTCGAACCGGCGGCGGAGAAAGCTCTCCCAGCTCACAGGAAGGCCATGTTACGGGTTGGCGGGCCGATCACAAAGCTCGAAAGATGATGGCGAAGCCGATGAAGAGCAGGACCGCGGCGGTGATGGCGAGACAGCCGAAGTCGAAGCTGATGAGCAGCCGGAAGCGGGTGCGCATCTCCCCCACCTGGGCGGAGCGGTAGGGCACCCCGGCCTCGCCGTCCGCCCGCTCCTGAGCGGTGGGCCGCCCCCAGATGCTGCGCAGTGTGAGGGCCGCCCCGAGGGCCATGAGGAACCCCACACCCAACACCAGGAGCCCCAGCCCGAAGCTGCCCCCGGAGACTACCGCCACGGTCACAGGTCGGGCCCCCCGGCCACTCCGAGACCAAGGTCAGGAGAGCGAGCGGTAGTCGCGACGCGCGTCCCGGATCCAGCCGCCCAGCGCCACCACCAGGATGATGAGGCCGATCACCACCACCACCACCTTGGTGATCACCCCGATGAGGCTCATCGCCACGCCGACGGCCAGCAGGACCGGCCAGAAGCTGGGCCCGGGGAGGTGCTCCCCCTCCGCCTCGGGCTCCTCCTCGTGAGACTCAGCCATGGGCCGAGGCCAGGTAGAGGGCGGCCCAGATGAAGGCCACGCAGAGCATGAGGAAGGCTAGAAGGGTGAGGATCACCCCGAAGCGCATGTTGCCGCTGGCAGATCGTCGCTGCATCAACTCTCCTCAGTCGACGGGGTGGGTCCCATCTTACGGCGCAGTCCTCCCCCCGCCCCGGACGGCGGCCGCGCCAGCTGGCCGGTGGGGTGGACCGAGTCGGCCGCGGTGAGCCATCCCAGGGTCACCAGCACCACCAGCGCAACCCAGATGCCGGAGGCCAGAGCGAGGTGCAGGTCCTGCAGGGCCTCGGGCGCGCCGGTGGTGGCGACCAGGCCACCGACGGCGATCTGGGCCACCAGGAGGACGGCGATCAGGTCGGCGGCGATGCGGGCACCCGGGACCGAACGCCAGTGGCGGGCCGCCCGCATCGCCAGCACAGCCAGCAGCACCGTGGCCGCCAGCACCATCAGCCGGTGCGAGTACTGGATGGCGATGAGTGGCGCCGGAACCCCGCCTGAGGCGGTGCAGAACGGCCAGGAGGGGCAGGCGTAGCTGGCCCCGCCGTCAACCACCAGGGACCCCGAGAGCAGCAGCACGAAGGTCACTCCCAAGGTCCACCAGCCCAGTGGGTGCAGCCGGCGCCCCCCGGCCGGGCGCAGCGACACCAGGGAGGTGACCGCCGTCACCCAGGTCACCGCGAGCACCAGGAGTCCCATGAGGAGGTGCAGGGCCACCGTGACGGGGGCGTTGTGGGTCACCACGGTCACCGCGCCCAGCACGATCTGGATGGCGATCACCACTACCGCCGTCAGCGCCGGGTACAGCACGGGGCGCTGACGGCGGGCCCAGCGCCAGGCGGCGGCCGCGGTGAGCAGCACCAGCACGGTGACCAGGGTCACCACGTAGCGGTGGGACTGCTCCAGCAGGGCATGGAAGTGATCAATCGGGCCCAGCTGGCCGTAGCAGAGCGGCCAACCGGGGCAGCCCATCCCGGACTCCGTCACCCTCACGGTGCTTCCCAGGATGATCAGGAAGTAGGTGACCACCGCGGTGGCCAGAGCCAGCGCGGGAAGCACCCGGCGGCGCCCCACTGGGGCCGCCGTACCGGGGGAGGTCACGGCAGGACGGCGCCCGGCGGGTTGATCTCCTTGCCGGCGAGCCGCCAGTCCCGGAGGGGACGGTTGCTCTCCACCTCAAAGATCTCGCGGTCGAAGTTGTGGGGTGGCGGCGGGGAGGTCGTGTACCACTCCAGGGTGTTGCCCTCCCAGGGATCGTTGACCGCGTCCTTGGGCCCGTGAAGGGAGATGGCGGCGTTGTAGAGGAAGATCAGTATGGCCACCGCGATCACGTAGGAGCCGAGGGTCTCTAGGAGGTTGAGCGGCCCCCAGCCGGACGCCGCCGAGTAGCTGGCGATCCGGCGCGGCATCCCCATGACGCCGAGGAAGTGCATGGGCATGAAGGTGAGGTTGAAGCCGATCAGGAGCAGCCAGAAGTGCCACTTCCCCAGCTTCTCGTTGAGGTAGCGCCCGAACATCTTGGGCCACCAGTAGTAGAGGGCGGCGAAGAGGGCGAAGAGCGAGCCGCCCACGAGGACGTAGTGGATGTGGGCCACCACCCAGTAGGTGCCGTTGAGCTCGTAGTCGATCCCCAGCGAGCTGAGGAAGACCCCGTCCAGCCCCCCGATGAGGAACATGAGGAGGAAGCCGACGGCGAAGAGCATCGCCGCGGTGTAGCGGATGGACCCGCCCCAGAGCGTGCCCAGCCAGTTGAAGATCTTGACCCCGGTGGGGACCGCGATGACCATCGTGGCGGCCATGAAGAAGATCTGAACCGGAAGTGGCAGGCCCACCGTGAACATGTGGTGGGCGAAGACCATGAACCCCAAAACCCCGATGGCGGCCATCGACATGGCCATGGCCCGGTAGCCGAAGATCGGCTTGCGGGTGAAGACGGGGAGTATCTCGGAGATCACCCCGAACCCGGGCAGGATCATGATGTACACCGCGGGGTGGGAGTAGAACCAGAAGATCAGCTGATAGAGGATCACGTTCCCCCCGTGGCTGGGGTTGAAGAAGTTGGTCCCCAGTTGGCGGTCCAGAAGGACCATCGCCAAGGCCGCCGCCAGGAAGGGTGACGCCAGCAGCACCAGCGCGGAGGTCACCTCCATGGCCCAGACGAAGAGGGGCAGCCGGAACCAGGTCATGCCCGGGGCGCGCATCCGGTGGATGGTGACCAGGAAGTTGACCGCCCCCATGACCGAGGCGATGCCGACTATGTGCAGCCCCAGGATCCAGAGATCCTGGCCCACCTGTGGGGAGTAGAGCTTTTCCGCCAGAGGCACGTACCCGGTCCAGCCGTCGGCGGCGCTCCCACCGAAGAAGAACCCGCTGTACATGACCAGCCCGCCGAGTGGGATCAACCAGTAGGCGAAGGCGTTGATCCGCGGGAAGGCCATGTCCTTCGCCCCCAGCATCAGGGGCAGCATGTAGTTACCGAAGGCGCTCCAGACCGGGACCACGAACAGGAAGATCATCGTGGTGCCGTGCATGGTGAACAGCTGGTTGTACTGGGAGGCGGTCAGCAGGTCACCGTTGGGTTGAGCCAGCTGGGTGCGGATGAGCAGCGCCATCAGGCCGCCCACCAAGAAGAAGAAGAAGGTGGTGTAAAGGTAGAGGAGCCCGATCCGCTTGTGGTCGGTGGTGGTGATCCAGTCCCACACCCCCTGATAGCGGCGGGGAGCGGGTCGGCTGAGCGGTAGGTCGATTGCGGCCATGGTTAAGTCGACTCCCTCAGGCAGATGACGCCGGCAGGTGCTGCAGGTAGCTCTGGTACTGGGACATGGACACCACCTTCACGGTGATCAGCATCTGGTCGTGGCCCACGCCGCAGAACTCGTAGCACTGGCCGCCGAACGTTCCCGTCCGGTTGGCCTCCAAGAAGGCGTGATTGACGATCCCCGGCAGGGCATCGATCTTGGCCCCCAGGTTGGGCACCCAGAACCCATGGATCACGTCGAGGGATTCCGTGGAGAGCTCGATCGGGGTGTTGACGGGGATCACCAAGGTGCGCAGTGAGCTCTTGCCCCCCGGGTAGTCGAAGGTCCAGTAGAACTGCCTGCCGATCACGCGGATGTGAATCTCCTGGCGGGCGGCGGCACTGGCCGGGCTGGGCCCGTGGCGGAGGTAGCCCACGTTGACCAAGTTGAGAACGAACAGGGCGGCCAGCAGCACCAGCGGCCCGATCGTCCAGGCCATCTCCAGGCGGCTGTGTCCGTGGATCTGGCGGGGCATCTCCTCGGGGTCCCGCCGGCGGAAGCGGATGGTGGCGTAGAGGATGGCGCCACCGACTCCGACCAGGATCAAGCTGGCGCAGGCCACGAAGACCCAGAAGAGCATGTCGATGGTGTCCACCGGAGGGCCGCCGCCGTTGAGGAAGTTGGTGTTGCCGGCCAGGACGGGGACGGGAGCGGCAACCACCGCCAGCGCCACCACCCCGAGAGCGAGAGCCGCCTTGCCCAGCCGGACGGCACGCACCAAGCTCAACCTCTCCTCCTGAAGGCACCTCGTAACGGCGTCCCAGCCCGGGTGGCGACCGCCGATAGGCAGGCAGTATGCCCGCCGTCCGATCTCACTGTCAAACCGCGGTGCCGTCCCCGGGGGTGCTGGAGTCGGGCCGACCGGGCCGTAAGATTGGGGCTGGAGCCGGCAGCGGACCGCTGGGGAGATGGCATGGTGCAGAGCTTGGCGACCGACCCCTTGGGAGTTCGGCGGCAGCTGGGACCCGGCGGTCCCACCTACTACAGCCTCGCGGCGCTCAGGGAGCAGGGGCTGGCCGACCCCGGACGGCTGCCGATGACCGTCCGGGTGTGGCTGGAGATGCTCCTGCGCCAGGCGGGAACAGCGCACGCCAGTCCCGAGGACGCGCTGCGGCTGGCCGCCTGGTCCGCTGCCTCGGGGTCGCAGGGGGAGCTGCCCTTCTTTCCCTCCAGGGTCCTGCTGCAGGACTTCACCGGAGTTCCGGCGGTAGTCGACCTCGCCTCCATGCGCTCGGCGGTCGCCGCCGCCGGAGGGGATCCCGCTCGGATCGACCCCTTGGTCGACTGCGATCTGGTGATCGACCACTCCGTCCAGGTGGACGCCTTCGGAAGCCCGCGGGCCTACGACCGCAACATCGACATGGAGTACCAGCGCAACGGGGAACGGTACCGGCTGCTGCGCTGGGCCCAGCAGGCCTACCGAGGCTTCCGGGTGGTCCCTCCAGGGATGGGGATCTGCCACCAGGTGAACCTGGAGTATCTCGGCCGGGTGGTCACCCTCCAGGACCGGGGCGACGGTCCGGTGGCGCTTCCGGACACTCTGGTGGGGACCGACTCCCACACCACCATGATCAACGCGCTGGGGATCCTGGGCTGGGGCGTGGGGGGGATCGAGGCGGAGGCCGCCATGCTGGGACAGCCGATGCTGCTGGGCATGCCCACGGTGGTGGGGGTGCGACTCACCGGGCAGCTTCCCGCGGGCGTCACCGCCACCGATCTGGTGCTGAGGGTCACCCAATGGCTGCGGGCCCACGGGGTGGTCAACAAGTTTGTGGAATTCTCCGGGGATGGCCTGGACCACCTGTCCGTGGCCGACCGGGCCACCATCTCCAACATGGCGCCGGAGTACGGGGCCACCGCTTCGCTCTTCCCGGTGGACCAGGCGGTCCTCGACTACCTGCTGACCACCGGGAGGAGTCCGGAGCAGGTGGACCTGGTGGAGCGTTACACCAAGGAGCAGGGTCTCTTCAGGTTCACCGGCGCCGAGAGCCCGGAGTTCACCGAGCGGTTGGAACTCGACCTGGGCTCGATTGAGCCCAGCGTGGCCGGGCCGCGCCGCCCACAAGATCGGGTGCCTCTGGGACAGATCGACGAGAGCTTCCGAGTGGCCTTCCCGCCGGCCAGCCCTGTGCCCTTCACACCCGGAGAGCCTGTGCTGGAGGACGGGGCGGTGGTGATCGCCGCCATCACCTCCTGCACCAACACCTCGAATCCCAGCGTGATGGTGGCGGCGGGCCTGTTGGCACGGAGAGCCAGGGAGAGGGGGATCGCCCCTCCCAAGTTCGTCAAGACCAGCATGGCCCCGGGATCCCGGGTGGTCACGGACTACCTGCGCCGGGCCGGCCTGCTCCAGGAGCTGGAGGCTGTCGGGTTCGACGTGGTGGGCTATGGCTGCACCACCTGCATCGGCAACAGCGGGCCCCTCCCGGAGTCCGTGGCCACCGAGGTGAGCGAGCGCAACCTCAGCGTGGCCGCGGTGCTGAGCGGCAACCGCAACTTCGAGGGGCGCATCCATCCCCAGGTCCGGGCCGCGTATCTCGCCTCGCCACCCCTGGTCGTGGCCTTCGCTCTGGCCGGGACCGTGCGCCGCGACCTCACCTCCGAGCCCCTGGGCCTGGACCGCGAGGGCCGGCCGGTCTACCTGAGCGAGCTCTGGCCCCCCTCGGAGGAGGTGGCCCGCGTGGTCGCCGACGCCGTCCGGCCGGAGTTCTTCCACGATGAGTACGAGCGGATCTTCCAGGGAGACGAGCGGTGGCGGGAGCTGGACAGTCCCACCGGGCCGGTGTACCACTGGGGCGATGAGTCCACCTACATCCGGGAGGTGCCTCTCTTCGAGGGCGCCAAGGTGGCGGCCGCCCCGGTCCCGGACATCAGAGACGCAAGGGTCCTGGCCCTCCTGGGTGACTCCATCACCACCGACCACATCTCGCCGGCGGGATCGATCCCCGCCAGCAGCCCGGCCGGGCTCTACCTCCAGAGCCTCGGGGTGAAGCCGGCGGACTTCAACAGCTACGGCTCCCGGAGGGGCAACCACGAGGTGATGATCCGGGGCACCTTCGCCAACGTTCGGCTGCGCAACCGGCTGGCGGGCGACCGGGAGGGAGGCTTCACCCGACATCTCCCGGATGGCGGCCTGACCACCATATACGAGGCTGCTGAACGGTACCGGGCCGAGGGGGTGCCGCTCCTGGTCATCGGCGGCAAGGAGTACGGGTCGGGGAGCTCCAGGGACTGGGCCGCCAAGGGCACCCGGCTCCTGGGGATCAGGGCCGTCCTGGCCGAGAGTTTCGAGCGCATTCACCGGAGCAACCTGGTCGGGATGGGGGTGCTGCCGCTCCAGTTCCTCCCCGGGGAGTCGGCGGCCTCCTTGGGGCTGGATGGCAGCGAGACCTACTCGCTGGAGGGATTGGACCAGGGCCTGGCTCCGAGCGCCCACCTGAAGCTCGTCGTGACGGCCACAGACGGTCAGCGACGGGAGGTGGAGGTCCTGGCGAGGGTGGACAACCAGACTGAGATCGCCTACCTGCGGCATGGCGGGGTGCTGCCCTTCGTCCTGAGCCAGTTCCTCCAGAGCTAGCGCCCCTTGCAGCTCCACCAGGCATCGCCCGCGCGCCGGGTCCTCTGCGGGCAGGGCGCCATCCAGGAGCTGGCCGCCGAAGTCTCCCGTGGTGGGGGCAGCCGGGTGGTGCTGGTTACCTCCGCCACCCTAAGGGCGCAGACCACCTTGGTGGATCAGGTGGTGGCAGAGCTCGCGGGACACCACCTGGCCACCTTCAGCGAGGTCGGCGAGCACACGCCGCTCTCGGCCGTCGCCCAGCTCGAGGATCTCTTGGAGCAGACCGCGGCGGACTGCGTGGTCAGCTTTGGGGGGGGCAGCGTCATCGACGGGGTGAAGGCCGCCGTCCACCGGCGGGGTGCCGAGGGGCTTCTTCACGTGGCCGTGCCCACCAC
>JAKBTP010000002.1 GCA_021844355.1 bacterium | reverse complement strand
GATGGGCCGTCACCACCACGGCCGCCTCCACCCCGCGCAGGGCCGCCTCGAACTCCGGAGAGGCCTCGAGCTCAGCCGTCGGGTTCACCACCAGGAGCGCCTTGATGCGCCCGGCCGCAGAGGACTCAAGGATCTCCGCAAGGCCCATCCCGGGATTGGGGGCGGGAACGTAGCCCGGGAGCCATCCGGGCAGCAGGCCCATGTCCTGGCACCCTCGGCTGTTGACTCGCTCCAGGATGGTGAGGAGCTCGGCGGTGTGTCCGGCAGCCCGGAGCTGATCCCGGATGGTGGCTCCCCTGTCCCGGTCGAGCTCGCTGGCGATGACGCCCACCCTCTGGGGGCGCTCCTTCTCGGTCCAGGTGTAGGGCGGCTCGAGCCGCACCACGCGCCGGCCCCGTTTGGTGGCCGCCTTGTGCAGGCGAAGGGTCAGGACCGGGGCGAGCCGCTCAGGCTCATTCCCCAGCACCAGGATGAGGTCACACTCCTCGATGCCGGCGATGCTCAGCTCGAAGTCGGCCGGGCTCAGGTGCGGCGTGGGGCGCAGCCGGTGGTCGAGGTGAGGAGTGCCGATCACCTCGCGCGCCAGCCACTGCAGGACGAACGCCTCCTCATTGGTCATGAGATCCGACCCCACCACCGCCACGGCCTCCGGCCCCCGGTCGGAGATGACCCTCAGGAGCTGGCCCGCCCCCCGGGCCACCGCTTCCCGATGGGACACCACCTGGCGACCCCCGGTGACCACCGCCTCCGGAGCCGTAACCCGCTCGCGGGCGTTGTACTCGGGGAAGCTGTACCGTCCCCGGTCACAGAGCCAGCTGTCCTCCACGTCCTCGTTGTCACTGCTGGCGTAGCGGGCGATCTGGTCGTCGCGAGCGTCGACGAACAGGTTGCAGCCGTAGCTGCAGTGGGAGCAGATGCTGGCCGTGCGGCGGAGGTCCCAGGGGCGCGCCCGGAACCGGTACTTGGCGTGGGTCAGTGCCCCCACCGGGCAGATCTCCGGCAGATTGCCCTGGAACTGGCTGCGCAGCGGCTGCCGCTCGAAGGTGTCCACCACCGTGTGCACCCCGCGCTGCTGGAGGACGATCTCCCTCTCCCCGGTGATCTCCTCGTAGTAGCGCACGCAACGCCAGCACAGAATGCACCGCTCTTGATCGAGGACGATCTTGTCCGAGAGGGGGATGGCCTTGTCGAAGTGCACCTTCTGCTGGATGCTCTGCCGACTGCGACCGGGGCCGAAGCGCTGGGTGAAGTCCTGCAGGTCACACTCCCCGCCCCGGTCGCAGACCGGACAGTCGAGGGGGTGGTTGAGAAGCAGGAACTCCAGATTGGAGTCGCGGAACTTGCGCACCTGCTCGGTGAGGGTCCGCACCTTCATCCCGTCCGCCACCCGGGTGGCGCAGGCCGGCTGCAGCTTGGGCATGCCCTCCACCTCGACCAGGCACATCCGGCAGACGGCGACCGGCTCCAGCTTCTTGTGGGCGCAGTAGACCGGGACGAAGACGCCTGCTCTCTCGCAGGCATCCCACACGAGGCTGCCGGGGGCGACCTCCACCTCCCGATCGTCCACGGTCACCCGCACAAGGTCGGGGCGCGCCGCAGCCTCCCCCATCAGGCGGCCGCCCCCAGGCGTGCACGCACCGGGCAGTGGCCGGCCCCCACATGGGCGTCGAACTCATCCTTGAACATGCGGTAGGCGGACATCACAAACCAGGTGGCGGTGTCGCCCAGGGGACAGAAGCACCGGCCGTCCATCCCGGCACAGATGTCCGCCAGGGTGGCGAGCTCCTCGGCTGAGGCCCGGCCTTCCTCGAGCCGGTGCATGAGCTGGCTCTCGAAGTAGGTCCCCTCCCGGCAGGGCACGCACTTGCCGCAGGACTCGTGGCGATAGAAGTCCACCAGCCGTCGCGACACCTCGACCATGCAGGTGGTCTCGTCCATCACCACCAGGGCGCCCGCCCCCAGCGAGGAGCCGGCATCGGCCACCGCCTTGAAATCGAGGGGAACGTCAAGGTGCTGCGGCCCCAGGACCTGCATCGAGCCCCCGCCCGGCTGCATCGCCTTGAACTCTCGGCCCCGCCACACCCCCCCGGCCAGCTGCAAAAGGTCCCGGAAGGTGGTGCGCCCCATGGGCACCTCGAATGTTCCCGGCCGCGCCACGTGACCGCTCACGCAGAACAGCCGGGTGCCGGGACTGGCCTCGGTGCCCAGGGCGGCGTAGGCGGCCCCCCCCTCGGTGACTATGTAGGGCAGGTTGGAGAGGGTCTCCACGTTGTTGACCACCGTCGGCTGGCCGTACAGCCCCTTGACCGCGGGGAAGGGCGGCTTGAGCCGGGGCTGGCCGCGCCGGCCCTCCAGAGAGTCCAGGAGGGCGGTCTCCTCACCACAGATGTAGGCGCCGGCCCCTCCATGGACGACCACCTCGCACCCGAAGTCGCTGCCCAGGATCCGCTTGCCCACCAGCTTGGCTCGGTAGGCCTCGCGGACCACCTCCTCCAGCAGCTCCCGCTGCTTGCGATACTCCCCCCGGATGTAGATGAAGGCATGGCTGGCCTGGAGGGCAAAGGCGGCGATCAGCACCCCCTCGAGGAGCTGGTGGGGATACTCCTCGATGAGGACGCGGTCCTTGAAGCACCCCGGCTCGGATTCGTCAGCGTTCACCGCCAGGTAGCGAGGGAACACGCCCTGCGGCAGGAAGCCCCACTTGGTCCCGGTGGGGAAGGCCGCTCCCCCCCGGCCGCGCAGCCCCGACGCCTTCACCTCGGCCACGATGGCCTCGGGGCCCATCTCCAGCGCCCGCGCCAACCCCTGGTATCCGCCCACCTTGCGGTAGCCCTCCAGGGTGGTGAGCCCGGGCGCTCCCTGGTGACGGGTGAGGACCAGGCCGTCAGGCACCGGCTCCGCCCCCCGCACCGTCTCTGACCCGCTCCAGGACCTCACGGGCCGAGTCCAAGTTGAGGTCCTCGTAGCTGTAGCGGTCCACCTGCATCATCGGGCCTCCGCCGCAGGCTCCCAGACACTCCACGGTACCCTCCAGGGTGAAGGCTCCGTCAGGGCTGGCCCCCTCCTCGTCCACCTGCAGCCACTCGCGCAGGCCGGCGAGCAGGTCATCGGCTCCGCGAAGGGCGCATGAGACGTTCAGGCAGACCTGGACGAAGTGCCTGCCGGCCTGGTGGTTGAAGTACATCGAGTAGAAGCTGGCCACGGCCGCCACATCACCCGGGAGAAGGCCAAGCTGCTCGGCCACCACCTCCTCGGCCCACGGCGGCAGGTAGCCCAACTCGTCCTGAACCACCCAGAGCGCCGGCAGCACCGCCGAGCGCGCCACCGGGTAGCGGGATCGCAGCTCCCGGAGGCGCTCCAGGGTGTCAGGCGCCAAGGCGGGGCTCGAAGCGTCCACCTCGCTCTCAGGCATCGCCCCTCTCCGCTCCGCACGGAAGCATCCCAGGTCCGACCTCGCTCCCCCGTGGACGGAGAAGGCAGCGCGTCAGCTCGCTGCTCATTCGCCCCCACTTTACCAACCCACCCGGCGGTCCCGAGGTGCAGGCCAAGGGTCCGATCGTTCAGGATGATGCGGTGCAACGCTCCCCGGATCGGGCCCCCGCCGCTGAGGCCGCGGCGGCCCCCGCCCGTGATTGGGGCCAGCTCCTCCGAAACCCCCTGGTGCTGCACAACCTCCTCTACCTGATCGGTATCGGAGGCTCGGGGGCGGGGGTGCTGGTGGCCCAGTCGTACGGGGCCCATCACCTCACCACGGTGGCCAACGGGGAGTCCACCTCGGTGGTGGCCGTCCTCAATCTGCTGTACACCACCACCTTCATCGTGGCCGCCGGGGCCGCCCGGGAAGTAGCCGGCACGGCCGCCCGCGGCCTCGACCCCGACGCCATGTGGCCCGGCCTCCGGCGTTCGGCGCTGCGAATCGGGATCTGGCTGGGCGCCGCCATGGTGCCGGTGGACCTGATCCTGGCTTTTCTGCTCCACCTCACAGACCCCTGGGTTCTGGCCCTGACGGTGGTGGCCGGGCCCATCTCGGCCATGGGTGGGGCCCAGCGCGGGTTCCTTCAGGGCCGTCGCGCCTTCGGGCGGCTGGCAGTCAACTTCCTGCTCTACGGGGGCACCATGGTGGTTCTGGCGGTGGTGCTGCTCCACCTGGGGCTCGGACCGGCGGCCGTTCCCATGGCCTCGGTGGCCGGCGCCCTGGGGTCCGCTGTCTACCCCCGTCACCGCGCCCGCCCGGCAGCCGAGGCGGCGCCCCAGCGGCTGGTGGACCTCTCGGTGGTCGCCGGCGCCTCGACCGCCCCCATCTTCAACAACATCGACGTCGTCTCCGCCCGCCACGTGCTCACCCCCTACGGCGCCGGCCTCTACTCCGGACTGTCGGTCATGGGGAAGATCCTGTTCTTCGGCACCAGCAGCCTCAGCGCCGTCATGTACCCCCGGGTGGCCGCGGCGCCCAACGCGAAGGTCCGGCGGCGCCTTCTGTTGCAGACCGCGGCCCTGCTCGTGACCGTGGACCTGGTGGTGGTCGCCGCCTACGCACTCTTCTCCCGCCCCCTCCTGGGCGTGGTTCTGGGCCGCAGCTACGAACGTGACTCGTCGCTGCTGCTCCTCTTCGCCGCCGGCATCGTGGGGCTGACTGTCGTCAACCTCCTCGTCTACTTCGGGCTGGGCAGCCGAGACCGCCGGTTCGCCGTGGTCCCGGCGGTGGGCGTTCCCGCGCTGGTGGCCTGGCTGTTCACCTCACCACCGGAGGTGACTCAGTTCGTGCCCCGGATCGCCTCCGCCCTCATCCTCCTGGCGGTGCTCGAGGCGGTGCTCATCCTTCCCCGCGCACTCCGGCGCGGGTGAGACGTCTCAGCGGTCGACGTCCCCCAGGATGATGTCGATGCTCCCCACCACCGCGACCACGTCCGCCACCAGCTCTCCCCGGACCATCTGGGAGAGGGCGGAGAGGTTGCTGAAGGACGGGCCCCTCACCTTGCAGCGGTAGGGACGATTGCCCCCGTCGCTGACCATGAAGAAGCCCAGCTCCCCGCGGGCGCTCTCCACCGCCGAGTAGCAGGACCCGGCCGGCGGGCGAAAGCCCTCGGTGTAGAGCTTGAAGTGATGGATCAGCGACTCCATGGAGTTGTCGATCTCGGCTCTGGGCGGGGCGGCCACCTTGCGGTCGGGAGTGTTCACCGGCCCCCCGGGCAGCCCCTCGACCGCCTGTTCCACGATCCTGCAGGCCTCCCGCATCTCGCGAACGCGGACCAGGTAGCGGTCATAGACGTCGCCGTTGACGCCCACCGGGACATCGAACTGGAACCTCTCGTACCCGGAGTAGGGGCGGGCCTTGCGCACGTCGTAGGGCACGCCGGACCCGCGCAGGGTCGCGCCCGAGCAGCCGTACCCGAGGGCCGAGGCGGCGTCGATGACCCCCAGCCCCACGGTCCTCTGCCTCCAGATGGGGTTGGCGGTGAGCAACGCCTCGTACTCGTCCACCCTCTTGGGGAAGTCGGCGACGAACGCCTTGACCATGGGAACGAACTCGGCGGGAACGTCGGCCATCAGCCCCCCGACCCGGATGAAGCTGGTCATCATGCGGACGCCGGAGATCCACTCCATGATGTCCAGGATCCGATCCCGTTCCCTCCAGCAGTACATGAACATGGAGGTGGCCCCCAGGTCCATCGCGTGGGTCCCGAGCCAGATCAGGTGGCTGGCGATCCTGGAGAGCTCGGCGACGATAACCCGGATGTACTGGGCCCGCAGGGGGACCTCGATCCCCAGCAGCTTCTCGGCCGTGAGCGCGAACCCGAAGTTGTTGATGGGTGGGGCCAGGTAGTCCATCCGGTCGGTGAGGGGGATGCACTGCTGGTAGGTGTGGGACTCGAAGCTCTTCTCGAAGCCGGTGTGCAGGTAACCGATGTCCGGGCGGCACTCCACCACCCGTTCGCCATCCAGGCTGAGGACCAGCCGCAGCACTCCGTGGGTCGAGGGGTGCTGCGGGCCCATGTTCAACTCGAGGAGCTCCTCCCCCTGATCGATCTTGTCGAGGAACTCCCCCTGGCCGCCGGGATGGAGCCGGGGGATCCCCTCCTGAACCGGAACCCCATCCACCGGGGTGCCGGAACCGCGGATCGGCGGCAGGGTGGCCATCAGGAGCGCTCCACCGAGCCCCGGACGGCGCCGGGCATCCACTCGGGCCGGTCCTGGGGGGAGAGCGCCCACTCCAGGTTGTGGGTGAAGGCGACAGGCTCGCCAAAGGACACGTAGTCCTTCCGCAGGGGATGCCCCTCCCAGTCATCCGGAAGGAGGATCCGGGTCAGGTCGGCATGCCCTTCGAACCGGAGCCCGAAGAGGTCGTAGCACTCGCGCTCGTGCCAGCCCAGCCCCGGGTAGAGGTGGGAGAGCGTGGGCAGCTCCTGGCCCTCCGCGACCCGCACCAAAAGCCGGCAGAGATCGTTGTGAACCAGGGATCGGAGCAGGTAGACGACCTCGAAGCGCGCCTCGCGCTCGGGCCAGTCCACGCAGGTCATGGTCACGGGCATCTCGTACAGGCAGTCGGGATGCCGCCTAAGTTCCTCTGCGGCGCGAGCCAGAAGCTCCAACGGCACCTCTGCGGCCGCCTGGGCGCAGCTCTCGGCAACCTTGACGGAATCCCCGAAGGCCTGGCGCAGGTGGTCGGCCGCCCGACGGCCTTCCACGACGGTGACGGGACCCGAGTCTCCCATCTACTGGCGCACACCGGTCACCGGAGTGGCGGCGATCTTCTGCTGAAGCTTCATGACGGCGTCGATCAATCCCTCGGGACGCGGGGGGCAGCCCGGGATGTAGACGTCCACCGGGACGACCTTGTCCACCCCTTGGATGATGGCGTAGTTATTGAAGATGCCACCGCAGGAGGCGCAGGCCCCCATGGAGATCACCCACTTGGGCTCGGGCATCTGGTCGTAGATGTGCCGCAGGACGGGCCCCATCTTCTGGGACACCCGGCCAGCCACGATCATGAGGTCCGCCTGCCGGGGCGAGGCGCGGAACACCTCAGCGCCGAACCTGGAGAGATCGAAGCGGGAGTTGCTGGCCCCCATCATCTCGATGGCGCAGCAGGCGAGACCGAAAAGGGCCGGCCAGAGGGAGGAGTAACGGCCCCAGGCGATCACCTTGCCGACGGTGGTGGTGAAGACCCCCTCCTCGGCGGCGGCGTCGGCCAGGTCGCGGGCCCCGGGGATGGACCGCGGTATCGCCCCGGGAATCGCGCTGCCATCCGCGGCCAGAAGCGCCCCGGAGGGCCCTGGCGGAAGGATAAGTCCGCTCTCCCCTCTCAGTCCCACTCCAGCGCCCCCTTGCGCCACACGTAGGCGAGGGCCACCGCGATCAGGGCGACGAAGATCACCATCTCGATGAGCCCGAAGAGATGCAGGGTGCTCCGCACCAGCACCGCCCAGGGGTAGAGGAAGATCGCCTCCACATCGAAGACGATGAACAGCATGGCGGTCAGGTAGAAGGTGACGGAGAAGCGCCGGCGGGCGGTCTCCGCGGGCACGATGCCGCACTCGTAGGGGAGCCCCTTGGCCTTGGTGGGACGCCTCGGCCCGATGAGGGGGATGACCAGGGTGATCCCCACCCCGAACAGGACGATCATCACCAGGAAGGTGAGGAGCGGAAGGTAGTCGAAGAGCATCCTGGAGCCAGTCTAGCAATCGCCCAGGAGGCGGCGAAGTGACGCGGTTCAACTGACCTCCACTGGCCCCCAGGAGCCCTCTTCAGGGCGGCGGCGTGGAGATCGATCGCAGCCGTGCCTTGGGTGCGCCTTGGTCGCGCGGTCCGGCCCGAGGGCGGCTTCACCTCGGCGCCCGCCGGCGCTGGTGGCCCTCACGGCAGGAGTACCCGGCAGCCCTGGGAGCGACAGCCGCCCTAGGAACATGAGAGCCGGGGCAGTGGGGGATGCGGGCTCCCTAGACTTGCCCGGTGGTCCAGGACGCTCTCCTCCTCAACCGCCTCAATTGGGACGACCGAGCCCGCGTGCATGGGCAGGACCGGGTCTACGATTCCGAGTCCCTGGTGGCCGGCGCCTCGTCGCTGACCGAGGTCGAGGAGGAGGCGATCCAGCAGGCTGTGGGCAGCGTCGCTGGCCTGCAGGTCATCCACCTCCAATGCCACATCGGTTTCGACTCGATCAGCCTGGCCCGGGCGGGAGCCCTGGTCACCGGGCTGGACTTTTCCCCGGTGGCCCTGGCCAAGGCGGCCGGGCTGGCGCAGCGCTGCGGAGTCGATCTGGCGCTGGTGGAGGCGGACGCCTGCCACCCGCCCACTCATCTCTTCGGTTGCTTCGACCTGGCCTACGCCACCATCGGGGTGCTGTGCTGGATAGGCGACCTGGATGCCTGGATGCGCGCGGCCCACGACCTGATGCGCCCTGGCGGGAGCCTGGCCTTGGTCGAGATCCATCCGTTTGTGGGCATGATCGACTCCTTGGTCCCCCTCCGGCTCGACTTCCCGTACTCGTTTGACGGGCCCCATTTCCTCGACACCCCGGGGAGCTACACCGATCCCCGGGCCCCCGTCCAGTCCACCGCCACCGTGCAGTACGCCCACAGCCTGGGCGAGGTGGTCACCGCCTCCATCCGAGCCGGCTTGACGGTGCGCTGGTTGCGCGAGCACACCGCGGCGCCCCGGGATTACCGAGGCGATCTCGGAGCTCCCGAGTCGGACGGCCGATACCGGGTCCGGCTCGGCGGCGAACCGGTACCGATGCTCTACACGCTCGTGGCCGACCGCCCGGTGTGAGTGGTGTGGCGGCGGTGGCGCTCCCATCCCCGTACCCGGCATCCCTCCGGCCACTCCGGGGCCCGCGGACGAGATTGCCTTCGCGGGCAGAAGGACGGGGGACGGCCCGCCGGGAGATAGCCTGCGGATAGAATCGGGGAAGGCGCGGCCGCGGGAGTAGCTCAGTTGGTAGAGCGCTAGCCTTCCAAGCTGGATGTCGCGAGTTCGAGTCTCGTCTCCCGCTCCCCGCCAGTCGCCGAGAACTCATTGCGGGTTGATCCCCGGGCCTTGGGGGAGATCCCTGTCATTCGGCACAACCGAGGGCCGCCCACGCGACTTCGCCAATAGCCACCACCGAGAACAGGGCGCACCACGAGGTGGCGGGGGTGGGCAGCAGCCGGCGGCGGAGTGAGCGTTAGTGGCCATGAGACCGGTTGAGTGAAACAGGAACAGGTGGGCGAGCAGGGCTGGCAGGCCAGGCTGGGGGTGGTCTCCGTGGAGGCGTCCTCCGACGACTGCCCGCGGGACGTCGCCGGTGTGGAGGGTCAGGTCGCCCTGGCGCCAGGGCTTGGGGCAGCGCCACCGCCGGCTGAGCCGGACCCTGCAGGGCCCAAGCTGGCATTGAAGTTCTCTGACGGCGGTGCGCCCTGGGCGGGCCGGTGCGGGCCGCGAGGGGCTCGGGGGGAAGAAGGCCTCGCCCGACCGGTATCCGAGGGATGCCGGAGCGGCTGGGGATGGTGGTGCGGGACAGCATGCCTGACCGGTGCCCCGTGCTGGAACTGGCCGCTGGGACCCGCCGGCACGCCGTCCGGGTGGACCACGGCCACCCCGGGAGGCACTTCCACGGACTTTGGAGGGCGCTGCGGACCTCCCGTGCGATGAGGCGGTTGTGTCGGTTCATGGCACCCGAGGCAGCTGCCGAGGATCCGCAACACCAAGCCCCGGACGGCGCTCATTGGCGTGCGGCTGCCACGGCCCATCCGCTTGTGGGGCCCCCTGATTGCAGGTCTAGCCGGCCGAGGCCGGGGCCAAGAGCGACTGTTGCAACCCGCTCAGCACGGATTCAACGTGCTTGGAGAGGCGGGGGTCGGCAGTCCGCAGCCCCGCCTGGCGCGCCGCGGCTGCCGCGGCACGCGCCTCCGCGACACGGCCGAGCTGCGCCAGCAGCTGCGCTCGGTGGAGTTGGTTGCCCGCCAGATTGCGGGGGTTGTCCAGCGCACCAAGAATGTGCAGCTCCGTGTCGCGCTCCGTGAGCGCCGCCTCCGCGTCGCCCAGGGCTGCGAGTA
>JAKBTP010000190.1 GCA_021844355.1 bacterium | reverse complement strand
GTGAACCTCTTCCTGCACAGCCGGAAGCATCGCTCCGCCGAGGTCGGCTGGGTCCTCAACCCCCGGCACTCCGGGCTGGGCTATGCCACCGAGGCCGCCCACGCCGTCCTCCACCTCGCCTTCGATGAGCTGAAGGTGCACCGGGTGATGGCCCGCGTGGACGCCCGCAACCTGCCGTCCGTCCGGCTCGCCCACCGGCTGGGGATGCGCCAGGAGGCCCACCTGCTCCAGAACGAGTGGTTCAAGGGGGAGTGGGGCGATGAGTTCGACTTCGCCCTCCTCGAGTCCGAGTGGGTCGCCCAGCACCGGGAGCCGGCGGCCCCTGCCTGATTGGGGCCCGGCGGCCGGGGCAGCCGGGTGGGGGAGTGGTCAGGCCTCCCTGCAGGCGGCGGCCAGAGCTGGGGCCAAACCGTATTCGGGCAGCAGGATGTCTACCGTCCTCTCCCAGGTGAAGCGCTCGGCCCGGCGCCTGGCCGCCTGGCGCATCTCGCGGTGGACGGCGGGGTCCGCGGCCAGGACCTCGGCGATGGCGGCGGCGTACTGCCGGGGGTCCCGCCCTTCGACCAGGCGGCCCGTCCGACCGTCCGCCACCACCTCCCTCAGGCCGCCGACCGCGGCGGCCACCACCGGGGTGCCGCACGCCTGGGCCTCCAGCGCGACCAGGCCGAAGGACTCGGAGTGGGAGGGAACCACCACCAGGTCGGCCAGGCAGTAGAGCAGCGCCAGCCGCTCCTGGGGTTGGGCCCCGAGGAAGGCGACCTCGCCTGCCAGCCCCAGATCGGCCACCCGCTGGCGCATCTCCCTCCTCTGGCCGACCCTCTCGCCCTCACTGCTCACCTCCCCCACGAAGAGCAGCCGGACGCGCTCCCGGAGCCGGGGGTCCTCCCGCACCAGGGCGAAGGCGTCCACCAGGGTGTCCGGCCCCTTGAGCGGTTCCAGCCGCCCGGCGAAGAGGATCACCCTCATGCCCTCCAGCCCCATCCGCCGCCTCAGCCGCTCCACCTCGCGCGGCTGGAAGCGCACCAGGTCCACCCCGGGTGGTGCCACGACGCACTGCCCTGGACGGGCCGCGTAGTGGTGGCGAAGGGCGTGGGCCTCGCCCGCGGTGTTGACCACCAGCCGGGCGCCCGCCGCCACCGTCCGTCGCTCCTCCAGGAGCCGCTCCGGCAGGTCGCTGTCGAACCCGGCCTCGCCCTTCACCGCGGCCAGGGTGTGGGCGGTGTGCAGCCAGGGGATCTCCAGCTCACGGGCCAGGGCCGCGCCGGGCTCCCCGCTGAGCCAGTAATGGCTGTGGACCGCGATGTAGCGGCGCCTCGAGGATCCGGCGAACTGGCGCACCGCCTCCAGATAGGCGCGCCTGGTCTGGGGAAGCTGGTGCTTGGCCAGTGGCCGGGCCGGGCCGGCATCCACGGCGATCACCCGGCTGCGCGGCCCCATGGCCTGCTCCCGGGGCTGGTCCGGGTCGCTGCGGCGGACGAAGACGTCGGTGTGCACCCCCCTCGCTCCCAGCTCCTCGCAGACCGCCCGCACGTACACGTTGAGGCCGCCGTTCTCCCTCTTGCCCAGCCGCGCCAGCGGCGAGGCGTGCAGGGAGATGAAGGCGATGGTGGGCTCGCCCCCTCCTGACGGGGTCACCTCGCCCCCTGGGTGAGGGGCACCCGCAGGTTGACCAGGAACTGGTCCTCCGCCCCGAGCCGGTACTTGTAGCCCTCGTTGCCCCTCAGGAGGTCAGCCTGGCGGCAGCCCGAGTCGATCGCCCCCCGCAGCCCCTCGGCGACGCAGAGCAGCCCCGGGGAGAGGTGAGCCTCGGCCGGATCGTACCCCGAGTTGTACAGATACCAGACCCCGCCCAGGCAGAACCCGAAGGTGCCCGCGGCGAGCCTCCCTCCCTCCTCGAGCAGCGCCAGCCGGAGCCACCCGCGCCGCTGGAAGCGCGCGGCCACCTCCCGGAAGAAGCGCTCCACCGCCGGGGTGAGGAAGTGGTCCTTGTCCTCGCGACTGGCCCGGAGCAGCCGGAGGAACTCGGTCAACGCCACCTCCAGCCCGAGCTCCTCCGGGCCGACGATCCGCCATCCCGGGCGCTCCTGCTCCAGCCGCCGCATCTTCCGGCGCAGCTCGTGGCGGTCCTTCTTCCCCAGCCTGAGGGCCAGGTACTCATCGAAGGAGGGAGGCAGGTCGATCGCCGGGCTGACCTCCTCCGGATGCGCCTCGCTCGAGAGCCCCTGCCGGTCCAGCGCGCGCTGCAGCGCGGGCAGCTCCCACCCCCAGTCCCGGAGGAAGTGGAGGTCAAGCTCCAGGGACCCGGAGCCCCTGGCCCAGGCCACCACGCCCGCGGCCACCTGCTCCTCGAACCCCGGCAGCGCCAAAAGTCCGAGCTGATCCGAGAGGTTCTCCCCGCCGGCGAACTGCAGGGTGCCCTCCCGCTCGAGGCTGACGCAGAGGGGGGCTATACCCACCACCTCCCCCTCGTGGGAGAAGACCAGCGTCCTGGGCCGGTGGGAGGCAGCGAACACGGCCCACCAGCTCTCCTGCCATTCCCAGGTGAGGAACGGGGCTGGTTCCTCTGAGGACGATACGACCTGCTCCCACACCCGGCGCAGGCCCGACAATCCGGCGGTGGTGTCCACCACCTGAAAGCTCAGGCCCGCGCCGCCCGACTCCGGATCAGCGCTCACCCCCGTGGGCGCGGTACATGAGGCCCCGATTTCTGTTACACCCCGGATGTTTGGCACAGAGACCGCGGCCCTTCCCACCGCGTCCCGACCTCACTTTAGCATCGCCGGCCAAAATCCACCTGAGGAGGTAGGTAATCAGCCTGCCAGCCCGTCCCCTTGCCGACGTTCAGCTCTGGGCGACCACCACGGGAGGCGGGCACCTGCGGGTGGCCGCGGCCCTCCGGGCGGCTCTGCGCTCCGAGGCGGGTCCGGGCCTTCGGGTGGAGATCGCCGACCCTCTCCGTTCCGGGGCGCTGCCCCAGGCGAGCCTGGTGCTGAAGGGATACGGCCCGCTCGTCCGCCGGGCCCCAGCTGCCTGGGGGCCGCTCTTCGCGGCCTTCTCCAGGCCGGCGGCCGGAGCCCTGCTGGAGGGATTCCTGCTGTCCGGCCTTCGGACGGCGATGGTGCGCCGGGCCCGGCGCACCCGCCCGCGCGTGGTGGTCAACCTCCACCCCCTGCTCGGACCGGGGGCGCTGGCGGCCGCCAGTGCGGTCGGTGCCCCCCTCATAACCCTGGTGACCGACCTCACCCTGGTGCACCCCGGATGGCTTTCTCCCCGAGGCATCCACCTCCTCACACCCTCGGACGAGGCCACCTCTTCCTGCCTGAGCCAGGGGGTGCCGGCCGGCCTGGTGGAGACCACCGGGTTGCCCCTGGACCCGGAGCTCGAGCGGGCGCGCCCCCGCTCCGCGCTCCGCCAGGAGCTGGGGCTGGAGCCCGAGCTCCCCTGCCTGCTGGTGTCCGGGGGGGCGGAGGGGGCGGGCGGGGTGGAGAGGGTGCTGCGGGAGGTAGAGGAGTCAAGGGTGCCCTGCCAGGTGGCGCTGCTGTGCGGCCGGAACGGGCGGCTGCTGCGCTGGGCCACCGGGCGGAGCTGGCACATGCCGGTTCACGCCTTCCCCTTCATGGAGGATCCCGGCCCCCTCATCCTCTCCGCGGACCTCTACCTGGGCAAGGCCGGCCCCACCGCCATCGGGGAGGCCGCCTCAGCGGGCTTGGGGATGATCCTCACCTCTGCGCTGAGGGGTCAGGAGCAGGCCAATCTGGACTGGGCCGTTCGCCGGGGAGTGGCGCTGGCGGCGGTCCATCCCGGGGACGTGGCCAAGATCCTACCGGAGGTGCTGGGGGCGGACGGAGCGGTTCTGGAGCGGTTGCGCCGCGCCGCCCACCGGGAGATGCCGCCGGGGGCCGCCACTCGCGCTGCCGTCCGCATCTTGGAATTGGCCGGGATCACCCCTCGCTGACAAAGCGCATCCGGCGGAGCGGAGGCGGTCCGGCCGCACGGTTCACCGCCTCCAGCAGCGCCACGGACTCCATCTGCAACTGGTGAGCTATGGCCGGATGGGCGCAGGCCACCACCAGCACCGATCCCTCCACCGCCACCACCCGGACGTGGTCGCGCAGGTACTCCCCGCAGGACTCCGAGAAGGCCCCCTGGGCCCGGGCCAGCCGCACCTGCCGCTGCACCCCCATTCGCCGCACGACCCGGGGCAGGATCTCCCCGATCCCCTCCACTAGCGTCGCTCCTCTTCCCGAACCACTCCTCCACGCACCAGGAGTACCTGGGACGGGCCGATCGCCTCCTCGAGCCCCGAATCTTCGGTGGCGGTGACCAGCGCCTGCTCCACCCCCAGCCCCTCGCCCAGGACCTCCAGAAGGCCCCGGCGGTGGTCCCGGTCCAGCTCGGAGAGGACGTCGTCCAGCAGCACCACCGGTGATTGTCCGCCCTCGGCCAGATGCTGGCCCACCTCGGCGGCCTTGAGGGCCAGAACCGCGGTGCGCTGCTGTCCCTGACTGGCGTACTGCCGGGCCGGCCGCTCCGCGTAGGCGATCTCGAAGTCGTCTCGCTGGGGGCCCACCACCGTCTGCCCCCGCGCCTCCTCCTCATCCGCCGACTCCCGGAGTGCCGCGACAAGCCTCTCCCTCCATCCGTCCCCGGAGGCTCCCCTGGTGCCCGGCAGGTAGCGGAGCTCCAGCGGCGCCGCCTCGCCGATCCTGCTCGCCGCCCTCTGGGCCAGCGGACCCACCTCCTCGAGGTAGCGCTCCCGGTGGGCCATGAGCAGGGCCCCGGAGTGCACCAGCGGCTCCAGCCAGGGCCCCAGCTCCGCCGGACCTGACCTCCCCTCCCGGATGCCGCGTAGCGCCGAGTTGCGCTGGTCCAGGGACCGCCGGAACTGGGAGAGGGCCTGCGCGTACTCCGGGTGCAGCTGGCAGAGCACCACGTCCAGCATCCTCCGCCTCGGCTCCGGCCCGGCCTTCACCAGCCCCAGGTCCTCCGGCCAGAAGGACACCACCCGGAGCCTGCCCAGGTAGGCCGCGGGCGTCACCGGCGCCCCCTCGGCGCGCAACGTCCTGCTCCAGCGGCCGCCCGGTGGCTGCACCCGCCAGCGCATCTCCAGCCGTCCCTCCACCTCCCCCCTCCAGGTGATGGCGGCCACACCCATCTCGGACGTTCCCCAGCGGACCAGGTCAGTGCTCAGGCCCCCCCGGGCGGCTCGGGCCAGGGCCAGGGTGGCGAGGGCCTCGAGGAGGCTGGTCTTCCCCGCCCCGTTGTCACCGATCAGGAGGTTGAACCCCGGGCGCAGGAGGACCTGGGCCTCGGGGTAGGCCCGGAAGTTGAGGAGCCGGAGCTCGGCGACCCTCAAGTGGAGGTTCGGCCCTAGATCGCCACCCGCACCGGCATGATCACGTAGCGGTAGGTGTCGTCACCGGCCGCCCTCACCATCCCCGGGGCCAACGTCCCATTGAGCACCAGCTCCACCTCCGGGGAGTCCAAGAGGGCCAGGACGTCGCTCACGTAGCGGGCGTTGAAGGCGATGCCGACGTTCTCCCCCTCGATGGTGGCGTCCACCGAGGCCACGTTGTCGCCCACCTCGTTGGTGTTGGCGGAGAGCACCAGCTGGGAGCTCTCGCAGCGGATCTTGAGGACGTTGGCGGCGTCGCGGGCGAAGAGGGACACCACCCTGGTGGTCCGGCGCAGCTCGTCCGTGGAGGCCCGGGCCACTGTCTGGGCCCCCTCGGGGACGACCTTCTGGTAGTTGGGGTACACCCCGTCGATCAGCCGGCTGGTGAGCGAGTACCCCGGGAGGTCGAAGCGCACCTGGGACCTGGTGCCCCCCACCGCCAGGGTGACGGCGCCTGGGCTGGAGAGGATGGGCTTGAGCAGGCGGGCCAGCTCCGCGAGGGCGCGAGCCGGGATGATCACCGATAGCCGGTCTCCCAGGGGGAGGGCCCCGTCCGCGGTCCGCAGCTGGCGCACCGCCAGCCGGTGGCCGTCGGTGGCCACCAGGGTGATGTCCGCGCCTGAGATCTCGGCGAGCACACCGGTGTAGACCGGGCGGCCCTCATCCCCGCTGGCGGCCACCACCGTCTGCTCGATGGCCGAGAGCAGCACCTGGGGGTCGAGCTCGACGGTCTGTCCGTCCGCCACCTCGGGAAGTGGAGGAAACTCGGCCGCGTCCACCCCCCGGATGTGGGCGTCGAAGCGGCCTGACTGCAGGCGCACCGTCTGGTGCACCGGGTCCAGCTCCCAGCTCAAAGGAGCCTCGGGCAGGGAGCTGACAAACTCCGAGAGGATCCGGGCGGGAATGGTGATCGCCCCCTCCTCCAGGACCTCTGCCGGCATGGTGTGGCGGATGGTCAGGTCGATGTTGGTGGCGGTTAGCTCGATCGCACCCTCGCGCGCCTGGACCAGCACATTGCTGAGGATGGGCAGGGTGTTGCGGCTGGAGATGGCCCGCGTGACCGCCGACAGCCCCGCGCCCAGCTGCTGGGGCGAGATCGTGCACTTCAACTTCGAGTCCTCCTTGATCGGGATTCTGGGCCGGGGTCTCCACAGGCCCGGATGGACGGGGAAAGACGCTTATGGGAACGTAGCCATAGTAGGGGAGTTGAGCCTGGGGAAACCCCTCTCGGCCCACTTCGATTGTCCTGTGTACATTCGGTGCAAAACCCGGTCCGAGCGCCCCTGCTTTCCACCGTGGGAAGGGGCCACCCAGGCTCTCCACCGGGAGGAGCTTCGGCTCCCCAGGGGATCTGGAAAAGCTGTGCCCTCGGCATCAGCCGCCCCGGAGGAGGTCGCGAAGGCGGGAGAGGTCCTCCAGCACCTTGGGATCCTCCTTGGCGTCGTTGGAGATCTTCTCGTAGGAGTGGAGGACGGTGGTGTGATCCCGGCCCCCGAAGGCCTGGCCGATCGCCGGCAGGCTCATGGCGATCTCCTCGCGGATGAGGTACATGGCGATCTGGCGGGGAAAGACGATGTGCTTGTCCCGCCGCTTGCTGGTCATCTCCGCCACCGAGATTCCGTAATAGTCGGCCACCACCGCCTGGACACCCTCCACGGTGAGGGGGCGGGAGTCCGCGGTGGGGATGATGTCGCGGAGGATCTCCGCCACCTCCTCCATCGTGGGGTTGCCCCGCCCGGTGATGGAGGCGTGGGCCAGAACCCGGGTCAGCGCGCCCTCCAGCTCCCGGATGTTCTTCTTGATGTTGTGGGCGATGAAGGAGAGGACCTCCTCGCTCAGCCAGCCCTGGGCGGGGCTCAGCTTGCTGCGCAGGATCGCCAGCCGGGTCTCGAAGTCCGGGGGCTGGATGTCCACCATGAGACCGCCCTCGAACCTGGTCCGGAGGCGCTCCTCCAGGGTGGGGATCTCCCGGGGCGGGCGATCGGAGGTGATGACGATCTGCCGGTTCACCTCCTGGAGGGCGTTGAAGGTGTGGAAGAACTCCTCCTGGGTCCGGTCCTTGCCGGCCAGGAACTGGATGTCGTCGACCAGCAGGACGTCCACCGTCCGGTAGCGGGTGCGGAACTCGGCGGTTCGGTTCTCCTGTATCGAGGTGATCATCTGGTTCATGAAGCTCTCGGAGGTCACGTAGGCCACCCGCTGGCGGTGGCTCTGCCAGACGGCATGGCCCACGGCATGCATGAGGTGGGTCTTGCCCAGCCCCACCCCGCCGTACAGGAAGAGCGGGTTGTAGGCCCGGCTGGGCGAATCCGCCACCGCCCGGCAGGCGGCGTGGGCCAAAAGGGAGGTGTTCCCCACCACGAAGGTGTTGAAGGTGTAGCGGGGGTTGAGCCCAGGGACCGTCTCCCCAGCGCCCTCCGGGCCCGGATCGGGAGGAAGCACCGGGAGCTGGCCCTGCGGCAGCGGCTCGGCGCCCGGGGCTCCCTGGACGGTGAACTCCACGGTGACGTCCTGGTTCAGGATCGCCGAGAGGGTCTCCCGGATCACCGCCCCGTAGCGGTCGCTGACCCAGTCCCGCGCCAGGGGGGTGGACACCCCGATCACCGCTTTGGCGCCCCCCTCATCGAAATAGAGCAGCCGGGCGTTCTTCAGCCAGGCCTCGTACCCCGGGCGGCTCACCTGGAAGCGGAGCTCCTCCTGGGCCGCGGACCAGAGCTGGTCTGGAGAGAGGCTCAACTCCAGTTTCCCAGTCCGGGGGAGGGCGAGAGAGGACCGCGCAATTCACACCTTCTGCACAGGAGTGGAAAATCCACCGGAGGGGTAGATGCACCCTGAGTTGTCAGAAAGCTTGGACCGGGTCCGGCCCACCCCCGCAGGCGCGGGGCGATGGTACCACCGGCGCGGGAAGGCTGCAATACACCGCCGCCCGGTGGGCCGGCGGCCGCGGAGGCCCGGGTGTGCAGCGAGGCCCCCATGTCCTACCTGCTGGGTGTGTGTTGCCGCCGTGATCATCACCACCCGCGGGAACATGCCAGGGACCAGGGATGAGCCGCATCCGGAAGGTCACACCCAAAAGGCTCACGGGCTGCGGGGCACCCGCCGAGGGCGGAGTCTGGAACGCCGAAGGTCCTTGCGCCGCCCGGGAAGGCGATGAGCGGGCTGGGGGAGCGGGGTGGGGACGCAGACCTCGGGCTGCAGGGGGTGGTCCATTTGGCCGCCACCGAAGTGGCGAGAGGGGACTTCGTGCCAGCAACCGTGTCGGTGCTGGCTGCGGTCGGCAGCAGCAGCCGACGGGTCATGTGGGGAGAGCCGGTGACCGGGGGGATCCGCCGCCTCGGGGAGGTGGAGCCAAGGGGGTGGTTCTCGGGCCCCATCGCGGGCGTGGGGCGGTGGGCGACCCTGGACCCCGACCATCCCATCGCGATCTCCGCCCTCGTGGGCACCGAGCCGATCGCGCCCGGGCGGACCCTTACGCCCGGGGCGTATGAGGTGGTGGTTCGCGTTCTTCTCAGCATCGGTCCGGCGCAGGTTCGGATGGAGGTGGTGGGACCGGAGATCCGCCTGGTCTGACAGCCGGCCCGGATCGTCAGCGCCTCCGGTCCCGGAAATCAGCCGCAGACAGCGGGAGCCGCGAGCACCCGGGCGTGGCCGGTGGCGCTGCCGCGGCCATCAGGACCTCTGGCCCGGCCCCCTTCTGCCTCTCCGCCCTGAGCCCAGCGCCGCCACCGCAAGGCGCCTTTGGACGAACGGCTCTATCTCCGCGATCCTCTCCCCCCTCACCCGGTAGAGATGGAAAACGGCCCCAGGCCCCGCCCCTCCCCCCCCCACCGCGGGCGAGGTGACGGCGAGCGGGCAGAGGATGCCCTCGGGCCCGACCTCGAGGGCGGAGACCCTCCGCTCGACGCCGGCCGAGATCTGGCGGCGGAAGGTGTCGACCACCTCGGAACGGGAGCGACAGCGCTTGCTGGCAGCGTCGTCCCCCACCTGGAGTCAGCGGCCAGCAGCGCCCCGAACGCCTCCGTGTCGCGGGCTTGGAAGGCGGCAGACAGCTCGGCCGCCATCCGCTCCAGACTCGCCTGGGCATTGATCTGCCGGCAGCAGCAAGCGGGATCGCCGCACACCGCAATTCGGAGGCCACCTTCCCGGCGGCGACCACACCCTGGGCAACTCGTCGCCACCCGATGGAGCGTAGGCGCGGCTCCGGTGCCGGTGGTCCCGCTGGCCGGGGTTGGTCCTCGATCGATCCTCGGGGTTCGAGTCCGACCCAGCCATGGGCAGCGCGCCTTATCGAGCCCACCGGCATCCCAGGACGGCGCCCTCCTGGCCGCTGCGGGCTACGATTCCTGCCGATGTGGCCCCGGGCACCTTGGGTTCTGGCCGCCTCGGCGGTGGTGCTGTGCCTTGGCGGCTGCGCCGTCGGTCCCTCCGGGGTGCTGCAGGTGCGGCCGCGACCGACCGCGAGTCCCAGTGGCCCTTCCATGGCGGCCAACTCCTTTGTGATGGCTGGTGGCACCCTCTTCGGGATCCTCTCCGGGAGCGGCACCAGCGTGTCCTGCGCGGACGGGGGGAGGGATGTCCTGGTGAGCGGCGAGGTCCAGGGGCAGCACGTCACCCTCTCCCTCTCCCATCTGCGCCCCGGGCAGGACCTCTACGACCCGCCCCTGCAGGGCGGG
>JAKBTP010000142.1:4761-10151 GCA_021844355.1 bacterium | reverse complement strand
GGCGTCGTCGGTCGCGTGGGGCCCGGCAGCGAGCTCTGCCATGGTGACCGCGCTGACCGCCAGCTCGATCGGGAGTTGCCCGGCGTCAAGTTGCTCGAGGTCGATGACTACGGAGGTGTCGATCACCCCACGCTGGGCACGTTGGGCCTTAGGCACGGGGGCTGGGGTCCTGACCCGCAACGTTGTCGAGGTCGGCGCGAAGCCGGCTGAGCTCGACGCTGGGAGCGCCCTGGAAGATGGCGATAGCGGCATCGGCAGGTACGAACCGGCGTCTCCGAAGGGGAGTCAGCTCTCCGACAGGCACACCATTTCTGGTGACGACGAAGGTCTCGCCCTGATCCAGTGCCCTCATGATCTCGCCGCTGTCATTACGAAGCTGCCTCTGGGTGATGTCTCGTGCCATGGGGTGATCGTAGCACTGTGTGCTACTCCCATTTGTCGGACTCCCTCCGGCGGGACGCCGCACGGGCTGTCCACAGCTTCTTGGAAGGCGCGCCTGAAACGGATAGGGTGTCAAATCCACCGGAGGAGCCGTCAAAATAGTCCGGCCGATCTCAAAGACCGGCACCGATGGGGCTCTGGTCGGGAAGGGCGGATTCGAACCGCCGACCTCACGGTCCCGAACCGTGCACTCTAACCTGACTGAGCTACTTCCCGAAGGCGCCCAGTATATCTGAGCTTCCTTCGGCCCCCCCTCTCTAGACTGCACCCGGTGCCCATTTACCTGGTCCGTCACGGGGAGACCGAGTGGACCGTGAGCGGTCGTCACACCGGCCGCACCGACATCCCCCTCAGCCTCCGCGGGGAGGAGCAGGCGCGCCACCTTCGGGTCCGGCTGGCCCCGGTCGACTTCGCCCGGGTGGTGGTCAGTCCCCTTCTCCGGGCTCGTCAGACCGCAGCCCTGGCCGGTCTCGGGGATCGGGCGGAGGTCGCTCCTGACCTTCGCGAGTACGACTACGGGGACTTTGAGGGGTGGACGCGCGACCAGATCGAGGCGTCCTGGCCAGGCTGGGACCTGTGGCGGGACGGCTGCCCCGGGGGCGAGTCGCCGGACCAGGTCCTGAGCCGGGCCAGAAGGCTTCTTGGGGAGCTGAGGCCATCGGGCTCGAAGGACGTCGCTCTCTTCGGGCACGGCCACATCCTCCGGGCGGTTGCCGCCGCCTACCTCGAGCAGGAGGTCGGGCTCTGCCGCCACCTCGTGGTCCCGGTGGCCTCGATCTCGATATTGGGCGAGGAGCACTCCGTTCCGGCGATCGTGAGCTGGGGGGCGGCGTGAGCCCCCCTCAGGCGAGCCGCGGTTGCTCGGCCAGGCTCTCCCGCAGTTGGGGGCGACGGCGGAGCTCGCCGGCGGCACGGGCCACGGCGAAGTCGTAGACCGGAGAGACCCGGAAGGGCCGGGGCATCATCGTCCGCGCCCTCCGCAGGGAGGCGCACAGCGCACGATGGGCCAGCTCCTGGGCTGGGGTCCAGCGGATGCGGTAGTGGCGTCGGATCGGATCCGGCAGAAGCCCGGAGGTGATGAAGCCGGTGAGCTCGGCCAGGGCCCTTGGCCCCTGCATCCCCAGCCGGGGCACAAGGATCACGTCGGCCACCGCTCGGGAGCCGGCTCCGGGGACGGCCGCCCCGTCCTCCACCAGCTGGTCCATCCAGGCGCGCAGGTCCGCGTACCCCTCCCATCCGCTCCCGTCGGGCAGCCCCATCATCCGGACCACCTGGTCCCACTCCACGACGAAGCGGTCGCGCTCCCTGGGTTGCAGGCCGCCGATGGCGGCGTCGTGGGTGGCCAGCATGGACTCCACCAGGGCCGCGTGGACCCAGAGGACGAGGTCCTGATCCCGGGCCCGGTACGAGCTTCCGGCGTGCCACGTGCCGGTGGCGTGCTCCTCGGAGAGGAGGCCCTCCACCTTTCGGTGGGCCCTGTTCACCTCCCTGGTCGCGGCGCGGGCCTCCTCCTTGGTCCCGAAGACCACGGTGGTGACCCAGGCCACGGTTCGCTGGAACCTTCCCACCGCGTCCTTTGCGAAGTCACTGTGGTCGAGGGCACCCTCCGCCACCAGGGGGTGCGCCACCTGGACGAGCAGCGCCCGGGACGCGCCCAGGAGCAGGAGCGGCTCGCGCATCACCCGCCAGGTGATGCTTCCCGGGCCGAAGAACCCGGGGTCGGGGTCGGTGGACCGAAGGGGAAAGGGCCCTGCCGGCGGCAGGCCCGCTGCCAGCAGCCAGAGCGCCTCCTCCCGCGACGGGATCCTGATCTCCATGAAATCAGGGTACCCGGACCGCAGACGCGCTTGGCGGCCGGGAACTTGGCCAGCGGCCCGGGCTTGACCGAGGATCACGCGCCCCGTATGGTCCAGCTCGTGCCCACCCCCCAAGTCCAGGCGCTTCTGGCCCCGTTTCGCTCCTGGCTGGGCGCCTGGGAGGGCGAGGGGGCCGGCCGGTGGTCGGACCCGCCATTCCGGTACCGCGAGCGGCTCGTGCTTCAGGCCGTGCCGGACCGGGCCGTACTGACCTGGGACCAGCGGACCGAGGTCCTGGGCACCGGTGAGCTGAGCCATTCCGAGAGGGGCTACTTACGGCTTCTCCAGGGCGGCGAAGTGGAGCTGGTTCTGGCCATCCCGGCCGGATACACCGAGATCCAGGTCGGCCTACTGCAGGGCGACCGGCTGGAGCTCTCACCGGGACCTCTCGGAGTCACGCCCGCGGCGCGGCGGCTGGACCGGGTCGGCCGGCGGCTGCAGATGGAGGGGTCGACGCTGGTGCACGAGATCCTGATCGCGGTGGGGGAGGGCGGCCTGGCGCCCCACGTCCTCTCCCGGCTGCGGCGCCAAGGGTGAGCGCCGCAGCCCCGGTGGGGGAGGATTCGGGGCTGTTCGCCGAGGACCTCGCCGAGGCAGCCGCCCTGGATCGAGCGGACCCCCTGGCCTGGGCCACGGAGCTGTTCCATGCCGGTGCGGCGGATCCTCCCTACCTGGATGGGAACTCCCTGGGCCGCTTGCCCAAGCGCTCGCTGAGCCGCCTGCTCCAGCTGGCGGAGGATGAGTGGGGAGAGGGCCTGGTCCGTTCCTGGAACGGATGGATGGACATGCCAGCCAGGGTGGGAGACCGGCTCGGCGAGGTCCTCCTGGGCGCCGGACCTGGACAGGTCGTGATCGCCGACTCCACCTCGGTCAACCTCTACAAGCTCGCGGCTGCGGCGCTCGACTCCCTCCCCGGGAGGACGGCGGTGGTCACCGACCGCGCCAACTTCCCCACCGACCGCTACCTGTTGGCCGGGCTCGCCGCCAGCCGCGGGCTGACGCTTCGGTTGGCGGACTTCGACGAGGTCATGGGGCCCACCCCGGAGGCGGTCGGCAACGTGGTGGGAGCGGACACCGCCCTCGTCCTCCTCTCCCACGTCGACTACCGCTCTGGGGCGCTGGCCGACATGGCGGGGATCTCGGCGGTCGTCCGAGACGCGGGGGCGCTGACCCTATGGGATCTGAGCCACTCGGTGGGAGCGGTACCGGTAACCCTGGACGAGAGCCGGGCTGACCTCGCCGTCGGCTGCACCTACAAGTACGTCAACGCCGGCCCCGGGTCACCCGCCTTCCTGTATGTCAGCCGGCACCTCCAGCAGCGGCTCCGGCAGCCGATCTGGGGGTGGATGGGCAAACGAGACCCGTTCGCCATGGAGGAGCCCTACATTCCCCGGGAGGGCATCGGGAGCTTCCTATCCGGCACCCCCCCGATCCTCGGTCTGGCGCTGGTCGAGGAGGGGGTCGAGCTGCTGGCGGAGCTGGGCATCGACAGGGTGCGGTCCAAGAGCCTGGCCCTGACCGCCCACCTGATCAGGCTCGCGGATCGCCGGCTGGAGCCACTGGGGTTCCACCTCGCCACCCCGCGCCAGGACGGGCAGCGGGGATCCCAGGTGACCCTGCGCCACCCCCGGGCCAGGGAGCTGTGCCAGCGACTGGACAGTTCGGGGGAGGTGATCCTGGACTTTCGGCCCCCGGACCGGGTGCGCCTGGGCTGCGCCGCTCCCACCACCTCGTTCACCGACCTGGTCCGGGCGGCCGCCGCACTGGCCCGCTCGGCGGCGGAACTGACCTCAGGGGAGGCGGGATAGCCGGTTCCCCGGGTGCCCCGGGGCGCTGTCCCCTCCCAGGTCAGCTGGGGCTGGTGGCGGGCTGGGCCGGCCTCGGGCGGTTGCGCCCTCCGATCCAGATGAATCCGCCCACCGCGGCCAGGACGTAGGCAGCATAGGCCAGCACCTGCAGCGCCGTGGGCTGGGCGGCGTAGCCCAGGAAGGTGTGCAGGACGTCTCCCAGGGCGCCCTGCTCGCTCAGCTGGGCCGAGGTGTTCCAGAGCGGGTGGGCGAGGAAGGGCAGCCACCCCAGCTGCTGGAGGTTCTCCACGGCGTCGGCCAAGAGGCCGGCGGCGAAGAGCATCAGCAGGGAGCCCACGATCTGGAAGAACCGCCCGAGGTTCAGCCGGTGGCCGAGCCGGTAGATGGCGAAGGCGATGGCCAGCGCGGCCAGCAGCCCCAGTCCCGCCCCCAGGGCCGCCGCCGGCACCGAGGCGGCGAAGTTGGCCTGGCTGCCGGCCGCCGCGAAGAAGATGGCGAGGGTGAAGACCACCGTCTCCAGCCCCTCCCGGCCGACCGCCTGGAAGGCGACCAGCGCCAGGCTCAGCCTGGCCCCCCGCCCCATGGCCCTGTCGGTGCGCTCGCGGAGCTCCCGGGACAAGGTGCGGGCGTGGGAGTGCATCCAGAAGGTCATGTAGGTGAGGACTCCGCAGGCCAGCAGGTAGGTGCCGGTCTCGAAGATGGCCTGGACCCGGGACCCCTCGTAGGTGTGGATCAAAAGGAACGCGGCGGCACCGCCCCCGAAGGCCAGCAGCAGGGCGGCTCCCACTCCGAGGTAGACGTCTCGGAAGTGCTCCCGATGCCCGCTCCGGGCCAGGTAGGCCAGCAGGATGGCGATGATCATGCTGGCCTCCACCCCTTCCCGAAGGAAGATCACGAAAGTGGGCAGCATGGAACCCGGGACCTCCTGTCGCTGAGCCGCTGCGGCGTTCGCCGCCCCGGCTACGGTACGGAGGTTAAATCGTAGGTGTCAAGTCGGAATATGCGGTCCTGGCGGGCTCAGGTCGGCTCCGGCGGCTGATACGGGCCCTGCATCTCCTTCAGGAACGCCTCGTACTCCGCCTCCTCCAGCCACTCCGGGTGGCGCAGTGCGCCGGAGCGGTACCAGCCAAAGCTCATCGCCGCCGCCCCCAGGACCAGGATCCAGGCTCCGACGTCGGCGAGGTCGAGATGCCGGCTGATGATCGGGACCACCACGGTCATGGCGCCCACCACCCCGTACACCACCCACATCCCGACCTCGGTCCTGGTCAGCTTGGGGATGGGG
>JAKBTP010000142.1:0-4661 GCA_021844355.1 bacterium | reverse complement strand
GAGGGCGATGCGCTGGTCATCCGGGGGATGCCCCTCTCTGGAGCTTCCGGGTGGTTCTCGTTCCACTGGCCGGAGAGGACTCCCTTCGGAGCACATGAGATGCCTCTGCGCCCGATCGTGGTGAGGATGAATCCCAACCTTCCCCTGGAGGTCGAGATGGCCGCCGGCCTGCTCACGGTGCAGGGCATCCTGGCACCCATCCGCGCCGACATCCAGGCCGGGAGCGCCAAGCTCACCGGGGTCACGCAGCCGCTGGACCTCAAGGTCACCTGGGGCACCGTCTCGGTGGAGGGCGTGTTCGCCGCCGGGAGCTCCCGAGTCCGCTGTGACGCCGGCACCGTCAAGGTGGTGCTGAAGCCGGGGTCCAGCGTGAAGGTGGAGGCGCGGAGCACCCTGGGCAAGATCACCCTGCCCGGGGATGACCCGGGCCTTTCGGCCGGGTGGACCATGGGCGGGGACGTCCGTCATGTGACAGTTGGGGAGGGTGCGGGAGAGCTCCAGCTCGAGGCCACCACCGGGGCCGTCTGGGTGGAGCAGGGTTGACCGACCCGGACCTGCACCCGCCCCACCGCTGCCCGGTGTGCGGCGAGGAGCTGCGGCTGACCCGGCTCAGCTGCCGCGCCTGTGGAACCGAGCTCAGCGGTGACTTCTCGAGTTGCGAGTTCTGCTCACTTCGAGGGGAGGAACGAGAGCTGCTCAAGCTCTTCCTCGCGTCCCGGGGCAACATGAAGGCGCTGGAGCGGGGGTTCGGTGTCAGCTACCAGGCGGCCCGCTCCCGGCTGGACGCGGTCCTGGTCAAGCTGGGGCTGGAACCCGGGGCGCAGTCCCCACCCGAAGGCCCGCTGGAGCTCCTGCGCGCCCTGGCGCGTGGGGAGGTCTCGGTCGAGGAGGCGCGGTCAGGCTTGGATTCCGGGGCCTGACCCGGAGCGGGAGCGCTCAGCGGAAGCCGTAGAGCCCCTCATGGAAGTCGCCGGTCTCAGACCAGCGGCGGATGACCTGGTCGACGACCTCGTCGTCCACCTGCGACGCCCCCATCTGGCGGGCATTGCCCTCGACGGCCTCCAGGACCTGCCCCTTCACGAAGTCCGGTACCCGCGCGAAGCGGGCCAAGGCGGAATCGGTCCAGGGCAGCTCCTGCGGGCGCCGCTCCTGAATCCGGTGGGAGACCTCACCCCACATCTGGTACTTGATCTCCATGATCTCCGGGGTGATGGTGGTCCCCAGCCCCTTCTTGAGCGCCGTCCACTCCACCCGCCAGCGGGTCAGCTCGCGGCAGAAGGCGGGCACCTCCTCGAGCCGACGCTCGGCCGCCTCGGTCCAGGTGAACTGGGGCAGGCCGGTGCGGTCGCTCAGGGGATGGCCATAACCCAGCTTCTTCCCCAGGCTCTCCACGAACTTGGAGCCGATCTCGTCCACCCCCCGCTGGCGGGCCCGCTGCTCAGCGGCGCCGACCGCCATCTTCTCGGCCCGCTCCGGGTCCATGTGGCTGGCGGGGGCTGCCTGCCGGGCCCGCCGAACCGCCTCCAGGTGGGCGTCCAGGTCCCATCCGGGAGCCCCCTCCCCGTGGGGCACCGGGCACCCCTCGGCACCCGGACCGGCTCCGGGATACGGGCAGCGCTCCGATTCCGGCTCCGGCATGCTCAAACCTCCTCGGCCACTGGCTGATCGACCGACGGGCAGCGGACCGGCTCCTCGGGGCTCCCCGCCAGGAGCCGGTCACAGACGTCCCGGAGCTGGCCCATCTGGCCCGAGTCTAGCGGGCCGGCGAAATGGTCCTTAAGAGATCGCATGTGGATCGCCGCACTGCCGACCAGCTGCCGCCGCCCCTCCTCGGTGAGGGCGGCGAAGGAGCCTCGGGCGTCGGTGGGGCACACCTCGCGGCGCACCAGCCCCGAGGCCTCCATCCGCTCCACGAGCCGGGTCAGGCCGCTGCGGCTGAGCAGCACCCTGTCGGCCAGCTGAGCCATCCTCAACCGGCCCTCGGGCACCTCGTCCAGCTGCACCAGCACGTCGTACTCGGCCAGCGGCAGCCCCCGGGCGGCCAGGAGCTCCCGCTCCAGCACACGGATCAGGACCGCGTGGGCGCGCAGGAAGGACTTCCAAGCGGCCAGGGCCGCCGGGTCGAGCGCCGCTTCCGTGGTTGCTTGCACAGACAACTACCTCTGAGTTATGATTGTACCTGCAATTATGACCACGGCAGGAGCGACATTGGAGGATTGTGCATGACTTGGAAGTTGGACATGGCCCACTCGGCGATCGAGTTCTCGGTGCGCCACATGATGGTGAGCACGGTGAAGGGGAACTTCAGGGAGTTCAGCGCTGATTTGGAGCTCGATCCCGAGGACCTGACCAAGAGCTCGGTGCGGGCGGTTGTGAAGGTGGCCAGCATCGACACCCGTGAGCCCCAGCGCAACGCCCACCTGACCTCTGCCGACTTCTTCGAGGCGGAAAAGTTCCCGGAGATGGTCTTCCAGAGCACCAGGGTGGAGCACCTGGGTGGGGACCGCTACCGGGTCACCGGCGACCTGACGATCAAGGACGTGACCCGGCCCATCACCCTGGACGTCACCCACCTGGGGACCCAGGTCAGCCCCTACGGTGTCAAGGCGGCGGGCTTCGAAGCCACCGCCACCCTCAGCCGCAAGGACTTCGGGCTCACCTGGAACGTCGCCCTGGAGACCGGCGGGATGCTGGTGGGCGACGAGGTGAAGATCTCGGTGGACGCTGAGGCCAACCTGGTAGACGAGGCCGCCGTGGCCTGAGTGCCGGTGGAGTCCGGCGGCCCGCCAGTCGGGCCGCCGGACCATCCGGGTTCACCCCTCCAGCTCCTCCTCCTCGTCTTCGATCTCGTGGAACACCTCGCCCGGCGCCAGTCGCTCGGGGCAGAGCACTCCCACCAAGTGGTCGGACTCGTGCTGCACGATGCGGGCGAGCCAGCCATCGAAGCTGCGCACCACCCCGCGTCCCTGCGGGTTGCGGTAGCGGACAGTGGTGGACTCGAACCGGCGGACCACTCCCACGCGTCCGGGGAGGGATAGGCAGCCCTCGCGGGCGTCCACCTCTCCCTGGGCAGAGAGTCGCTCCGGGTTGCAGATGGCGAACCGCCGGCCGTCGTAGACGACCACCGCCAGCTGCAGGCTGAGCCCCACCTGCGGGGCGGCCAGCCCCACCCCGTTCCACTCCACGCAGCGCACATACATCTCCGCCACCAGCTCCTTCAGCTCGTGATCGAAGGTGCGGACCTTCTCGGCCCGGTGGTGGAGGACCGCCGCGGGATCGGTGACCAGCCGCAGAGGAGACGGGAAGCTCACCCTCAGATCATCCCAGCCGAGGGGGCCGGGATGCCGAGCAGCTCCATCGCCGCCTCCCGGGTCAGTAGAGGGCGCCCCAGGGCCTCCGCCAGGGACGTGAGGCTGGGGGCCGCCACCCCCTCCCCGAAGGCCCGGTGGCAGCTGTTGAGGGCCTCCAGCTCCTGATCTTTCGGAGCCCGAACGCAGATGACCGCCCGGGCCAGGGCCTCATCACGGCGGAGCTTGAAGCCCACGCCCACCAGCTTGCGCCCGCCCAGAGCGAGGTCACTGAAGCCCGGGCACCAGGCGCCGGCGACACGCCCCCGCTCAAGGTCGATCCCGTCCAGCCGATCGCGCAGCCAGGAGCTCACCAGGTCGAGGACGCGGTCGAGGGGCCTGGGCAGTTCCGGGGGCAGGTGGACCGCGAACAGGAGTGACAGCCATCCCGGGCCACCCGGCCCCACCGTGCCGCCGATGGGGCTCAGCCGGACCTCCCCAATGCCCGGGATCGCCGAGATCGCGGCCACCACCTGCGGCCGCCTGGCCAGCGATGGCCCCAGGGTGACCCCGGGGCGGCTCAGCAGGGGCAGCACCAGCGCGTGGCCGGGTTCGGGGGGGACCAGGTCGAAGATCCTACCCGGGCTGAGGAGGGGGTAGTCCTCGCACCGGCAGGTCACCTGTTCCACGGTCCAGCCGGGAACCCCGATACCCACCCTGCCTAGAGCGCCGGGTCGCCGACCGGTCGGGCAGACCCCGACGCCCCCTTCTCCAGGATCCCCGCCAGAGCCTGCAGCGACCGCTGTGCCTGAAGCTCGAGGATGCTGCTCACCCCGAAGCGCGCCGCGAGCAGCCCCAGAGGGCCGCCGGGCAGCTGGTAGACCAGCCGCTGGGTGACCTCGGTGAGCTGGGACCCCTGCGCCACGCAGGTGACCTCCAGCCGGCCGGTCGCCCCCAGCGCCTGGCCGGAGCTGGTGAGGAGCCGGGGCGGGACGCACCGCCCGATCACCCATTGGCTGTCGGCCAGTCGCCCTCCGGCGACCAGCCGGATGTGCAAGCGGTCGCCCTCCCGCACCGGGCGGTGGGTGGTGCCCCGAACCTCTCGGACCCCGAACATCCATCGGGGCGCGTTGTCAATGTCCGAGATGAAGTCGAACACCAGCGCCGGGGCCGCCCGGATGAGGCGGCGCGCCCGGGCCTCAGGCATCGGGGGGCGGGAGCCGGAGCATGTGTGATCCTGAGGATATCCCGTACCGTTGGGGGGATGTTGCTGAGTCGGCTGGAGGGGCTGGACCGCTTCCTGCAGTGGGACCTGGTCACACTCAACCCCTGGGGCACCCCGGTGTGGGCGGCGGTGGGCGCCCGGCTCCTGCC
>JAKBTP010000007.1:2662-10340 GCA_021844355.1 bacterium | reverse complement strand
CGTGGTGCCCGCACCAGGACTCGAACCTGGAACCTTGGGATTAAGAGTCCCCTGCTCTAACCAATTGAGCCATGCGGGCCGCCTCCCAGTTTAGCCGCCAGGCGGAAGGTGGGATGTGTTGCCCGCCTTTGGACCAGTGGCAGCGGTCATGGAGACACCCGGGCTCGGCGGTCGGAGCCCCTGGACAGGAACGCCAGTCGGAAAAGGGCCCCACCCTCCGGCCCCCTGTCGACGGTGACGCCGGCCCCATGGGCCACCGCAATGGCGCGTACCACCGCGAGCCCCAGCCCGCTGCCAGCCCCCGCGGATTCGGCCGCGCCGAGGCGGACGAAGGGTTCGAATATCCTCTGGCTCTGCTCCCTCGGGATGCCCTGGCCCGAGTCGGCGACTTCCACTACCACCAAGGAGCCCCGAACCGCCACCGCTGCGGTGATGGTGCCCGGAGGGGTGTGGCGGATGGCGTTGTCCACGAGGTTGCCCACGGCCCTTCCCAGGAGCTCGCGGTCCCCCCGGACCTCCGCGGCGAACGGGGGGACCGCGAGTGCCAGCTCATGCCCGCTGGCCGCAGCCAGCAAGGAGTAGGTGTCGGCCACGTCGGCCAGCACCTCGCGCAGGTCGACCAACTCTGCCCGTGAGTCCGCACTTCCAAGACGTTCGACCTGGACGAGATCAGAGACTCCCTGAAGCACTCCCCGGAGCCGGGCGGCCGCGCGCGACAGCCTGCCGACCACCTCTCCCATCCGCCCCGCTCCGCCGAACTCGGCCAGGCCCTCCAGCCCTTCGTCAAGGGCGAACAGAGGTGCGCGAAGCTCGTGAAGCAGCAGGCGGGGCGAAGGCAGCGCCGCCTCAACGGGACGCGCTGTTGGGGCGCTCCTGCCGACCACGGCCGTCCATCCCGGCGCGGTCGAGAGAGGGAAGACCTCGATCCAAGACTGCTGCCCGAGCTCCTCTGACGCCATCCCGAGGGTGTGGCTGTGACCCGGGTCTCTCAGCGCGTCGACCCGGAGCCGCTCCAGATCGGGGTGGGCCACCTGACGTCGGCGGTCCAGCAGCGACTCCGTCAGCGTGGAGGTGCTGAAAGCTGTGTTGGCGTAGCCCAGGCGGCCCGCGTGATCGAAGAGGGCGACAGGCACCTGCATGCGCTCCAGCACTTCGGCAGCGAAGAAGGCCGGCTCGGCCGCACTCCTCCGTTCTGCCGGCCGCCACGAACGGGTCACGGCGTGGGGTCGAACTTGTACCCCACCCCCCGCACGGTGTGGATGAGGCGGGGGGTGGACCCGCTGTCGCCGATGAGACGGCGCAGCTCGACCACCGCGTTGTCCACGGCGCGGTTGTAAACGTCCGAGTTCAGTCCCCACACTTGCCCGATCAGCTGTTCCTTGCGCAGGACGACGCCCGGCCGGCTCGCCAGGGCCCCCAGCAGCCGGAAGAGTCGGGGGGGAAGGTGGACCTCCTCCCCATCGACGATGCAGGTCCAGGTGGACCAGTCGATCACCAGTCCGGGGAACTCGCTGCGCTGGACGCTGGTGCCGCCCCGGTCCAGGTGGCGGGCGACGGCCGAGCGCAGGACTGCGAAATCCTCCTCCTTCCCAATGCAAACGTCCGCTCCACTGGCGTAACCCGCCGCTTTGTCATAGGGGTCGCTCTTGGCGCTCAGCAGGATCACGGGAACCTGGTCCCCGGCTTTCCGCAACGCCTGCAGCACCTCCAACCCGGTCATCTCAGGCATGGCGTAATCCAGGACGATGAGGTCGGGCCGCTGGCGAGCGGCCAGGGCCAGGGCGGCACGGCCGCCGGAAGCGGTCAGCACGGTCCGCCCGTCGGCCTCCAAGAGGGCGCGCAGAGAGTCCAGGCAGAGCGCGTCGTCGTCCACCGCCAGAACCGTCGCCTTGCTGCCGCCCATTCCCTCTCCGAACCTCAGGCCGCCAGAGTACGCGCTCGGAAGCGTCGGCACAAACCGTGCGTCGCCGGTGCGAAACCGGGGACGAGTCGGGGGATCAGCGGTGCCGAAGGCGAGCTGGAGGGGCAGCAGACTTCGGCGCCTGGGGCCGGTGGGAGGCCCGCTGTGGGAGGCCGATTGGTGGAAGAGGACTTCGGCGCACGTGTCGCGGCTCTGCGGCGGGGTGACCAGGACGCCATGGCTTGGATGTTCACCGCCTTCGCCGGTGACGTGGAGAGGTGTTTCCGGCACCGCCCGCCGGAGGACCGCCGCGATCTGGTCCAGGACGTCTTCGTCACCGCCATGGTCAGGATCCACACCTTCCAGGGGGATCGCGAGGGGGCGCTCCGGGCGTGGTTGCGCAGCATCGCCTTCCATAGGTGGCACCACCGCTGGGAAGCGGACCTGGTGCGCCAGCGCTACCGCGGGCCGGCGCTGGAGCAGCTTCTGGAGCTGAATCCCAGCCACTCCGCGTTTCGCGACCCCGTCACCGACCCCGCAGCCGAGGTCGCATCGAGGGATGAGGTTAGCATCCTCCTCGGCCAGCTGACGCCACGCCAGGCGGAGGTGGTCCGGGCCCATGTCCTCGAGGGCCGCAGCACCCAGGACATCGCCGACTCTTGGGGCGTTCCCCGCGAGCGGGTACGCGGTCTCTACAAGCGGGGGATGGCACGGTTGCGCCGCCCCCGCCAGGTGCTGCGCCCGGCATGAGCGCGGCCATCGCGGGTCCCCAAGTTTACGGATCCGTAACCCCCCGCCCCCTTCCCGCGGCGGTCGGCGGGAGCGCAGAATCGGCTGCCATCGGGCTTGGGTCCGGGGTGACGCCTCCGAGGGCCGGGGGCGGCTTGGCGTGGGGAGCGAAGCGGTGAGGTGGCGGGTCGCAGCAGTAGTGGGTCTCTTGACCTTCGCGGCGGCGCTTGTCGGCCTCCTGGCCCTACAGATCGAGGCCCAGGGCGGCGACGTCCGGGTGCTGGTAGCGGCGCAGACGATCGAGCCGGGTCAGGTGATCCAGGCAGACACCGCATTCTTGGCCCCGGGGGGATCGCTGGTTCGGCTCGGGAGGGCCGGTCTGGCAGACGCCATCCCCGAGTCCAGTTATCGGGAGGTGGCGGGAGCCGTGGCGTTGGTGCGGATCCCCGCCGGGGCCCTCATCCTTCGCCACGACCTGGCCATGGGCGCCTCGGCCGATCTTCGCCAGCTCACCCTCACCTTGGCCTCCATGCCAAGTGGGCTTGGGCCAGGCAGCAGAGTGGACCTTCTGGCGGTCTGGGGCCAGGGGGGTGGCGCTGGCTCCCCCGGATCGATATGCCCCGCCACTGCGCCCACGGGATGTGTCGTCCCGCTCGCCCAGGGGGTGTCACTGCTGGCCGCGAACCCCGGGGCCCACACGGTCACCTTCGACGTCCCGCCCTCCGAGGTGAGCCCCTGGCTACTGCTGGACGCCACCCAGCCCATCTGGGCCGTGCCCGCCGGGTCAGCGGTCTGCCCCGGAGTGGAGCAGCCCATCTCCAGCCCCTCCCAGGCGCTGCAGGAGATCCGTGGCGGTTTCAGCCTTGCCGCCTGCCCGGCGGCTGACAACGCCGGCGGCGCTCCTTGAGGTTTGTGCAAGCGTCGGCGAAGAGTCATCCCATCGACCGGGATGAGCCCTCGTCGGGCACGGGGGGCCGGGTTGTGGGTGTCGTGGGCCCGGGAGGGGGATCGGGTGTCACCACCCTAGCCGTCAGCCTCGGCCTCGCCGTGGTGGGCGCCGGCCGGTCGGTCGCCCTGGTTGACGCGGATCCCCGGCTGGGCATGGTGGCGGCCCATCTAGGGCTGGGGGAGGACCGCTCCCTCTTCCACCTGGTTCACGAGGCTACTCTCCGGCCGGTCGACCATGGGGCGCTCGGGCGGCACCTGCAGTCATGCCACGGCCTCGCAGTCCTAGCGGGTCGCGCCGAACCAGGGAGTGCGGTGGGGGCACTCTTGCCCGGCTTGGAGGCGGTGCTGGGCCTCCTTGCCGAGCTCCACGAGCTGATCCTGGTCGATATCGGCCCGCTGCACTCCGAGACCGCGGCTGCGATCGCCTTTCGCTGCCAGGCCCTGGTGTGGGTGGTCGACGGCTCGACGCTGGGGGCCGACCGCCTGGACCGCTGCCTCTCGTCGTCCTTCGGACGCCCTCTGCGGTCCAAGCCGCAGATGGTGGTCATCAATCGCGCTGGCCCGGGTCTCCCCACTCGGGCCCGGGAATGGCTGGCTCGGGAGTACGGGCTGTCGCTGCTGGGCCTCGTGCCCTCCGACCTGGCCGCCGTTCGGTCCGCCGAGGAGCGCCTGCTGCCCCCGGTCCTCGGGGGAGCCCTCGCCTCCCCGCTGCGCCGAGCGGCGACTCGCATGATGGAGGTGCTCGATGGGCGCGGCACTCGCCACCACCCGTCGGGCGCACAGGCGTCCACGCTGAGGCCGGAGTCCTCCAGAGCGTGACGCTCGCCATCCCGCCGTCCGGGGACAGGGTGGGCAGCGGACTGGCCGCCGCGGAGCAGCGCCTCCTGGCCCAGATCCGCTCGGGGATCGCCGGGAGGCTCATGGGCCGCAGGGAGCCTCAACTGGTGGCATCCGATCGAGACTGGATCCAAGAGCTGGTGGAACGCGAGGTCCAGGCCTATCACGCTGCGGCGCCTCGACTCCAGGACCCGGTTCTGGACTCCCAAGGGTACGCCGCCCTGCGCCGCCGGCTGATGGCTGAGGTGGCCCCACTCGGTCCACTCCACGAGCTTCTCAATGACCCCCTGGTGGAGGAGGTGATCGTCAACGGACCGGAGGAGGTCCTGGTGGTCCGGGATGGCGTCCAGCTCGACTCAGGGGTGCGGTTCTCCAGCGAGGAGGCGCTCCTCACCACCGTCCAGCACCTGCTGGGTGCCGGAGCCGCGCACCTGGACCGCGCCAATCCCATGGTCACCGCCACCCTGGAAGACGGCTCGAGGCTGAACGCAGTGCTTCCCCCGGTGGCCGTGCCTATGGCGGTCACCATCCGTCGCCACCAGCTGGGCCGCTTCGCCAGACTCTCCGATCTGGCCTTGGCCGGGGCTGTGCCCTGGGAAATGCTCCCGCTGCTCCAGGCCGCGGTGAGAGCCCGCCTCAGCATGGTGGTCTCCGGGAGCACCGGGTCGGGGAAGACGACCATGCTGAGGCTCCTGATCGCCGAGGTGCCGGAGTGGGAGCGCGTCATAACCATCGAGGATCAGCGCGAGCTTCACGTGCGGACCCCCAGCGGTGGGCGCTCCAACACCATCTCCCTCGAGGCTCGGGACCCCAACACCGAAGGCAGCGGGGAGGTGAGCATCCAACAGCTGGTGCGCAATGCCCTCCGCCAGCGTCCCGACCGGATATTCGTGGGCGAGTGCCGGGGGGCCGAAGCTCTGGATGTCATCGACGCCATGGGCACCGGTCACGACGGGAGCGGCACCACCCTGCATGCCAACAGCGCCCGGGACGCCCTTCTGCGGCTGGCGGGCCTGGTCCGACGCCATCCCGCCCAGGCGCGCGCCGACCCCAGCGCCGTGGCGCGGGAGATCGCCGCCAAGGTCGATCTTGTGATCCATCTCAGCCGCTTCCGCCGTGCCGACGGCTCCGACTCCCGGGTGGTCCACTCGGTGGGATTCGTCACCGGCCAGGTGGAGGCCGACCTCCCGGTGGTCGACGAGATCTGCCGCTACCGACGCAGCCGGGGCGAGTGGCAGTGGCTGGTGGGGCGGCTGGACGACCTCGCTCCCAAGATCGGCGATAAGCTGCAGGCGGCCGGGGTGGACCTGGGGTCGCTTCCCATCGGGGTCCCGATGCACACCTCCCCGCTCCCATGAACCTCGCCCTGCTGCTGGCCGCCTCCGCCGGGATCGCCGGCGCGGGCAGCGCCGCGGCGCTCTTCTTGGGGCCCCTGGCCGGGTGGTGGCCATCCTCGCCCGCCCGGCCCACGTCCCGGAGGGAAGGAGAAGACCGGGCGCGGCTTCTCCGGCTTCCTTCGCGCGGAGTGGTCATCCTGTCCGGCGGTGGCGCCGCTGCGGCCGCCGCCCTCATGTGGCTGGTCCTGGGACTGTTGGTTCCTAGCCTGGTGGTGGGAGCCATGGCCGGTGCCGGGGGACTGAGCCTGGATGCCGTGCGCCGACTCCGCCAGCGCGGACGTGAGCGCGACGAGCTGGTCGCGCTGGTCGACCTTCTGGTGCAGCTGCTGGCCGCGGGGCAGAGCGTCCGCCAAGCGCTTGAGGCCCTCTCCAAGAGCGGTCCCGCCATGCTGCGCCCTGAGCTGCAGACGATCGTCGGACGCCAGCGGCAGGTCTCCCTAGAGCAGGCGCTAGGGGAAGCTCAGCTTCGGGTCAGCCAGCCCCTCTTCACCCTCACCGCCACTGCCCTCGCGGTCGGGAGTCGGTCCGGGGGTCGGCTCACCCCCCTGCTGGACGAGCTGTCCCGGTCCGCCCACCAGCTAGAGGCGGTCCAGCGTCAGCTGCGGGCGGAGCAGGCTCAGGGGCGACTCGGGGCGATGGTGATTGCCGCCATGCCCATCTGCCTCCTAGTGGTCCTGCGGGCGGTCAACCCCGGCTACCTCGCACCCTATGCCTCGATCTCGGGCCAGCTCCTGCTCTCGCTGCTCCTCGGCCTGATCGTGGCGGGCTACCTGTGGATGCTCTGGATCTTGCGGCTGCCGGAGCCGGAGCTGGGTGTCCTCCAAGGATTCGCGACAGCCGGCGACACGGACGAGCTGGCGGAGGGTTCAGCGTGAGGGCTGGGATCGCGCCGGCCTCGGTGGCCGTCCTGCTGGCCCAGCTGGTGGCGGGCTGGCCCCTCTTGCTGGGGGCGGCGGGCGCCGCCGCCATGGCTGGGCTGGCCGGCTGGGCATGGCCACGCAAGCGAACCTGGGGGGAGCGTGTGGAGTCCTCAAGGAGGCGCCGGCTGCATTCCGCCGGTGCGGCGGCCGCGGGCACCGGGCGGCTGGCCCGGGCCGGTGGCCATCTGCCCAGGGATCTCCGGGCGATGGTTAGGCAGGACTTGGACCGAGCTGGATACGAGCTGGGTGCGGAGGAACTCCTCGGCCGCTTGCTCGCCGCCGAGGCCGCGGCGCTGGTTCTGGCAACTCTCCTGGTTCTGATCGTCTACCTTCCGGTGCAGCTGCTGATGGTCGTCGCGCTGCCTCCGCTCTTGGTGGCGGGGTGCTTGCGGCGCTCGGCGCGGCGGCGCCGGACCTCGATCTTGGGCGAACTGCCTCTCCTGGTGGACCTGATGGCCCTGGAGCAGGCCGGGGGTGGGGTGGGCGCCCGGCGAGCCATGGAGCTGGTGGTGGCCAGGAGCGGCGGCCCGGCCGCCGCCATCATCAGGGACTGCCTCACTCGCTCCGCCACCCCGGGTAGTCCCCCGCTTGACGGCGAGCTGGAACGAGCAGCCGCACATTATCGGGTCGCGTCGCTCGCAGCCCTGGCGGCTGTCGTGAGGATCCAACGCGCCGAGGGGATCGCCACCGGAGCTCCGCTGGGCAATTTGGCCCGCGGGCTGAGGGATCGCCAGCTGGACCGAGTCACCGAGGAGGGCCGTCGGGCGCTGGTGGCCATGCTCCTGCCAGTCGCGGCCTGCATCCTTTTGCCCTTCATCCTGATCGTCCTGTTCCCGGCCATATCCCAGTTTGGCAAGGCGTTCTCATGAGCGCCGGGCGGCGGAGTCGCAGTTCGGGCCAGGCCATGGTGGAGATGGCCATCGGGACAGGCATCTTCCTGCTGGCGG
>JAKBTP010000007.1:0-2562 GCA_021844355.1 bacterium | reverse complement strand
CTGCCCGTCCTGCTGCTCCTCGGGCTTGCGGCCGCCGCCATCGTGCAGGTGGCCAGAACCCAGCTCGCCATGACCGCCGCCGCTTCTGCCTCTGCCCTGGTGGCGGCGCGCGCACCCGACGCCGCGGCCGCCTGCGCCGAATCGCGGCTGCAGCTGGAGACCTCCGTGACGGACAGCGGCGGCCTGATCCCCGCTTCACTTGCCGACCGCTTCGGCGGCCGGTGCGCCGGACCCTTGCCGGCGCCCACCGCAGCCATACCCAACTCGTACTTCATCTGGCTTGGTCTGGGCGGCGCCCAGGACACCTTCTGTAGGCGGGGGACGCCGGTCCGCGGCTCCCTGACGGACGGTGACGTCGTGGTCTCTATCGCCTACCGCCCCAACCTCTCCTGGCTGCCACTGGTGGGCAGCTGGCTGAGCCCGGAGCTTCAGGCTCAGTCGGTACAGAAGGTAGACCCCTTCCGCAGCCGGGATCCGAGCCAGGATTCCACCGGTGACAACTGCTGACCCCCGGGCCCGAGAGCAGGGTCAGATACTGCCCCTCTTCGCCCTCCTCCTCGTGATGCTGCTCCTGCCGGTGGCAGCACTCTCTGTGGACGGAGGGCTGATCCTGAGCCGCCACGCGGAGCTGCTCGGGGAGGCCCAGGCCGCCGCCGAGGCGGGGTCCCAGGCGGTGGACCAGACCGCTCTCTCCCGTAACGGAACGTTCCAGCTCTGCGCCGCGGCGGATGGGGGCCCGGAGTGTGGCAACGGGGTCGGCAACGTGCTGGACGTGGTCAACGAAGTTGTGAGTTCCGCCGGCGCGCTGGGGGTGACCCAGTGCACCGAGGTCCCCGCGATCCCGGCCCAGGTCCCCGGCGCCAGTGGGTGCGATCTGGTGGTTCTTTCGCCTTGCGGGGCGGGCGGGCCGCCACTCGGGGTCGAGGTGACGATCTGGGCGCCGGCCGAGATCCCTCTGGCCGGCCTCGGCCCGCTGGGCTCCCTCCGGTTGCGGGCGGAGGCAACGTCCTGGCTCGCCCACGGATTTGGGGCGGCGGCCGAGCCGCCGGTCCTCCCCCGATGCTGACCCCTGGGGCCCGCCGGCCTTCGGCCGCCGCCCAGCCGCCGCCACCACCGGAATACTCCCCGCCCCCGACTCTGCCCTGGAGTCCTGGGGATGTCAGTGCTCCCGCCCCGCCCCGCCACCCGTTGCTGGTGATCGCGGATCCACCCCCGAGGACCGCGGAGCGGTCCCCGGGTGGCGTGGCCGCGCTGAAGCGGGCGCTGGGCGTGGTCCGCGACGCCGGCGGTTCATGGCCCAGCCCCTCGGGGTCGGGATCACCGCGGCCCGACAGGCTCCCCGAGTTGGTGGTGGTCTTGGGGACCCGGGGCGGAGTGGGCACCTCGATGCTGGCGCTGGACCTCGCCTGGCGAGGCGCCAGCCTTTCCGGGAATCCGGTAGTGCTGATTGACGCCGACGAGGAGCATCCCTCCCTCGACCTCCTGCTCGGAGCCGCCACCATGGACGATGACCTCTGGCCCTCGGCGCGATTGGACCACGTCCTGCTGCGACTCTCCGACCTGGCCAGCGGCGCCGCCAGCCTGGAGCGGCTTCTCTGGAGTGGCCCGTCGGACGGTTTCCGGGCCCTGCTCGGCCGGACCACATCTCGGGAGTCCACCCCTATCGGGGTAGAGCACCTCGACTACCTCTATCGCTACCACCTGCGCCCCAGCTTCCGGACCGTCGTGGTGGATGGCGGGACGGGGGGCCGGGAGCTGTCTACTTCCGCTCGCTTCTACGCCTCGGTAGCCGACTGGGTGGTGGTGGTCACTCACGAGGGAGACGCTTGCCTGCGGAGCTGCCTCTGGTTGCTCGAGCAGGTGGTGGCCCTTCCGGGCCGGCGCCAAGTCGCGGCGGTGATCTCGGGCGTGGGCGGGACCGGGGTTGACCCCGCCCTGCGCCGGGTCGAGCGCAGCGCACCCGTCCGCCTGCGGCGACCCTGGGTGCCGACCTCTGCCCAGCTGGCGACCCGCCGCCACCGTCCCCTGGCCGAAGTGGACCGGAGGGTCCTCGCGGCCCTCGACCAGATGCTGAGCGCCGTCTCCTCCCCGGGTGGCAGCCATGAGTAGGGCGGCGGCGCTCCTCCGCCGCCTGGACCGGACCTCTGCGGAACGCCAGAGGGGCGTGGAGCTGGTCACCCTTCGGCTGCGACAGATGGTGGACGAGCTCGAGTCCGCCACCTCAGAGCGAGACGAGCTGGCGCTGGCCCGGCTGGTCGCGCCAGCTCTCCTGGCCCGGCTAAGCGCCCACGGAGCGGAGCTGGCCCGCGGGGAGGTGAGATGGAGGCCGGCGCGCCAGGGGCTGCGGTGGGCCCCCTCCGACCGAGCCTCCGGCGCTGAAGGCCGGGCCTGGTTCCGGGTTCGCTTCGAGGACCTGACCACTCACGTCGGGCCCCAGGGACTCAGCGCCGCCTCGGCGGAGACTCGGGAGCTCGAGTTGGAGGTCGACACCACGACCTCTCCCTGGCGGCTCTGGCAGGCCCTGGAGGTGGAGAGGCGGTAGGCAGGTGGCACCACTCGGGC
>JAKBTP010000204.1 GCA_021844355.1 bacterium | reverse complement strand
CTGGCCGCCGCTGGCGCCCAGGCCCTGCCCTACATCCCCAGCCGCGAGGCCGAGGGATACGGCCTCAACCCGGAGGCGCTCTCCGAGCTCGGGCGCAAGGGGGTGGAGGTGGTGGTGAGCGTGGATTGCGGGACCACCGCCGTCCAGGTCGCCGCTTCCAGGCCGAGGGGGATGGCACTGGTGATCACCGACCACCACCTGCCCCTGCGGGAGGGAGCGGGAGGCCGGGTCCTGCTTCCCGAGGTGGAGGCGCTGGTCAATCCTCAGCAGCCCGGGGACGAGTATCCCTTCAAGGGCCTGGCCGGGGCCGGGGTGGCGTACAAGCTGGTGCAGGCGCTGGAGCGCGCCGGGCTGGTCCCCGGGGGCACCGCCGCGCAGCAGCTGCCCCTGGTGGCCCTGGGGACGGTCGCCGACCTCATGCCCCTTCTGGACGAGAACCGCCAGCTGGTGCGCCAGGGTCTCTTCACCTGGGCCGAGTCGGCCCCGCTCGGCCTCCTGGCCCTGGCCCGGGCCGCGGGGATCGAGGGCGCGCCCACCAGCTCCGACCTGGGGTTCAGCCTGGGCCCCCGGATCAACGCCGCCGGGCGGATGCGGGAAGCCGACCTGGCGCTCGCCTGCTGCCTGGCCCAGGACCCGGGGGAGGCCGCCTCGAGCGCCCGCGAGCTGCAGCGCCTCAACGGAGAGCGGCGCCTCCGGCTGAAGGAGGCCCTGGAGGTGGCCCAGCAGCTGGTGGAGGAGATGGGCGATGACCTGCCGGCCATCGTGGTGGGCCACGAGACCTTCCATCCCGGGGTGGTGGGTCTGGTGGCCGGCCGGCTGGCGGACGAGTACCAGCGGCCCGCCTTCGCGTACAGCCGCCAGGGGACGGAGTGGCGGGGCTCGGCCCGGGCGGTGGACGGGGTCAACATCGTGGAGGCACTCGCCGTGGCGGCACCCTCCCTGCTCCGATACGGAGGCCACCAGGGGGCTGGCGGTTTCAGCCTCCCCGTGGACGCCCACAGCGCTGGGGAGTTCTCCGCGGCGGTGCAGGAGGCGGTCGCCACCCAGCGCAACGGGCACCTGCCCCAGCGCCGGTTCTCGGTGGACGCGGTCGCCACCCTCGCCGAGTGCAACTTCCGGCTGGCGGACCAGCTGGCCCGGCTGGAGCCCTTCGGCCGTGGCAACCCCCAGGTGCTGCTCTGCGCCCTGGACTGCCAGGTGACGGCCGCGGCCCCCTTCGGGAAAGGGCGGGAGCACCTCCGGGTTGGGCTGGCGGACCAGAGCGGCTCGGCCGAGGCGATCACCTTCAACCGCCCCTGGCTCCACCCTCACCTCCCGGTGGGGCGGCGGGTGGACGTGCTCTTCGAGCTCGAGGTGAACCGCTGGAAGGGGCGTGAGCAGCTGCGGCTGCTCCTCCGGGACCTCCGTCCCGCTCGGGGGGCCGGGGCCGCCGCCCCCACCGGTGTCCCCGCCGGCCCCGGGCCACAGGGGATGTGAAAGGGGCCCGCCCAGGGACGGCCGCGCGCCCGCCGTGGCGGCGGGCCGCCAGGGCGGGCGCCGCCTCGGGGCTGCTGGCGGTCTCCCTCAGCCTCGCCCTCCAGCTCCTCGGCCTGCCCGGCCTGCTCCAGGCGGTGGGGGGAGGGCTGGTTGTCCTCGTCCCCGGACCGGTCTTCGGGACCCTGATCGACGCCCTCCAGGAGCGCGGACGACCCCTCCTGGTGCTGGGCACCGCCCTCCTGCTGGTGGTGGTGGCGGGGGCGGCGGCGGTGCTCATCTCCCGCTTCCGGGCACCCAGGTGGCAGGTGGCGCTCCTGGGGGCGGCCGGGATCTGGCTCCTCACCCTGCCGTTGGTGGTGGCGGCCGAGGGAGGGCTGGGCACCAGCGCCACCTGGGCCACGCTGGTGGAGTGGCTGGTGGCGCTGCTGCCGCCCAACCTCCCGCAGCTGGCTCGCGGCCGCCGGGCCGGCTCCCCGCGCCGGGACCTTTTGGGAGCCCCGCTCAGCCGGCGAAGTTTCCTGGAGCTTGTGGGAGGCTCCCTGGGGGTGGCCTCCCTGGGGTACCTCGGGGTGAGGGCGATCGCCGCCGCCCCGCCAGCTCCCGCCTCCGGCTCCACCCTCGGCCGGCTGCCCGCCCCGGTCACCCCTGCCGGGGACTTCTACGTCGTCTCCAAGGATCTCTTCGGCCCTCCACGGATATCGGGCTCCAGCTGGCGCCTCTCCGTGGCGGGGACCAGGGCGCTCAGTCTGTCCCTGGCGGAGATCTCCGCCATGCCCCAGGTGGAGCAGTTCCAGACCCTGGAGTGCATCTCCAACCCGGTGGGCGGCACCTTGATCAGCAACGGCAGCTGGCGCGGAGTTCCCCTGGCCAGGCTGCTGGAGCTCACCGGGGTGCCCGCGGGGACCGACCAGCTGGTCTTCCACTGCGCGGATGGCTACACCGAGAGCCTGGAGCTGGCCCAGGGGGTTCACCCCGGGACGCTCCTGGCCCTCAGGCTGGACGGCCGGCCGCTCCCTGCTGAGCACGGCTACCCGGCCCGGATCCTCGCGCCCGGGTTGTACGGGATGAAGAACCCCAAGTGGCTGACCGGGATACGGTTCACCAAAGGCAGCTACGCGGGCTACTGGGAGCAGCAGGGGTGGAACCCGGCGGCGCTCCCCAGGACCTTCTCCCGCTTCGACTTCCCAGCCGCCAACGGGCAGCTGTCCGGGGGCCGGCGCTACCTGTTGAGCGGGGTCGCCTACGCCGGTCTTAGAGGCATCTCCCAGGTGGAGGTGAGCGTGGACGGGGGCAGGACCTGGCGGCGGGCCAGCCTCCAGCCGCCCCTCTCCCCGTACTGCTGGACCGTCTGGAGCCTCCTGTGGACACCCGCTCCGGGGCTCTACCAGCTCACGGTGCGGGCCACGGACGGCTCCTCCCGTCCCCAGACCACGAGGGCCACGGGCAGCTATCCCGAGGGGGCCACGGGCCTCCAGCAGCTGCAGGTGGAGGTCGGCTGAGCTCGCCGTTCCCCTACACTCGCCGCCAGTATGGCCTCCTCGCCCCCGCCCGCGGCGCCCGCTCCCACCCCCCCGCCTGACGAGGGGCGGCTGCGCCGCTCCGCCCTCCTCTGGGGAAGGGCGGCGGCGGTGCTGCTGGCGATCTTCCTCGCCTACCAGCTTTTCCTGGTCCTCCGGGAGCTGGCCGGGGCGGTCCTCACCGTCCTGGTCTGCCTCCTGGTGGCCGGGATCGTGGCGATCCTGGGGGCCCCGCTCTCAGTCCGTGCCCAGCGCCGGCTGCACCTCCCCAAAACCCTGGCCGTCCTCCTCACCATGCTGGTGGGGATGGGGGTTCTGGTCCTGGTGGGCTGGTTGGTGTCCGGCCCCCTGGCCCAGGAGGGCCGGTCCCTGGCCCAGCAGGTGCCCAGTCTGGTCCACCGGGGGGACGTGCTGGGGCGGAGCCTGCAGCGGCAGCTGAACGACCACGGCATAAAGATCAACGCGGTCAGCTTCCTCACCTCCAAGCTGGCCTCCCTGGCGCCCCAGCTCACCGGGCTGGCGGTCAGCGGGATCGCGGGGGCGGTCGGCGTACTGGTGGACGTGGTGGTCACCCTGGTGCTGGCCTTCTGGCTGATGCGCGATGGCCCGCGACTCCGCTCCGGGCTCATGGGACTTCTGCCCACCCGGGTGGGGCGGGAGTTGGACTTTGCCCTGGATGCCTACGTGGTGGTGGTGGGTGGGTATGTCCGGGCCCAGCTCGTGCTGGCGGTGGTGGTGGGGGCGCTGGCCGGAGTGGGCACCGCTCTCCTGGGCGTCCCCTTCCCCCTGGTGATCGCCCTCACCGCCGGGCTCTTCGAGCTCATCCCGCTGGTGGGGCCATTCGCCGGAGGTGCGGTGGCGCTCCTCCTGGCCCTCACCAAGAGCCCGACCCTGGCCCTCTTCACCCTGCTCCTCTTCCTCTTCATCCACGCCGTGGAGGGGTACGTCCTGGTGCCCCGGATCCAGGCGAGGTTCGTTCAGCTCCACCCCCTGATCACCCTGGTGGCCCTCTTCGCGGGGGTGGAGGTGGCCGGCTTCCTGGGGGCGCTGGTGGCGGTGCCGGTGGCCAGCTACCTCGCGGTCCTGCTGCGCTCGGCGGTGGGGGACTGGAGGGCCCAGCGTCCGGACCTGTTCATGGCCGCCCGCGAGAGCCGCCTGGAGACCGCTCGCAACCGCCGGCTGCTGGGCACCTTCAGGATCTTCGGCCGCCGGCCGCCGGGAGGAGTCCCGCCCTCAGCCGACGCCCCGTGAGGGCGGCTGCGGCCGGGGCCCCAGGAGGAGGGTCCCGATCCGGACCTCGGTGCTTCCCTCCCGGATCGCCGCCTCGAAGTCCGAGGACATCCCCATGCTCAGGACCGGCAGCTCCACCCCCAGCTCCGCCTGGAGCCGGTCGCGCAGCTCCCGGCAGCGGGAGAACTCCCGCCCGGGCTGCTGCTGGCTGGCCACCGTCATGAGCCCTGAGAGGCGCAGGCCGGGCAGCTGCGCCACCGCCTCCGCCAACGGCGAGAGCTCTCCCTCCCCGACCCCGGAGCGGGTGGGGACGCCGGTCAGCTCCACCTCCAGAAGCACCGGGAGCGGCGGCCCGGGGGCGGGGACCGCCTCCGCCAGGAGCCTTGCCAGCGCCACCGAGTCCACGCTCTCCACCACCTGGAAGAGCTGGGCCGCGCGCCGCGCCTTGTTGCGCTGGAGGTGCCCGATCAGGTGCCAGCGGACCCCCTCGGTCGGACCCAGCTGGGCGGCCTTCTCCGAGCACTCCTGGACATAGTTCTCGCCCAGTTCGCTAAGGCCGCTGGCCACCGCCTCCCGAACCACCTCCAGGGGCCGCCCCTTGGTGACGGCCAGCAGTTGGACCTCGCCAGGGCTGCGGCCGGCCGAGGCCGCCGCCTGGGCGATCCGCTCCCTCAGCGCGAGCAGCCTCTCCGCGAGGTCAGCGGGCGGGGGCACGGCGCCGGCCCCCGACGCGGTCGGCGGAGAGGAGGTGGTCGATCTCCTGCTTGACCTCGGAGAGGTCCCGGAAGGAGCGGTAGACCGAGGCGAAGCGCACGTAGGCCACCTCGTCCAGCTCCCGGAGCCGGGCCATCACGAGCTCTCCCACCTCCCGGCTGGGGAGCTCCGACTGCCCCGTCCCGCGCAGCTCGGTCTCGATCTCCTCCACGATCTGCTGCACCCGCTCCGGGGAGATGTCCCGCTTCTTGCAGGCGTTCATCAGCCCCAAGAAGAGCTTCTGCCGATCGAAGTCCTCGCGTCTTCCGTCCTTCTTGACGATGTAGAAGGGGATCGACTCGATCCGTTCATAGCTGGTGAAGCGGCGCCCGCAGTTGTTGCACGCCCTCCGGCGGCGGATCGCCTCCCCGGTCTCGGAGTCGCGCGAGTCCACCACCCGAAGGTCGTGGTGGTTGCAGTAGGGGCAGCGCACGGGGTCTCCTCTCGGCTACAGCATCTAGTTGAGCTGGCTGGATTGTACCCCGCATCTTGTGCTCCGGCCGAGCCGGCCGGTCAGCGGTTGACGGTGCTCATGTCGGCGTAGCGGTCGCCGCGGATGGCCTTCGGCGAGGCCACCTCCGAGAGGAGGTCCATCGTCTCCTGGTCCAGCTCAAGCTCGGCGGCCAATAGGTTCTCCTCCAGGTAGCGCCGGCGCTTGGTGCCGGGGATGGGCACGATGTCCTCTCCCTGGTGGAGGACCCAGGCGATGGCCACCTGGCCGGGGGTGGCCCCCTTCTCCCTGGCGATCTCCTCGATGCGGTCGACCAGCCTCAGGTTGTGCTCGAGATTGGCAGCCGAGAAGCGGGGGTAGCGGGTGTTGCGGAAGTCTCCGGGCTGCAGCTTTCCGGGATCCCGGTAGCGGCCGGTGAGCATTCCCCGGCCCAGGGGGCTGTAGGCCACGAACCCGATGCCCAGCTCGCGCACGGTGGGCAGGATCTCGGCCTCCGGCTCCCGGCTGAAGAGGGAGTACTCGGTCTGGAGGGCGGCGATGGGGTGGACCGCGTGGGCCCGGCGGATGGTGGCCGGGGCCGCCTCGGAGAGGCCCAGGTGGAGGACCTTGCCCGCCTCCACCAGCTGGGACATGGCTCCGACCGTCTCCTCGATCGGCACCTTGGGGTCGACCCGGTGCTGGTAGTAGAGGTCGATGTGGTCGACCCCAAGGCGCTCCAGGGAGGCGTCGCAGGCCGCGCGCACGTACTCGGGGCGGCCGTTAATCCCCAGGAAGGATCCGTCCTCCTGGCGCTGGTTGCCGAACTTGGTGGCGAGGACCACCTGCTCCCGCCGCCCCTGGATCGCCCTGCCCACCAGCCGCTCGTTGTGGAAGGGGCCGTACATGTCGGCGGTGTCCAGCAGGGTCACCCCCTGGTCGAGCGCCATCTGGATGGTGGCGATCGACTCCTCGTCGTCCCGCGGCCCGTAGAACTCGGACATGCCCATGCAGCCCAGCCCCAGCTCCGAGACCTCCAGCCCCCCCTTCCCGAGCCTCCTGGTGCGCATCTCGACCTCCTGGATCACCAACTCTCTTCCCCAGTCTAGGTCGGGGACCGGGGTTGCCCACTCCCCATCTTCGATTCAGCCCGTTGGGGGATGGCGCGCCTGCCGAACCGGGAGCTAGGCTGGGCCGGTGAGCGTCCGCCTCGCGGAACGAGCCGGCTGGTGAGCCAGCTCAGGCTCCTCCTCCGGGCGGTGCGCTGGCGGCTGGGAGGGGCGCTCGCCCTCTTCGTGGTGGGGGTGGTGGCGGTGCTCGCCGCGGCCGCCGGGCCGCTGTACCTGGCCACCGCCAATGACTCCGTGCTGCACTCCATCTTGGCCTCCAACCCGCCGGCGTTCGACGGCATAACCCTCATCCCCCGGCAGGGCGCGGGCCAGGTGGCGGCGGCGGAGGCCGGCCTCCAGGCGGCCCGCCAGTATGGCCTCTCCCGGTGGTATTCGCCCCAGAAGCTGGTGCTGGACGCCGGGCTCACCGTGGTCGGCCCGAGCGGGGCCAAGTTCGGCTCCGACCTGATCTCGGACCCCGGTGCCTGCGGCCAGCTCCACTTCCTCAAGGGGAGCTGCCCCCGGTCGGCGGGCGAGGTGGTGCTGACCGACCGCAGCGCCCAGAGCCTGGGCGCCCAGGTGGGATCCCGGCTCACCACCAGCATCCCCGGGCCGGTCCGCTACGTGAACGGCATTCCCAACCGAACCAGCATCGAGAAGGTGGTCCAGGTGGCCGGCATCGTGGCGGTGGGGAACCCCTCCGCGCCGTTCTGGTTCGCGGACGACTACTTCGGCTTCGGCCAGTCATGCCCTCCTCAGGCGCCCTTCTGCCTTCCCCAGCTGGACTCCATGTTCACCCCCCAGGCCACCATCTCCTCGGTGCCCGGGACCCTGGCCAGTGACGAGCTCTTCCTCAAGCTCTCCTCCCTGCACCTCTCGGGGGCCCCTGCCTTCAACCGGGCGCTGGGCAACTTCGACACCGACGCCAACCAGAACCTGCAGCTCACGGTCTCCACCCAGCTCACCTCGCTCGCCGCGCAGGCCAACCGGGAGAACCAGCTGATGCAGGCGATCGTCCTGGTGGTGGACCTGCAGCTGGTCCTCCTCGCCCTCTTCGTGCTCTTCGGGCTGGTGGCCCGCACCGCCGAGGCGCGGCAGAAGGAGGTGGCGCTGGCCAAGCTCCGGGGCTTCCGCCTGCCCTCGGTGCTGTCGGCGGGGCTCCTGGAGCCGGTGGCGATGCTGGCCCTGGCGGTGCCGGTGGGGCTCCTGCTCGCCTACCTGGTGGTGGCCCTGGTCCGCCCGGCCCTGCTCCCCGGCGGCCAGCTCAGCTTCCAACCCCTGGCTCTGGTGGCCGCCCTGGCCGCCTTCGCCGGCGGGCTGGTGGCGGTGGTCTTCGGGGCCTGGCGGATCCTGACCCGGAAGCTGGTGGACGACCTGCGGGGGGTCGAGCCCAGGAGTTCCAGCACGGCGCGCGCGGCCTTGGACGCCGGAGGGCTGGCGCTGGCTGTGGCCGGGATCCTGGAGCTGCTCGCCTCGGGGGTCCTGAACGGCCGCCAGCCCAACCCCATAGCCGCCTTCGCCCCCGGGCTGGTGGCGGTGGCGCTGGCCATCCTGGGGATGAGGCTGCTTCCGCCGCTCGCCCAGCTGGTCGTGCGGCGCACCCGCAGCGGTGGTCACCTGGGCCTGGGGCTGGCGGTGCGCCAGGTGGTCCGCCGACCGGCCAGCCTGCGCCAGGTCGCGGTCCTGGCGGTGGCCGCGGCGCTGGCCTGCTTCGCTGTCGCCGGCTGGGCGGCGGCGGGGGTGAACCGGCAGGTGCGCGCCGACTTCGCCCTCGGTGCCCCCAGGGTGCTCCAGGTGCAGCTGCCCTCCGGGCTGGGGTTGGAGGCGGCGGTGGACCGGGCCGATCCCACCGGTCGCTACGCCCTGGCGGCGATGGTCTCCAAGATCCCCAGCCAGAACCTGATCGCCGTGCAGGCCAGCCGACTCGCCAGGGTGGGGTACTGGCCGGCGGGCATCTCCTCGGTGTCGCTCTCGCGGCTGGTCCACTGGCTCACCCCCCACCTGCTCCCGGAGATGGTGGTGCGGGGAACGTCGCTCCAGGCCGTGGTCACCATGACCGGCAATCCCAGCCCTCCTCCCGACCTCCAGCTGGCGCTGGTGGACCAGGACGGCAACCCCGCCGTCGCCGACTTCGGCTTCCTCAGCGAGGGCACCCACACCTACACCGCCCCGCTGCCGGCCCCCTGCGTCTTCGGTTGCCACGTCAGCCAGCTGCTGCCGGTCTGGACCCAGGCCCAGACCACGGTGCCGCTCCAGGGCCCGGTCCCGACCGGGCCGTCCTCGGCCCGCTACCAGCTGACCATCTCCTCGCTCCAGGACAACCCCGGCTCCCATCCGCGTCCGGTGACCTCGTACCTGGCCAACCCCGCCTACTGGTCCAGCTCCGGCCCCGGGATGGCGGTCTCCAGCTCGACCGTGGGGGGACGGCCGGCGCTCAGGCTCTCGGTGCTGGACCAGGCCAGTGACACCACCACCCCCTCGGTGTACCCGGGCGGGCTGCCCGCGGTCCTCCCCGGGGTGGTGACCGTGGCCAATTCGGTCCAGGACCCGGCCGCCGCCTCGGTGGAGAACTTCGATGGCGGGCTGCTCACGGTCAACGTCCGGTACCAGGTGGCCGCCCTCCCCCAGCTGGGGGGCCAGGGGTTCCTCCTGGACCTCAACCAGGCGGTCCGTTCGGAGACCCAGCCCCCCAGCCTCACCGAGGACGAGGTGTGGCTGGCCAAGGACGCCCCGGCCAGCGTCGTGAGCCGGCTTAAGGCCCAGGGGATCCGGATCCTCAGCTCGAAGACGCCCGCGGCGGCGATCTCCGCCATGAACCGGGGAGGGATCGCCCTCGCATACCTCTTCTTCCTCTTCGCCGCCGGGGCCGCCGCCGTACTCTCCATGGGGGCGGCCGTCTTCTCGGTGTTCATGTCGGCCCGGCGCCGGGCCTTCGAGCTGGCGGTGCTGCGGGCGATCGGGCTCCCGGAGAGTGCGCTGCGCAACTCCCTGCTGGGGGAGCAGCTTATGGTCCTGGTCCCCGGGGTGGTTCTGGGGGTGGGGGCGGGCCTGCTCGGGGTGTTGCTGGCGCTGCCCTCGGTCCCGGAGTTCAGCTCGACTGCGGGAAGCCCTCCTGTGGAGCTGGTGCTGGTCCCCCTCCCCATCCTGCTCATGGTGGGGCTCCTGGTGGTGCTCCTCTTGGTCGCGGCGGTGGCCTCGGCGCTGGCCACCCTGCGCCTGGCCTCCTGGAGCCGGCTGCGCACGGAGATCATGTGAACACTCGAGCCCGCGGTCTGGACATCCACATGGAGGGCATCGTCCACCTGTACCCCAGCCAGGAGGGGGACGTGGTGGCGCTGCGGGGGGTGGACCTGGACGTGGAGGCGGGGGAGGAGTTCGCCCTCTTGGGTCCCTCCGGTTCCGGCAAGTCCACCATCCTGGCGCTGCTCTCCGGGCTCCACCGCCCCTCCGCGGGCCGGATCCGCCTCGGCGAGTACGACCTGGGGCGGCTCAGCTCCAGCCAGCTCCTCCGGCTCCGGGCCACCGAGGTGAGCCTGGTGCTCCAGGACCCGGCTCGCAACCTCCTCCCGTATGCCACCGCGGCGCAGAACGTGGAGTTCGCCCAGCGCGGCGCCCGCGCCCGGGGCCACCATCCTCCCTTCGGCGCCCAGGAGCTCCTGGAGCAGCTGGGGATGGGCCACCTGGCCCGTCGCACCGTGGCCACCCTCTCCGGCGGGGAGCAGCAGCGGGTGGCGATCGCCACCGGCGCCGCCCCGGCCCCCCGGCTCCTGCTGGTGGACGAGCCCACCTCCCAGCTGGACACCAGGAGTCGCGATCAGGTGGTGGCCCTCCTCGCCCAGATCAACCAGGCCCTCGGTGCCACCGTGGTCAGCGTGACCCACGACCCCGAGGTGGGGGCGGCCATGCCCCGCACCGTGACCATCCGGGACGGCCGCATCGGGGCCGAAGGGCGCCGGGGGCAGGAGTTCGCGGTGGTGGGCAAGGACGGGAGCGTGCAGCTGCCCCCTGACGTGCTGGAGAAGCTGCCCCCGGGAACTTTGCTGAGGGTCCGCCGGCACGCCCTGGGCGTCGACCTCCTGAGCCCGGAGCTGGAGCCTCCCGGAGATGCGCCCCGTGATAGCTGAGATCTCGGTGGAGCAGGCGGCGGTGGAGGCCGGTGGCCGCCTCATCCT
>JAKBTP010000150.1 GCA_021844355.1 bacterium | reverse complement strand
GCGCGACCTGCGCCGTGGCCCTGGCCACGGTGATCGGGTCCGGGTGGTCGAGCCGCCTCGGGACCTGTGCCGCGGAGCGCTGCGACCTGGTCTTCGTGGACACCTCGCGCAACGGCAGCCGGCGGTTCTGCTCCTTGCGCTGCCTCAACCGGGACAAGGTGGCGCGCTTCCGCAGCCGCCATCCGGAGGGCGTTGCCGTCGACGACCCGGTGCCCCCGTCGCCGCCGCCCCACGGGTCGGCGCAGGGTTGACCGTTCACCTCGCCTCGGCATTGGGTGAGCCGGTGGAGTGGTCGGCGTACGGGGAGTACCTGGCGCTCGCCGCGGTCCTGGTCCTGGTGCCGGGCCCGGACTTCGCGGTGGTCACGCGGAACGCCCTGCTGGGCGGCGCCCGCCGCGGGCGCTCCGCGGCTCTGGGGATCAGCAGCGCCAACGCCCTCCAGGGGACGCTGGCGGCCGCCGGGCTCAGCGCGGTCATCCTGAGGGCCCAGCCGCTCTTCCAAACCATCCGCTGGGCCGGCGTCGTCTACCTGGCCTACCTGGGGGCTCAGGCCCTGCGCTCGGCGGCCCGGGCGCCGGATTCAGCCGAGGAAAACGGCGGCTCCGCCATCGGGAACGTCCGCAGCGGGTGGCGCCAGGGATTCCTCTCCAACATCACCAATCCCAAGGTGCTGGTCTTCTACCTCGCGGTGCTCCCGCAGTTCCTGCGGCCCGGCTCGGGCCTGGGCTGGGTGCTGGCTTTCGCCTGGAGTCACGCCCTGCTCTCGCTGGTGTACCTCCTGGCCGTCTCGGCGGGCATCTCCAGCCTCCGCCCCTGGCTGCAGCGCCGGCGGATGCGCCGGGCGCTGCACGCCGGCACGGGTGTCGCGCTGCTCGGTTTCAGCGCGCTCCTGGCCTCCGAGAGATTCTGAGAGGGAGGGAGCGGGGGCGACTCCGCCGCTTTCAGCTCTCCTGGCTCTCCACCAGGTACGCGGGATCGTCCGCGGCCTGGAACCCCGCCCGGTAGACAGCCTGACGCAGGAGGGCGGAGGACCCCAGGGCCAGAGCCCCGCCAAGCCGCTGCAGGAGAGGGCTCCGCCTCCCGGCGAGCACCAATAGCGCCCCCGCCCAGGAGGCTCTCCTGTGGGCCTGAGCGAGGCGCCCACCCCTCCCGGTCCGGTAGGGCTCGGCCAAGGGTCCCAGCTGGGACTCCATGGCCAGGAAGGCGGCCTGCTCCAGCGCTGTCCCGACCACCACCATGCGGCGGGACGCCGCCCTCCCCTCCCCGGGGCCGGCCAGACAGAGCGCCCCGCCGGCGGCCGCCAGCGAGCTGCCGGAGAAGACGAAGGGCAGGAGGTGGCGTCCCCCACGCCAGGTGGGGTTGGCGGTGTCGCCCAGGAGCACCGCCGTGTAGTTGGCGAGGATCGGTCCCAGGATGCCCGCCGCCCCCTCCATCGTTCCCGTCACGGCCACCGGCAGGCCGGCCAGGTCAGCCGCCTCGGCCATCCCGAGCGCGGTCCCGAACCCGGCCAGGGTCCAGCTCCCAAGGCTCATCGGGGAGGTCGGCCGCAGCACCCTCAGCATGTTGAGGAATCGGGCAGGACGCCCCAGGTCCGAGATCAGCAGCGCCGGGCTCACCAGCGCCCCCGCCAGCGCCATCCGGCGAGCGCTCCGGCCCATCCGGTGCTGGCCGCTCCAGCGGGCCAGGATGGAGACCGCGGCCAGGGCACCGGCGGTGCCCCCGGTGAAGAAGTAGAGGGGCACCTCCCAGGTCCAGGCCGGCCGCCGCACGATCGGCAGCCCGTAGTAGGAGCGGGGCCGCTCTCGCGGCACCAGCGGCCTCTCAGCGGGCTCCTCGCGCCGTTCTACCGCCGCCATCTCAGCGCTCCTGCCAGGCCGCCCACCAGCAGCCAGGCTGCCACCGAAGCCGCTCCCCACATGGTGACCACGTCCCGGCGGCGGTACTCCGGGCGAGGTGGGAGGCCGTACACCTCGGGCCGGTCCAGCAGGAGGAAGAAGGCGCCGAAGCCGCCCACGCCGTCCCCCTCGTCCGCCCCGTACAGGCGCGCCTCCTCACCCCCCGGCTGGCCCCGCACCTGCTCCAGCCGCGCTTGGGCGGCCTCCCGCAGCTCCTCCACCGGTCCGAACTGGATGGACGCCGTCGGGCAGGCCTTGGCACAGGCCGGCTGCTCCCCGACCTTGAGCCGGTCGTAGCAGAGGGTGCACTTGAAGGCCCGGCCGTCATCCTCCCGGCGCTCGATCACCCCGAAGGGGCAGGCGACCACGCAGTAGCCACATCCGTTGCAGACGTCGTCCTGGACCACCACCGTCCCGAACTCAGATCGGAAGATCGCCCCGGTCGGGCAGACCTCGAGACAGGCGGCCCGGGTGCAGTGCTTGCACACGTCGGAGCTCATGAGCCACCTCACCCCGGCCGCGTCGTCCTGACGCACCCGCTCCACGAAGGCCACGTGGCGCCAGCTGTTCGCCCCCAGCCGCAGGGTGTTGTCGTAGGAGTTGCCGCTCCAGGCGGGCTTCAGGTCGGGTACCTCGTTCCACTCCTTGCAGGCCACCTCGCAGGCCTTGCAACCGATGCACACCGAGCTGTCGGTGAAGAACCCCATTCGGGTTCCTCCGGCCTGCCATAGGGGCAGGGCCACCGTCGGCTGCCGCGGTGCAGAGCTCACGACGGCGGCTGGTCGGCCCGCCGTCCGGGCCGGATGTCGCAGGTGGCGGCCTTGACCTCCTGGATGTGGACGTTGGGGTCCAGGACCAGTGGGAAGAGGTCGTTGGCGGAGTCGCCTCGCACCAGCCCGCGGCTGCCCCAGTGGTAGGGGAGCCCGACCTGGTGCAGCTGGTGGCCCTGCACCCGAAGCGGCGTGACCCGGGCGGTGACCAGGACCCTGGCCTCGATCGAGGCTCTCGCCGTGACGATGGTTGCCCAGCCGCCATGCCGGAGGCGCCGGAGTTCGGCGAGCTCAGGGCTCACCTCGCAGAACATCTCCGGTTGGAGCTGGCTCAGCCGGGCCAGGAAGCGGCTCATCCCTCCGGCGGTGTGGTGCTCGGTGAGCCGGTAGGTGGTCATCACGAAGGGGAAGCGGTCCGCGCCTTCCTCTCCTGCGGTCGGGTGGTAGGGGTTGTCGGGACGCAGGAAACGCTGCCGAGCGGGGTTGGCCTCCTGCTCGTACAGCGGATTGCGCGTCAGCGACTCCTGCGGCTCGTAGTGGGTGGGGAACGGACCATCGAGCAGGCCGCTGGGGGCGAACAGCCAGCCGCGGCCGTCCGCCTGCATGACGAACGGACGGTCCCCCGGGAGCGAGTTCTCGGCAGAGGCTCCGGGCGGCGGCTTGTAGCTGGGGGCGCGGTCCACCGGGAAGTCGGGAACGTCCGGCCCCGTCCAGCGTCCCTGCTCCGCGTCCCAGGCCAGGTAGCGCTTCCGCTCCGACCAGGGCCGTCCGGAGGGGTCGGCGGACGCCCGGTTGTACAGGACCCGGCGGTTCATCGGCCAGGCCCAGCCCCACTCCGGGGCCACCCAGCTCTGTTCCCAATGAGGACGTCGGCGAGAGGTCTGGTTCTGGCCCCCGGCGTACGCCCCGCAGTAGATCCAGGTTCCCGAGCTGGTGCTGCCGTCGTCGCGCAGCGCCCCCAATCCGGGGAGCGGGCTTCCGTCGGCCGCCACGCCGCTGATCTCTCTCAGGACCGCCTCGGCCCGTGGTTCCTGCTGATCGCCCTCCAAGGGGTATTCCCAGGTGAGGTCCAGGACCGGCCGGTCACGATCCACCTGCCGACCCTCCAGCTTCTCGCGGATCCGCCGGCCCAGCCAGTAGGCGAACCAGAGCTCGGACCGGCGGTCCCCCGCCGGGTCTATGGCCCGCTCATGCCACTGGAGCAGCCTCTGGGTGTTGGTGAAGCTCCCGTCCTTCTCCGTGTGGGCCGCCGCCGGCAGGAAGAACACCTCGGTGCCGATCTCCTCACTCCGGACCTCGCCGGCGGCCACCTCCGGCGAGTCGTACCAGAATCCGGCCGTCTCGATCTCGTAGAGATCGCGGACCACCAGCCAGTCCAGATTGCGCAGCCCCCGGCGGTGCAGGGTGCCGTGGGCTGAGCCCACGGCCGGGTTCTCACCCAGGACGAAGAACCCCTTCACGGTCCCGTCCACCATGCCCAGGGTGCTCTGGTAGGTGGAGTGGTCGCCGGTGAGACGGGGAAGGTAGTGGAAGGCGAACTGGTTGTCGGCGGTGGCGGCATCGCCCCAGTAGGCCTTGAGCAGGGAGACCAGATATGCCTTGAGGTTGCCCCAGTAGCCACCGGCGGCACCTCCATGGGGCCGACAGAACCCGTCCAGGTCGGCAGCGTCCTGGACCATCGGCATCGGCAGGTAGCCGGGGAGGACGTCGAAGAGGGTGGCGATGTCGGTGGCCCCCTGGATGTTGGCATGGCCCCGGAGGGCCAGGATGCCGCCCCCCGGCCTGCCCATGTTTCCCAGCAGCAATTGCAGGATCGCGGCGGTGCGGATGTACTGCACCCCCACCGTGTGCTGGGTCCAGCCCACCGCGTACACGAAGCAGGTGGTCCGCTCCGGGCCCGAGCTGTCGCAGATCAGCTCGGCCAGCCGGCGAAACTGGTCGGCGGGGACCCCGCAGGCGCGCTCCACCATCTCCTCGGTGTACCGGGAGAAGTGGCGGCGCAGGAGCTGGAAGACGCAGTGGGGGTCCTCCAGGCTGGGGTCCTCGAAGGGCACCTCACCCGCCACCACGACACCGTCGCCCTGCGGCGCGGGAGCGGTGCGCTGTCCGGCGGCCGCCCAGACCGACCCCCCCCGGTACTGCCAGGTGCGGTTGTCGTACATCCCCTGGTCCTGGTTCCAGCCGGAGAAGAATCCGTCCAGGTCCTCGGTGTCCAGGAAGCGCTCATCGATGATCGTGGCAGCGTTGGTGTAGTTGACCACGTAGTCGCGGAAATAGCGCTGGTTCTCCAGGACGTAGTGGATCAGCCCGCCCAGGAAGGCGATGTCGCTGCCCGCCCGCAGTGGGATGTGCAGGTCGGCCAGGGCGCTGGTCCGGGTGAAACGAGGGTCGACGTGGACCAGCTTGCCACCCCGCTTCTGGGCCTCCACCACCCACTGGAAGGCCACCGGGTGGCACTCCGCCATGTTGGATCCCATCACCACCACGCAGTCCGAGTTCACAAGGTCGCCGGGGAAGGTGGTGGCGCCGCCCCTACCGAACGAAGCCCCCAGACCGGGGACGGTGGCGGAGTGTCATATTCGGGCCTGGTTCTCGACCTGGACGACGCCCAGGCCCACCATCAGCTTTCGCCAGAGGTAGTTCTCCTCGTTGTCGATGGTGGCGCCCCCCAGGCTGGCGATCCCCATCGTGCGCCGGAGTGGGCGACCCTGCTCATCGGACTCTTCGAAGGTGGCGTCACGGGTGGCGATCACCCGGTCCGCGATCATGTCCATGGCCGAGTCCAGGGAGATCTCCTCCCACGAGGTCCCGTAGGGCCGGCGATATTTCACCTTCAGCTCCCGCAGGGGGCTGTTGACCAGCTCCCTGCTAGCCGCGCCCTTGGGGCAGAGGCGCCCCCGCGAGAGCGGGCTGGCCGGGTCACCCTCGATCTGGGTGACCTCCCCTTGGCGGACGTACACCAGCTGGCCGCACCCCACAGCACAGTAGGGGCAGATAGAGGTGGCCACCCGGTCGGCGGTGACGGTGCGCGCCGCGCGCCCCTCGGTCACGGTCGAGGTCGCGGTCCTCCCCAGGCCCAACAGGTCCCTGCCGGCGACCTGCCGCCAGACCGGCCAGCGCCGAGCCTCAAAGGGCATCTGAGATCGGTTTCCCGAGCCCGCCTTGCACCCCGCCAGGATAGCTCAGCCGGCTGCCCGGCAGCAGATAGACTGACCTGCCGATGGGCATGTCGCCAGTCGGGATGCACCGCCTCCACTTCACCGAGGTCGGCCCGCGTGACGGGCTGCAGAACCTCGACCCCGATCTGCCCACCGAGACGAAGCTGGTCCTCGTGGAGCGGCTGCTGGACGCCGACATCGACCTGGTCGAGGCCACCTCCATGGTCTCCCCCCGCTGGGTGCCCAAGATGGCGGACGCGGAGCGGCTGCTGGGTGCCCTGGTGGCCGCGCGGGGCCACGGCGTCCTGCGCCGCCTGCGAGTTCTGGTCCCCAACCTGCAGGGGCTGGAGAGGGCCCTGGCGGCCGGGGCGGTGCGTGTCGTCGCCAATGTCGGCGCCACCGACGGCTTCAACCGGGCCAACCTCCGCCAGGGGGTGGGGGAGACCTTCGCCGAACTGGAGAGGATGGCTGAGCTCGCTCGCGCCCAGGGCTGCACCTTCGACGTTGGCATCAGCTGCTCCTTCGGCTGTCCGTTCGAGGGCCCGGTCGCCCCTGACCGGGTGGCCGAGCTGGCGGACCGGCTCGCCGACCTCGGGGTCTCGGAGATCGGTATCGCCGACACCATCGGCGTCGCCGATCCCCGCCAGGTCAGCTCCCTGATCGAGCATCTGGCGCGCTCCGGGGTCGGCGCCGAGCAGCTCTCGCTCCATCTCCACGACACCCGGGGCATGGGGCTCGCCAACGCCCTGGCGGCCTACGAGTCGGGGGTCCTGCGCTTCGAGGGCTCGGTGGGGGGCATCGGCGGATGCCCCTTCGCTCCCCGCTCCACCGGCAATGTCTGCAGCGAGGACCTGCTCCATATGCTGGTTCGGGTGGGGGCGGAGACCGCCGTCGACCTTAAGGGGCTGTGCCAGGCGGCGACCTATCTCGAGGAGGTGCTGGCGCGGCCCCTGCCAGGGCGGCTCTACCGCGCGGGGATCTGGGAGGGGGCGCGCTCCCCCGCCTGACCGGCCTCGGGCGCCCCGGCCCCAGGGGGCTCAGAGGTTCCCGGAGGCGCAGTTTCCAGCTCTAGGACCACGCAGAAACCCATCACCATGACCTGGGCCACCAGGAACACGAAGGCCAGGATCAGGAAGAAGAGGGCGAAGGTGGCGCCGTAGGCGGCGAACCCGTGGGCGAGGTGCAGATACAGCGGGAAGGCGAGGGACAGGAGTTCGAAGAGCACGGCGCCCACCAGAGCCCCGCGCAGGGTGGCGCGCATCCTCGGGGCCCTCGCCGGGGCCAGCCGGTACACGAGTGAGAAGAGGATCCAACCCACTATCACCGAAGCCAGGGCCTGGAGGCCGGCCGCGACCCCGGCGCTTCGGAGTGGGGCGGGAAGGCCGGCGCCGGCGGGAAGCGCCGCGAGCAGTGTGGAGCTGAGGACCACCGGAACCGCCAGAAGAGCCAGGGCCGCCGTGAGGACGACCCCGGTCAGCTTCTGGGTCAGGAACCCCCGGGTGTGGCCCCCGGACAGCCCGGAAAACGCGGTGTCCATCGCCGAGAAGAGAGAGGTCCCCGACCACACCAGGCCGACCCCACCGACCACCGCGGTCCACCCCGCATTTCGGTGGAAGGATTGCAGGGCGGAGAGCACCGCTTGGTCCCGGCCGCCCGGGAGCAGCTGGGCCACCGCCCTCGCCACCCGCTCCCCCGCCCCGGGGTCCCGGTACAGCTCGCCGGCCGCGGTTACGGCCAGGAGCACCAGCGGGAAGGTGGCGAACAGCAGGTTCCAGGCGATCAGGGTCGCCTGGTTGGGGCCGTTTCGGCCGAGGTATCTGGCGACGACCCGCACGGGCAGGGTGCGGCGCAGCCTGTTCCAGATGACGCGCACCCCGCCAGGGTAGGCCCTCTCTCCAGAGCTGCCCGGTCGCGAGATCACGGATTCGGTCACCTGCTACGCTCGGCGGGCCCAGCCACCCGGGAGGACGATGAGCCAACCCGCCGCTCCGGAGGTCTTCAAGGCACCGCTGGCCGTCCGGGTGCGCGACCTCCGCAAGTCATACGGCGAGGTGCAGGCGGTGCGGGGCATCAGCCTGGAGATTCCCAGAGGGTGCGTGGCCGCCCTCCTGGGGCCCAACGGCGCCGGCAAGACCACGACGCTGGAGATCATCGAGGGCTTGCGGAGCGCCGACTCCGGGGAGGTGGAGGTGCTCGGGACCAGCCCCGAGCACGCCCGTCGACGGGTGGGGGTGCAGCTCCAGGAGTCCGCCCTTTACGAGGACCTGACCTGCAGCGAGACTCTTCGCCTCTTCGGCCGCCTGTACGGGTATGAGGCGGACGTGACGGCGCTCTTGGGGCTGGTGGAGCTGGGGGATGTCGGAGATCGACGCGCCACCAGTCTGTCGGGTGGGCAGAAGCGCCGCCTCCAGATCGCTCTCACCCTCTGCAAGGACCCGGAGCTGGTGGTGCTAGACGAACCGACCACCGGGCTGGACCCCATCGCCCGCCGCCAGACCTGGGCCATGATCCGGGCCCTGCACGACCAGGGGCGCACCGTCGTTCTCACCACCCACTACATCGAGGAGGCTGACCAGCTGGCGGAGATGGTCTGGATCATCGACCAGGGCCAGGTCGTGGCCCAGGGCAGCCCCTCAGGGCTCATCACCGAGCTGGGCGCCGCCGCCAATGTCAGCGTGGCGGCCAGCCAGGCGGCGGGGTTGGACCAGGTGGCCGGGGTGGTTCGGGGGGAGTGGCGGGACGGCCGCTGGGAGCTGCAGACCAGGGAGGTCGGAGCGGTGCTCCGGGAGATCGCCGATCGAGTGGGAGAGGATGCCCTCAGCGACGTCTCGGTCCGCCCGCCGACCCTCGAGGACGTCTTCCTGCGGCGCACCGGGAGGCGCCTGGGCGAGGACCGGTCGTGAGTTCGAGGTCGGGATTCGCCAGGGAGCTGGGGACATCGCCCTGGATCGGGTTCTGGGCCCTCAGCGCTGCCAACGTGCGCATCCTCTATCGCAACCGGCAGGTTCTCGTCTTCAACGTTCTGGTGCCCCTCCTGCTCATCGTGATCTTCGGCGGCCTATTTCAGCGCTCCCACCTCGACGTGGACCTTGTGGGGCCGCAGCCCGAGGTCGCCGTGCTGCGGGCTGCCCTTCCCCCCAGCTCCTACGCAGTGCACCTGGTCTCGCCGTCCACCGCGCGCAGCCAGGTGCTGGATGGAAGCGCCGAATTCGCGCTTGAGGTGGTGGGGAACTCCCCTCCGCTGACCGTTCGGGTGCTGGAGAACTCCGCTAACGTCTCCGAGAACGGCTCGCTCACCGCTGCCGCCATGGGAGCGGTGGCGGCGCTGAACCAGGCCCTGTTGCACCGGGAGCCGGCGGCCCGGGGGCGGGTGGTCGGTCTCCACCCCCCACGCGGGGCCAACTCCGGCTCGCTGGCGCGCACCAACTACATAGAGTTCCTGGCTCCCGGCGTCCTGGCCTACGCCGTCCTCAACGGCGGGCTCTCCGCCGGGCTGAGGCTGGTCGGGGACCGGGAGCGGGGGGTCCTGCGCCGAATCCGGGCCACCCCTCTGCCCATCTGGGCCTTCCTCTTGGCCAGCGTCGTCTCCCAGCTGGCCCTGGTGGCAATCCAGATCGCGGTCCTGCTCGGCGTGGGACATGCCCTGTACGGGATCGGGCTCGGGCCGTCCCCAGGCCCGCTCCTCCTGCTGCTGCTGGTGGGCTCGCTGTGCTTCCTGGCCGGAGGGTTCCTGATCGCCGCCCTCTCCCGCCGGGAGCAGTCGGCGATTGTCATGTCAAACCTGGTGTCCCTGCCCCAGCTGTTCGTCGCCGGAGTCTTCTACCCGCTGGCGGGATCCCCCCTCTGGCTGCAGAAGCTCTCGGAGGTCATGCCCCTCACCTACTTCAGCAACGGCCTGCGGGGGATCATGGCCCAGGGTCAAGGCCTCTCCGAGACCGCGGTGGACTTCTACGTGCTGGTGGGGGTGGGGATGGTGGTCCTGGTGGCCGCCGCCCGCACCTTCCGGTTCCAGCCCACCGGGGCGGGCGGCTGAGCTCAGGCGCAGGGCCCCACCACCTCCGCGTTGGCGAAGTTTCCCGTCTGCTCCAGGTCGAGGTTGAGGCTCGGGGTGAGCAGATACAGTCCGCTGTCGGTGGTGAGCCAGGTGCCGTGGGAGTCGGTGAATGTCGACGAGACCTCGAAGGGCTGCAGGCTGTCCAGCCCCGCGCCGGCGAGGAGGCGGGTGGCGGCGGTGGGGGAGGTGGCCACCTGCAGAGTGTTGGCCTGGGGCCCCTCCACCAGCTCCACCGGGTCGCCCGCAGCCGTGACCCCCAGCAGGTTCACCGTGAGCCCGGGCGCATACGACCAGGTGGTGACGGTACCGGTGGCCGGGTCGTACCGCACGACCTCGTCTCCCGAGCCGCTGGCGGGCGGGTTCTGATCCAGCGGGTTGACCCCCGTGCCCCAAATCGCGCCCTGGGCGCTGAGGTACCAGGTCTCCGTGGTGGAGGGGGGCAGCGCGGTGGTGACGCCGCCGCCGGCGGCGCTGAGCCGGTAGAGGCCCTGCGGCTGGGTCCCGTCCGTGCCCGCCGCTGTGAGGTAGATCTCCTCGTTCACCCAGCCCACCACCTGATAGCCGCTGCCGGTGGCCAGGGCCACATCGGAGTTGCTGGCCGGGGTGACCAGGTGGACGGAGCCGGTGGCCTGCTCGACGTAGGCGTACTGGGTTCCGCTGGGGGACAGCTCGTCAGGCGTGGCCGGGAGCCAGCGGCCCAGTGCCGGATCCCAGCTCTCCTCGTCCTGGTCCCCGGAAAGCACCGGAGGAGCTAGCGTCTCCCATCCCCCACCGGGAGAGGTGGTGAGGGTGGTCGATGGTGCCAATGCCACCTGCCCCTGCGGAAGCTGCATGAACCCCCCCTGTGGACTGCCCCCGCTGGGGTTGCTGGCCAGCCCGGAGCCGTACAGGGGGAGCCGGCAGCTCAGGCTGCCCAGTGATGGGCTGGGCAGGGGCAGCGGCGTGGCGGTGGCGCTGACCCGCGGGCTCGCGGTGGGCCTTGGAGACACCGTCCGGGACG
>JAKBTP010000067.1 GCA_021844355.1 bacterium | reverse complement strand
GGGACCCGTTCGGCCGCGGCGTCCCCCCAGGGGCTGGGACGGCCCTTCGTTGGAGCCCAGACTCGGGTCGACCTCTCCCAGCTGATCGCGCACGGTACCCGGGTGGCTCCCCTCGGGGCGCCCAGACCCCGGACGGCAGCAACCGTGTCGGGCCCGGCCCAGACCACGGGCACCGCCGGCGCCTACACCGCCCTCGCCCCCACCCGGCTGCTCGACACCCGGACCGACGGTGGGGCTCTCGGGCCGGGGGGGAGCCGCAACCTCACAGTGACCGGGGGCAGCGTGCCCACCGACGCCAGCGCGGTCGCGCTCAACGTCACGGTGACGGACACCACCGCCCCCAGCTTCCTAACGGTGTACCCGGCAGGGGATGCCCGGCCTCTCGCCTCCAACCTCAACTGGGTCGCGGGGGAGACGGTCCCCAACCTGGTGGTCGTGCCGGTGGGTTCGGGCGGCCAGGTGACCTTCTACAACGACGCCGGCTCCACCAACGTGGTGGCCGATCTGGAGGGCTACTTCGCCCCCGAGGCCTCGGGCACCACCCAGGGCAGTTACGTGCCGCTCACGCCCTCCCGGGTCGCCGACACCCGGTCGGGCAGTGGAGAGCCGTACGCGGGGCAGACTCTCACCGCGGGGAGCACCCTTGACGTCCAGGTGGCGGGGATGGGAGGGGTGCCCATCACCGGCGCCGCGGCGGCCCTGCTCAACGTCACCGTCACCGACACCTCCGCCCCCAGCTACCTCACCGCCTACCCCGAAGGGGCGGCTCGGCCACTGGCCTCGAACCTCAACTGGACCGCGGGGGCCACGGTGCCCAACCGGGTGGTGGTGCCGCTGGGCCCCACCGGCCAGGTGTCCTTCTACAACGACGCCGGCACTGCCGATCTGGTGGTGGACGTCGATGGATACTTCACCAGCGGCGGCACCACCCCGGCCGGGGCCAGCCTCTTCACCCCGATCACCCCGGTGCGAGTGCTCGACACTCGGCAGACCGGCCAGACGCTCGGACCGGCGGCGACCCTGACTCAGGGTCTAGCCGGCTTGGACGGCATCGCCGCCAACGCCTCGGCGGTGGTGGCCAACGTCACGGTGACCGACACCACCGCCGCGAGCTACCTCACCGTCTACCCGGGAGGGAGTCGCCCCCTGGCCTCCGACCTCAACTGGGGTCCAGGGCAGACGGTGCCCAACCTGACGGTGGCCACCCTCAGCGGCACCGGCGCGATCGCGGTCTTCAATGATGCCGGGCGCGCCGACGTGGTCGTCGACGCCTTCGGCTACTTCGTGCCCGAGACTCCCTCTCCGCTGGTGGTGACCACGACATCCCTCCCCGCCTCCAGTCTGGGAGCGGGGTACTCGGCCGGCCTCTCGGCCTACGGGGGAACCCCCCCTTACTCGTGGCGACTGCTCACGGGCGCGCTGCCTCCGGGCCTCTCCCTGTCTACCACCGGCCTGATCTCCGGCACCACCAGCGCGGACGGTCTGTACAGCTTCCAGGTGGAGGCCACCGACTCTGCCTCGCCGACCCCCGAGACCGCCGCCGCCCAGCTCTCAATCCTGGTGTCCCCGCCCCCGGTCACCATCACCACCACCAGCCTCCCCGAGGCCTACGTGGGGGTGGACTACTCGGCCACCCTCACCGCCGGTGGGGGGACGGCGCCCTACTCCTGGACCTTGGTGGGGGGCTCCCTCCCCACCGGGATGAGCCTCTCCTCGGCCGGGGCCATCTCGGGCTACACGACCTCCGGGGGCGTCACCTCGACGTTCCAGGTCGAGGTGACCGACTCCAGCACCCCGACCGTCCACACGGCCTCGGCGACACTTTCGATCACGGTGGCGCCGATCACCGGGTACACCGGGGTCTCGTCGAACTGGTCGGGGTACGCGATGGGGAGCGGCCCCTACAACTACGTCAGCGGGACCTTCACCGTCCCCGGCCTCTACGCCACCCCAGGGGCCACCTTCTTGTCGGAGTGGGCGGGGATCGACGGCGCCACCAACAGTGACCTGATCCAGGCGGGCGTCGACGAGTACTACGACCCGTCCACCGGCTATGTCTACCTATCTCCGTGGTGGGAGATACTGCCGGCCCCGGAGACGAACATCTCCATGACCGTCTTGCCGGGAGACAGCATCACGGTGACCATCCAGCAGATCTCGGGATCGGAGTGGGCGATCCAGTTGACCGACAACTCCAGCGGGCAGAGCTTCCTCACCGACCAGACCTACACGGGCCCGGGCGCCTCGGTGGAGTGGATCGTGGAGGCTCCCGAGGTGAACGGAGCCATGAGCACGCTGGCGGACTACAGCCCGGCCGTGACCTTCACGGGTCTGCGCCTCAACGGTCCGGAGACCTCGCTGACCGACATCATCATGGTTCAGAGTGGCGTCCAGGTCTCAACCCCGTCGGTGTTCACCCCCACAGGGTTCACGGTCGCCTACGGGGATGTGGCCCCACCGCCCCCGTAAGGGCAGGGCCCTCTGGTGAGAAGGACGCTCGGCGCTGCCTGACGGGCCATTGCGGCCGGCCATGAGCCATCCGCAATGGGCTGGGGGAGGCCGCCGGCGAACGCCGCCCGCACGCGAGCCACCATGGCCGCCCGTACCCGCACGTTCCGCCACCGCTTTCGCGCTGGTCTTGGCTGTTCCGTGGCGGTACCGGAACCGGAGCTGCAGGAGACGTGATGGAGTTGGAGCGGGCCCGCGGTCGGTGTCGGATCTGCGGCCACAGCTTCGCCGAGGCCAGCATGGCACGCCACGCCTCGACGTGCCGAGGAAAGGCGCGGGCTTTATGGACCGGTGGAGAGCGCCAACGGGCGGTGGGGGCCGTGGAACCGGACCCGGCGGTGGGCGGCCCCGGGGGGCACATCACCCTGCCGTAAGCCTGGGCCAAGGTGGAATCGACTGCGAGACGCTCCCTACGAGCCAGTCCGCGCGGAAAGCGCCGCCAGCTGGTGGACGACCCCCACCGTGTCCGTGTGGAGCTGGCGGTAGAGCGGGTAGAGCCGGTCGTACTCCAAAGTCACCTCCGGGCGTGCCCGCACCACGTCGACCGTCGGGTTCCACGAGTCGGCGGGTGCGACAAGACCCACACCGACGCCAGCCAGCCAGGCATCGCCGTAGCTGGCCCCGACCGCTTCCCGGTGAACCTCTTGGTCGATGCCGCAAACATCGGAGACAATCTGGGTCCACGTGTTGCCTCGCGTGCCCCCGCCGACAGCCGCGACCCTGGTCGGCGGTCCGCCCACCGTGGCCATCTCCTGCAGGTTGTGGCGCACGCCGAAGGCCGTGGCTTCCAGAAGGGCGCGGAAGATCTGCGCCCGGCCATGGGCGAGCGTGAGCCCGGCGACCACACCCCGGGCACTAGGATCGAACAGGGGGGTGCGCTCGCCGGCGAAGTAGGGCAGGATGATCAGCCCCTCGGCCCCCGCGGGCACCCCGGTCGCCGCTTCGAACAGCTCGTCGTAGCTCCTCCCCGACAGGTCCCGGAACCAGGAGGTCAGCGCTCCCGAGGTCGCCATCCCCGCGGCGAGGGTGAGCTGATCGGGGAAGACGCCTCTGGTCAGCCAGAGGTTGGGGCTGGGACGCGCCTCGCCGGTCACCTGAATGAGGAACATGGTGGTGCCGTACATCAGCATCAGATCGCCGGGGCTGCGCACCTCGACCGATACCGCCTCGGCCCACGCGTCGATCGTCCCGGCCACCACCGGGGTCCCCGGCGCCAGCCCGGTCTCCGTGGCCGCGGCTTCGGTCACGCCGCCGACCACGTCGCTGGGCCAGCAGAGCCGCGGCAGCTGGAGGCCGGGGGCGACGAACCCGGCCCAGTCGGCGGCCCATTCCCTGCCCACGAGGTCGTACATAGGACTGCACTGGCTAGCCGAGTGATGATCGAGGACATATTCCTCGGTGAGCCGCTGGACGAGGTACGAACTGGCCATGTGCAGGCGTTGGGTCCGGGCCCACGCGTCTGGTTCGTGGCGGCGGAGCCAGAGGAGCTTGGGGCCGATCGCCTGTGAGGTGAGTGGGGACCCGCCGCGCTCGAGAAGCGGGGCCGCTCCCAGCTCCCGGTCGAGTTCGTCGATCTCGGCCGTGGCGCGGGTGTCTATCCCATAGAGGATGGCCGCGCGGACCGGACGGCCGGCGGCGGTCGTGGCCAGCAGGCATGGGCCGATGCCGCTCACGCCGACGGCCGCCGGGGGAGCGGGGCTGGTGCTGAGCAGCTCCCGGCAGACCGCCACGAAGTCAGCCCACCAGACCTCGTCGGCATCGTGCTCGAACCACCCCGGGCGGGGCATGGCGGTGGTGTGGGCGCGTTCAGCCAGGCGGATGACTCGACCTGAGAGATCGGTGAGGCAGCCCTTGGTGGACGAGGTGCCGATGTCCACCCCCATCAGCACGCCGTCCATCAGGACGCCCCCAGGTCTTCGTAGTCGACGTCCGCGAGGCGGCAGAAGGCCCGCAGCGCGGGGCGGTGCTCCCCCGGCACGGCGTGGATGTGGTTGGACCCGAAGCGGCTCAACACCTGGTCGGCGGTCGCCTCCATGCGGACGAAGGCATGGGGCCACTCGTAGTTGGAGCCCCGCACCAGCCGGTCGGTGTTGGCGGCGTCCAACTCCTCGATCTCCCCCTTCACCACCTGGAGGCGGTAGCGACCGCCGGGGTGGGTGAGCCGCGCCAGGGTGACGGCGCCCGGAGCGGCGACGTGCTGGATCGAAGCCCCGCCCGCGGGGAAGTAGAAGCCCTCCGGGAGCAGGTGGACCCGCCCGAGGTTCTCCAGGGGATCGCTGGAGCGGGCGGCGAACCAGGTCGCGTGCTGGCCGGAGTTGCACAGATCCCAGACGTCCGTGGCGCGGTCGTAGCAGCGCAGGTCGGCGAACAGGACGGGAGTGCCGCTGATGAATTTGAGAACCTGCATGGTGAGCGCCCCGTCCATGTCGGCCTCCGTGGCGCACACATGGGTCTCCTTGGGCCCCTCCCAGTCATAGGGGTCGTTGAGGAACGCCTCCGCGACGTCCATCGTCGCGAAGTGGGTCGTCAGTTCCGGCTGGCCCTTGATGCCGGAGAAATCCAGGTGCCACTCGTCGATCAGTTCCCGCACCGCGTGGTAGGAGCGGACCTGGCGCTCGAGCAGGGCGGGGGTGAGCTGGCGACCGTCGTACCGCACCTCGGCGGCGTGCCGCTCCAACCACTCGCGCCCAGCCCTGGCCCGGCTGGGATCGACCAGCTCGGCCCGCCGCACGATCTCCAGCTGGTCGATCTCCTCGACATCCACGCCGAACTGGCGCATCCACTGGGCGGGATCAGCCGTGGCGGTGTACATCCCCATGGGGCGCCCGCCAAACCTCCCAAAGGTGCTGCCGCGCAGGCGCGCCAGGGCGCTCCCGGCTCCGATCCAGGCGCGCACCCTTCCCATGACCTCGGGGTCGGAGATGTCCCCCCAGGCCCGTCCATGCCGCCGCCCAATTTGGTCGAGCGCGCCCGCCGCGGCCAGCATGCCCACCATTCCGGGGTACTGGGGAGAGATGTTGGAGAAGAGGAGGAGGGGCCCGGGGAGCTGGCTGGCGGCCAGCACCGTGAAGTGGGGGAACGCCCACACCGGGATGTTGACGATGGCGATGTCCAGGCCTGCGGCGGCGAGCTTCGACGCCTGGTCGACCGCGAGCTCGTTGTCCTCCACGATCTCGGCCGCGACGATGACCTGGTGGCCGTCGGCCTCCAGGGCGGAGGCGATCCGGCGCTCGACACCGCGCACGAACTCGCGCAGATCCCGATTGACGAAGCTGCGCCCGTCGGAGACGCTGAGTAGTCCCACTCTAGCCATTGATCACCCCCGGTGCGGGCCCTCGGACCCGGTTAAGTGGACTCCCTCACCTGCAGGGCGCACTTCAGGACGATGCGCTGGGGCGGGTGGGAAGGGTCAGACATTCGCGTGAACAGAAGTGCGACAGCGGCCTCGGCCATCTCCCATAGGGGCTGCGAGATGGTGGTCAGCGGCGGGTCGGTCAGGCTGGCCCAAGGAGGGTCGTCGAAGGCGACCACGCCGACCTGATCGGGGACGAGGATTCGCCGGCGGCGGACCGCCTGGAGCGCGCCGATGGTCATCTGGTTGTTGGCAACCACCAGGCCGTCCAGTTCGGGATCCTCATCGAGCAGCGCGTCTGTGGCCCGGCGACCACCGCCCACCGTGAAGTCGCCGGTGGCGGTGAGCGGCCTCAGCCCGGCGGCGGAGATGGCTTGGTCATATCCCGAACGCCGCTGGCTCGCGGTCCAGACGTCCTCCCGGCCGCCGACCCAGCCGATCCGGCGCCGGCCCGATTCGATCAGAAGCCGGGTGCCCTGGGCGACGGCGTCGGCGTTGTCCGTCAATACGGAGTCCGCCCTGGGATCGGAGACCGGCCGATCGATGCCCACGACGGGTATGCCGAGATCCAGGAGGCGCTGCACGGCGGCCTGGTCATCGCCGGCCGGAGAGATGACCACGCCCATCACCCGCTCGGCCGCCATCACCTCCAGGTAGGAGGACTGCTTGGCCATGTCCTCCGCGCTGTTGCAGAAGAGGACTCTGGTGCCCCTCAGGTAGAGCGCATCCTCCAAGGCCCGGACCATGGTCGCGAAGTGCGGGTTCTCGATATCCGAGACCAGGACCCCCACCGTCGCGGCGCGCCCGTGGCGGAGGTTGCGAGCCAGCTGGCTGGGCTGGTAGTCGAAGCGGTGGGCGACGCCCAGGACGCGGTCGCGGACCGGCGCGGAAACCGGTCTCGAGCCGGTCATGACGCGCGACACCGTCGCCGGTGAGACGCCGGCCAGCTTGGCGATGTCGTCGATCCGCACTCTCTTCTTCGGCTGTGTCATGAAACCGATATCAGAGGATGGCACATCGCCCCTCGCGAGTCAACCTGAGCGCGGGGCGCCGGTCGGTCATGCCCCCGGCCCGGCGGCCGAGGGGACCCGGACCCCGGCCGTCTTGGTCGCCGGCGCTGCCCCCATCTGGCGCCTGCCCAGCCGCGCCCAGATCCTCCACAATAGCGAGAGGGCAGCTTCGCCCTGGGAGGCGGCCTGTCGGCGTCGTTGGTGGGAGCGCCCCTCGACCGCTCTTCCGGTCTCTTCGCCGGTGGGGGCGCGGGTGCTCGGAGGGGCCCGGCTTGACATCGGCACGGACTGGTGCTAGATTCTCCGCGAACGTCGGCAATCGATTTCCTAGGTCGGGACCCGGATCCGAGGTCGCGGTCCAAGAGGAGGCGGGAATGGAAGGATTCAGGACCAGATGGAGGTGGGTCACGGTGCTGGTCACCGTGGCTCTGTTGGTGGCCGCGTGCGGGTCCACCGCACCCAAGCCGAAGCCGACCTCGACCTACATGCCCAAGGTGACCCTTAAGTGGTCCTGCCCCTGCCTGTCGGCATCACCCCAGTCGCCCCAGACCGAGGCGCTGTATCGCACCGCCAGTCAGGTGTTCCAGATGACCCACGGGGCGGTCACCATCGAGATCTTCCCCAACAGCAGCCTGCTGCCCCAAGCCACCGAGTTTGAGGGGGTCCAGCAGGGCGTGGCCGACATGTCGGACAGCGACCCGACCGAATACCAGGCCACCCTTCCGGCGGGGATGATCTTCGACATCCCCTACCTCTACACCAACTGGTCCCAGGTGACCAAGGTGTTCTTCAGCAAGTACGGCACTCAACTCAACAACGAGGTCGCGAGCAAGCTGGGAGTGCGCCTTCTGGGGATTCAGGACCTCGGCCCGCGCGAGCTGAACCTCAGCGTGACCAAGAAGATCATGACCCCTGCGGACATGGCCGGGATCAAGCTCAGGATGCCCCCGGGGGTGTACTGGACCCAGCTGGGCCAGGCCATGGGCGGCTCCGTCACCCCGGTGGGCTTCACCGAGATCTACCTCTCGCTCGAAACCGGGGTCGTGCAGGCCCAGGACAACCCCCTGCCCACCGACATCGCCGACAAGTTCTACCAGGTGACCAAGCAGGTTGTGCTCACCAACCACCTGTTCTCGCCGGTGATGCCGACCATCAACGAGAAGTCCTGGAACGAGCTCTCGCCAGCAGAGCAGAAGGACCTGGTCACCGCCGTGACCCAGCAGGACACCTGGGCCAGCGATCAGGTGGCCGCCCAGCAAGCCCAGGACATCACCTTCCTGAAGAAGCACGGGCTCAGCGTTTACTCGCCGGACATCGCAGCCTTCAGGGCCCCGGTCCTGAAGTCGTTCCTCTGCGACCCCACCTACGTCAGCGGGCTCATCCCCGGGATGCTCAGCTATGCCCTCAAGGTGACCGGTGGGGCGATGCCGGCGTGCTGAGAGCCTGGAACCCGGTTCGGATCTGAGCTGACCTGCCCGGATGGCCAACCTCGGCCGGCGCCATCCGGGCAGACCGGCGTCCGGATCCCTGAGAGAGAGGATCCGGACGGCGTGGTCCCTCAGCGGGCCCGCGTCGGCGATGCCTCCATCTCCCGAAGCCGCGGGGGGCGGGGCGCGAGTCAGATGGCTCTCCACCTGGCAGTTGGCGATCGCCTCCGTCTTCTTCGTGGCCACGGCCGGCTCGGTTGTGGTCGAGGTCTTCTTCCGCTACGTCCTGGACCGTCCGCAGGTCTGGTCCCTGGAACTGCCCACCTACTTCTTCTTCTGGAGCTTCTCCTTGGCAGCTGGGCTCTCAGACTGGCACGACCAGCAGATTGGCTTTCCCCTGCTGGCAGAACACCTGCCCTGGCGCCTTCGGCTGGTGGGCTCGGCGATCGCCAACGTCCTCATCGTGGTGCCGCTGGTGATCGTCCTCCCCGGAACCCTCTCCTTCCTCGGCTATGAGGCCGGTCAGCCGAACACTGGCCTGCCGCTCACCGAGGTGTGGGGCTTCGCGGGGATCATCCTTTTCTTCGGGATCGCGATCGTGCTCCGGGCCCGCCTGCTGGTGCTTCAGGTGCGTCAGCTCTGGCGGGCCCAGCCCGACCCGCGGGGTTGGCGCCCGTGAGCCTGGCCCTGCTGGTGATGATCGCCATCATCGTCATCTGCTACCTGGTGGGCGCCCCCATCGGCTACGGCATGATCGCGGGGGGCGCCGCCTACCTGATTCTCGCCGGGGTCAGCCTCACGGAGGCGGCCGGCTCGATCATCGGGGGGGTCGACGCCAACTTCGTCATCCTCGCCGTGCCGCTCTTCATCTTCACCAGCGCGCTGCTCAACGGGTCTGGCATGACCGACCGGATCTTTCGGTTCGCGCAGCTGCTCTTCGGGAGGTCGCAGGGCGCTCTGGCCCAGGTGAACGTCCTGGCCACGATCGTCTTCAGTGGGATGACCGGCAGCGCCGTCGCCGACGTCAGCGGCATCGGGGTGATGAGCGTCAAGGCCATGGAGTCGGCGGGATATCCCAAGGGATTCGCCTGCGCCACCACGGCGACGAGCGCCATCATGGGGCCGCTGCTCCCGCCCAGCATCCCCCTGGTCATCTACGGGTTCCTCTCCTCCACCAGCATCGGCGCGCTCTTCATCGCGGGAATCGTGCCCGCGGTGGTCCTGGCGCTGGCCCACATGGGCCTCATCGGCTACCTGGCCCGGCGCAAGCACCTGCCCCGGGAGGCGTGGGCAGGGTGGCTGCCGGTGACTGTCTCGTTTGTGGCGGGAGTCCCGGCCCTGCTGGCCCCGGTGCTGATCATCGGGGGCATCTACACCGGGATCTTCACCCCCACGGAGAGCTCAGCCATCTCGGTCCTGTACGCGCTGCTGGTCGCGGTCTTCGTCTACCGCAGCCTGACCTTCGCCCAGTTTCGTCGGTGCCTGGGGGATGCGGTGCAGCAGATGGGAGCGGTCACGTCGCTGATCGTCGGGGCCTTCATCATCGACTACGCCGTAACCAACTCGGAGCTCCCGGCCACCGTGGCGCGGCTGGCCCTCTCGATCACCCATCAGCCCCTCCTGCTCCTGCTGATCGTGTGCCTGCTGCTGCTGGTCGCGGGCCTGATCCTGGAGGTGATCGTGCTGGAGTTCGTGATGCTGCCCATCATCGTGCCGATCATGAGCGCCGCCGGAGTGAACATGGTCTACTTCGGCGTGGTGTTCACCCTCGTCACCATGATCGCCTTGGGGATGCCAACTCTGGGCACGGTGAACTTCGTGCTCAGCAAGCTCACCGACACCCCGCTCAGCGCCATCGTCAGCGAGATGTGGCCCTTCCTGGCGCTCCTGGTCGCCGGCCTGGTGCTGGTGGTCTTGGTTCCGCAGATGTCGCTGTTCCTGCCCCACCTCATGGGGCTGAGCGGCGGATGAGAGAGGAGGTTTCCGTGACCCCAGACAGTGCCGGGCCATCGTCGGCCTGGACCCAGACGTTCTCCGGCGTGATCGTGGCAGCGCTGACCCCCATGCGCCCCGACGGATCGATCGACCTGGGCGCGATCGCCCCCTACGTCGAATACCTCATAGCGCGCGGCGCCGACGCCCTGATGGTCCTCGGAACCACCGGCGAGTACATCACGCTGACTTACGAGGAGCGGTGCGCGGTCGCGGGCGAGTTCTTGGCCGCGGTCGACGGTCGGGTTCCGGTGATAGTCCACATCGGGCACCTCGACCGCAGGATGGCCAGGCGGCTCGGGGAGGCGTCGGTGGCGGCCGGCGCTCAGGCGCTGGCGGCGATCGTGCCCTACTACCACCATGTCAGCGCCCAGGCCATCGAGCTCCACCTGGGGGAGTTGGCCCGCGAGTTTTCCCAGTCCTCCTTCTTCGTCTACAACTACCCTGGGGCGGCGGGCAACCGCATCGAGTACGAGAGTTTCGCTCGGCTCCTGTCGATACCGAACGTCGCCGGCATCAAGTTGAGTGTGGGGACCTGGTCCGAGGTGGCGCCCTTCCTGGCGTGTCCGCCGGAGGTCCTGGTCACCTGCGGCAACGACACCTT
>JAKBTP010000146.1 GCA_021844355.1 bacterium | reverse complement strand
GCCGAGCTCGGCTGGTCCACGCCGCGACCTTGGCGCGCCAGGAGGACGCATGGCCGCCGGTCCAGCGCGCGCTTCAGGAAGACCCACTCCCGGGGCGGACGAGCCCTCCGGCCGTGGACCTTGGAGGCGCGCAAGACCGAGACCGGCGCGCCACTCTCCAGGAGGATCCGCTCGGCGGCCACCTTGTGGCGGCCGTATCCCTCTCCGCTGTCCTTGGGCCAGGGTCCGCCCGGTGGGAGAGTGGGTTGGTCCTCCCGGATCGGCCGCTCGAAACACGCGGGCTGGTCGGAGTTGGAGTGACGGCCCTCCACGTCCACGTAGACGGCCTTGCTGGAGATCATCACCGGGCTGCCCACCAGGGGCAGGAGGGGAAGGACGGTCTTGGCGTCGGCGGCGGTGAAGCAGACGCAGTCCAGCAGGAGGTCCACGCCCCGGCCCACAGCGGCGGCGATCGCCTCCCGATCGGCGCGCTCCACAGCTCGGAACTGCACTCCCAGCTCCTGGAGCGGGGCATCCAGGTGGGCCGCATCCCTCCCGGTGACGGTCACCTTCCAGCCGCCTTGTGACAGGCGGCTGGCCACCGCCGTCCCGATGGCCCCGGTGCCGCCGAGGATCAGAGCTTCCGGCACCGGGCCACGATACCGCGCCACCGGCCAGGAGCCGGCGCTGCGACAATCGCCAGATGGGCTGCCAAGCGCAGATCCGGGAGCCGGCCTGGGAGGCGGATCAGGGGGCCGGGCCGTGAGGCTGCCCCGGGAGCTGGTCCGCGAGCTGCGGGTGAGCCCCGGCCTGGCGGCCGGTCTGGCCTCAAGGCCCACCGACCGGGTTCGGACCCGGTGGCCCGACGGGGAGGGCGGGCGGCAGCTGGTCGAGGAGGACCTGGCCGAGTTCGTGCAGGAGCTGGAGCACGCTCAGGAGCTTCTGTACGCCAGCGCCACCCACTCGGTGCTGGTGGTGCTCCAGGCCCAGGATGCCGCCGGCAAGGACGGCACCATCAAGCACGTGATGTCCGGTCTGAATCCCCAGGGCTGCCGCGTGCACGCCTTCAAGCAGCCGTCGCGGGAGGAGCTGGCCCACGACTTCCTCTGGCGCTACCAGCAGCGGCTGCCGGCTCGTGGCGAGATCGTGATCTTCAACCGCTCCTACTACGAGGAGGTGCTGGTGGTGCGGGTGCATCCGGAGCTGCTGGCGCCCACCGAGCCGGGCCCACCGCCGGATCGGTTCTGGCGGCGCCGCTTCCAGGACATCAACGCCTTCGAGCGTCACCTGCATCGCCAGGGCACCCGGGTGGTCAAGGTGTTCCTGCACGTGTCCCCGCAGGAGCAGAGGCGCCGCCTGCTGGAGCGGCTGGAGGACCCGCGGAAGTGGTGGAAGTTCTCCCCAGGGGACCTCGCCGAACGGCGCCTCTGGGACGCCTATCAGCTTTGCTACGAGGAGGCGATCACCGCCACCTCCACCAGCCGGGCGCCCTGGTACGTGGTCCCCGCCGACCACAAGTACCAGCTCCGGGCGCTGGTGGGGGGGCTGGTGGTGGAGGCGATCTCCCAGCTGGACATGCGGCTCCCGGCCCCCGATGGCCCGGCGCGGGAGGAGGTGGACCGGGCCCGGGCGGAGCTGCTGGGCGGCTGAGCCCCGGCACTGCTAAATTGGCCAGGTGAACCAGGCGACCGTCCCCACCCGCCGTCTGGGCCGGGGTGGTGCTGAGGTTTCCGCTGTCGGCCTGGGCTGCATGGGCATGTCCCAGTCATACGGGCCGGCAGACGAGGCCGAGTCTCTGCGCACCCTGGACCGCGCCCTGGAGCTGGGGGTGTACTTTCTGGACACCGCCGACGCCTACGGCGACGGGGCCAACGAGCGCCTCTTGGCCCGGGCGCTGCGCGGGCGACGGGCGCGGGTCTTCCTGGCCACCAAGTTCGGCATCCGCCACGACGGCCCCATGGGCAGCTCCATCTGCGGCAGCCCGGAGTACGTCCGCAGCAGTTGCGAGGCCTCCCTCGCCCGGTTGGAGACCGACCACATCGACCTCTACTACCAGCACCGGGTCGACCCCGAGGTGCCGATCGAGGAGACGGTGGGGGCCATGGCCGAGCTGGTGTCGGAGGGAAAGGTGCGCTACCTTGGCCTCTCCGAGGCCAGCTCCGACTCCCTGACCCGGGCCTCCTCCGTGCACCCCATCACCGCCCTGCAGAGCGAGTGGTCGCTCTGGACCCGCGATCTCGAACCGGAGGTGCTGGGGGTGGCCCGCACGCTGGGGGTTGGCATAGTCCCCTACAGCCCCCTCGGCCGGGGCTTCCTCTCGGGTCGGCTGCGCTCCCCCCAGGACTTCGCCGAGGACGACTTCCGCCGCCAGCATCCCCGCTTCCAGGGTGAGAACTTCCAGCGCAACCTGGAGCTGGTGGCACAGGTGGAGAAGTTGGCGATGGAGCTGGGAGTGACTCCGGCCCAGCTGGCGATCGCCTGGTTGCTCCACCAGGGCGAGGACGTCATTCCCATCCCCGGGACCAAGCGGGTCTCCACGCTGGAGGAGAACGCCGGGGCGGCGGCCCTCATCCTCACCGACGACCAGGTGCAGGCTCTCTCCAGCCTCTTTCCCCCGGGGGCCGCCGCCGGCGGCCGCTACCCGGACCCCTCGTACCGGTACGGGGAGAGTCGCCGGCCCACCTGAGGGGCAAGCTCAGCTGGCGCGGCGCAGGGACGCCGGGGAGAGGTCGGACACCCGGGCATGCCCGCTCAGCCCCAGGGTCAGGTCCAGCTCCGCCAGCAGGCAGCGGAGGACATGCCGGACCCCCTCCTCGCCGCCCACCGCCAGCCCATACACGTAGGGGCGGCCGATGAGCACCGCCCGGGCACCGAGGGCCAGGGCCTTGGCACAGTCTGCTCCTGACCGGATTCCCGAGTCGAAGAGGAGGGGGATGGGCGGGGACGAGCCGGCGACCTCCCCAAGGCAATCCAGGGCGGCGGCCGCGCCATCCACCTGGCGGCCACCGTGGTTGGAGACCACCACCGCGGAGGCCCCGGCCTCGGCAGCCTGGCGGGCGTCCTCCGGGTGGCAGATCCCCTTGACCACGATGGGGAGGCGGGTCTGGCCCCGCAGCCACGAGATGTCCTCCCAGCGCAGCCCGGGATGGCTGAAGACACGGCTCCAGAGCGCGATCGCCGCGGCCGGGTCGGCCTCCGGGTCGGCCGCCAGCCGGGAGCGGAAGACGGGGTCGGAGAGGTAGTTGGCCAGCCCCTCGCCGGTGAGGAACGGCAGGTAGCCGTTGGCGAGGTCGCGCGGGCGCCAGGCCAAAGTCCAGGTGTCCACCGTCACCACGAGGGCCGAGTACCCGGCCGCCTCGGCGCGCCCCACCAGGCTCAGGGCGAGCTCGCGGTCGGCTGGCCAGTAGAGCTGGAACCACCCCACTCCCCCAGGTGCCGCCTGGAGCACGGACGCAACCCGCTCCATCCTGGTGCTGGACACCGTGGAAAGGATGACCGGGACCCCGAGGCCCGCGGCCGCCCGGGCAACCTTGACCTCGGCCGCCTCGGCCACCGCCCCCAGGGCGCCGATCGGGGCCAGTAGCAGCGGGGTGGGCAGCCTTCTGCCCAGGAGCTCCACGGAAAGGTCTCGCTCCTGCACCCCCACGAGCTGCCGGGGTACGAGGCTCCACCTCCGAAAGGCCTCGAGGTTGGCCCCGGCGGTGTGCTCGAGCCCGGCGGAGCCGGCCACGTAGCCGTAGGCCCGGGAGGTCATCACCTCGCGGGCCCGGGCCTCCATCTCCGTGGCGGTCATGGGCAGCTCCGGGACCTCGCCCCGGCTGCCCCGGAGGTAGATCTCCTGCTGGTAGTCGGCGAAGTGGGTCACTGCCGGATCACCTGGGACCGAGCCCGCGAACGTGATCGAAAGCCTCCTCGGCCAGCCTCTCCGAGAGTTCGAGGTCGTGGGTGGGGACGGCCAACCAGCCCCGCATGGCGACCCCCCGGCCGGCGGTGAAGGGAACGCCGACTCCCTGAGCGACCAGCTGGCGGACCCTCGTCTCCGGCAGCCTGAACACCAGCTGCCCACGGCTCCTCAGGGCGAAGATCCGTCCGCGCACCTTGAGGGCGTCGTCCCCGAACCGTCCCCTGCGGCCGCCGGGGTCGGGGAGGTCGGTCTCAGAGCGGCCCGCGAACCGGGACGCGAGGCGGCTCAAGCCGTCGACCCGGTCCGGAAGTGGTTCCCCTCTACCTCCCTGGCCCGGCCCCGCATCCTCGGACGCCACACGGTTGAGCATGGTGGCGGAGATGGTACCAACGGGCGCCCGGCCGCGCCGGGCCGCCGGGGAGCCGAGATGAGAGGTGGTGCCGCGCGCGACGGGCTGGTGCTTGAACTTGCGAAGGCCAGGCCCGCCGCCTGCCTTACATTCGCATGCTGCCGAGCGCAGCGCGCCGCTGCACTTCGTGGATGAACTGGCTGCTTCACTTGACATTGGCCCTCGGCCACTGCTACCCTCGCGCGACCGGAGCCCTGCGCGGGCCCGGATGGTGCAGGTCAAGACCGTGTTGGTAGGGGGAAGCAGAGGTGTCTGACCAGACCTTGACTGGGGTCGCCGCCACCGAGCAGGCGTCCCGTTCGTACAAGAAGGACCTGGGCCTGTGGTCGGTGGTCTTCCTGGCCACCGGGGCGATCCTCGGGCCGGCGGTGGGCTTCACCCCGGTCTCGGTGCTGGGGCTGGCCGGCCCGGCGGGGATCTTCTCCTGGATCATCGCCTTCGCCATGATCATGGTCCTGGCCATGTCCTACATCGAGCTGGGGACCATGTGGCCGCGCGCCGGGGGGGTGGCCTACTACCCCGCCCGGGCCAGTGGGCCGCTGGTCGGGGTGCTCAACGCCTGGGGGGCGTTCATCGGCTACTCCCTGGCCGTGCCGTCGATCATCGTGGCCTTCGTCGAGTACCTCAGCTACTGGTTCCCGTCCTTCTTCGCCAACGGGACCCTCACCTGGCTGGGGATCTTCATCGCCTTCCTCACCCTGATCGCCATGCTGGTGATCAACAGCCTCCGCATCCGCTACATGGGCGAGATCAACAACGCCCTCACCATCTTCACCATCCTGGGGTTGGTGGTGGTGATGGTGGGCCTGCTCACCCACTTCCACGGGAGCAACTTCACCAGCTTCCACGGCCTCTTCCCGGCCGGGGCCAGCGGGCTGCTCCTGGCTGTCTCCGCCACCGTGTACGGCTACGGCGGCTTCCGCCAACCGATCGACTACGCCGAGGAGGTCAAGGACCCGGGCCGGACCATCCCCCGCGCTGTCCTGCTCACCATGGTGATCGTCCTCGTCCTGTTCTGCCTGGAGAGCTTCTTCTACGTGGGGGCGATCGACTGGCACGCCATGAAGCTGGGTTCCGGTGCCTGGGCCTCGCTCTCCGCCCTGCAGTTCCCCTTCGTCACCGTCTCCAACGGCGCCGGCCTCGCTGTGATCGGGCTGATCGCCGTCGTGACCACCCTGATCGCCTCCTTCAAGGACGGGTACATCTACTCGGGCGGCGCCGCCCGGGTGGGACAGACCATGGCCCGCTACGACAACTACCTGCCCCCCATCTTCTCCCGCCTCACCCTTCAGGGGATCCCCATGGTCTCCCTGATCCTGGTGCTGGTGGTGGTGGCCATCTACCTCATCCTGCTGCCGGCCTTCTCCAGCCTCTTCCCGCTGGTGGCCTCCGCGCTGGTCCTCTCGTACGCGCCCGGCCCTCTGGCCTGCGCGATCTTCCGCCACCGCCATCCGGACGAGCCGCGGCCCTACCGCATGCCCGCCCTGCAAGTCCTGGGGCCGCTGGCCTTCGTGGTGGCCAGCCTCATGGTTTACTGGTCGGGGTGGACGGCAGTGCGGATCCTCATCCCCTCGGTGGCGGTGGGCGTCCTCCTGCTCGGCTTCTACCGCCGCACCCGGCCGCTCACCCGCCAGGACATCGTCTACGGCATCTGGATGCCGGCCTACCTGGCGGTGATCCTGCTGGTCTCCTTCCTGGGGAGCACCGACTTCGGCGGGCGGAACGCCCTCCCCTTCCCCTACGACTCCCTGATCTTCGCGGTGATCGCCCTGGCCTTCTACTACATCGGCTACTGGAGCGGCACCCATTGGACCGGGACCTCCATCACCGAGGACCCAGCCACCAGCCCCTCAGCCTGATCCCGGGGGGGTCGCCGCGGGGAGCGGCGGCCCCCCCAACCCCGGGCCCCTGTGCCCGCCATGGAGAAGCATGACCAAGGAGATCCAGTGCGCGATCGGGGTCCATGTGGACGCCGTGGCCGGCTGGCTGGGCTCGTACGGGGGGCAGGACTCTCCCTCCGACATCCAGCGCGGGATGTTCGCCGGTGAGGTGGGGATCCCGCGCCTCCTGGAGCTCTTCCGCCGGCTCGAGCTGCGCACCACCTGGTTCATCCCCGGACACTCTCTGGAGACGTTCCCCTCCCAGGTGGAGCAGGTCGTGGCCCAGGGTCACGAGGTGGGGGCCCACGGCTACTCGCACGAGAACCCCATCGCCATGACCAGGGAGCAGGAGACCGCGGTCCTCGCCCGCTGCGTGGAGCTGATCGAAAAGGTGAGTGGGCGCCGGCCCCGCGGGTACGTGGCCCCCTGGTGGGAGATGTCCGAGTCCACCGCCGAGCTGCTCCTGGCCCACGGCTTCACCTACGACAACAGCCAGGGGTATCACGACTTCCTCCCCTTCTACGCCCGGGTGGGCGACAGCTGGAGCAAGGTGGACTACTCGCAGCCGGCGGAGAGCTGGATGCGGCCTCTGCAGAGGGGCCGGGAGGTCGATCTGGTGGAGATCGCCGCCAACTGGTACCTGGACGATCTTCCGCCGATGATGTTCATCAAGCAGTCCCCCAACAGCCATGGCTTCGTCAACCCCCGAGAGCTGGAGCAGATGTGGCGGGATGAGTTCGACTGGGTCTACCGGGAGATGGACTACGCAGTCTTCCCGCTCACGATCCACCCGGACGTGAGTGGCCGGCCCCAGGTGCTGCTGATGCTGGAGCGGCTGATCGCCCACCTTCGCTCCCGCCCGGGGGTGACCTTCGTGACCATGGAGGAGGTGGCCGCCGACTTCCGCCGCCGCCAGCCGTTTGCCAACCTTGGGCGATAGCCGGGACCAAGGGCTCCTGGTCCGGGTCCCGGCAAGCTCGGCCAACCTGGGCAGCGCCTTCGACACCGCCGCGCTCGCCTTGGACCTCTATCTGGAGGTCCAGTGCCTCCAGGTCCCCGAAGGAGGGGTGGAGCTGGAGTATCGCGGTCCCGACCCCGACCAGGTCCCGCTGGGCCAGGACAACCTCATCTTCCGGGCTATGGGGGAGGTGGTGGGAGAGGCCGCCTCCGGAGCGCGCCTTGTGGTCCGAAGTCAGATCCCAGTAGGGGTAGGACTGGGGTCCAGCGCGGCGGCGCTGGTCGCGGGCGTCCTGATCGGGTCGGAGCTCGGGGGCGGAGGCCGCTCCAAAGAGGAGCTCCTGGAGGTGGCCGCCCGGCTCGAGGGGCACCCCGACAACGCGGCGGCCGCGCTCCTCGGGGGCTTCGTGGTGGCCGCCCAGACCTCCTCCGAGGTCCTCACCCGGCGCACCGAGCTGCCCCCGCAGCTGCGGTTCGTCATCGCCACCCCGTCGGTGGCACTGCCCACCTCCGCCTCCCGAGCGGTCCTCCCCTCCAGCTACGATCGCGAGGATGTGACCTGGAACCTGCAGCGGGCGGCATTGCTCACGGCGGCGTTCTTCTCCGACCCTCTCGGCCTCAGCCCTGAGCTGTTCTCCGACCGGCTGCACCAGGGGCAGCGGGCCCCCTTGGTCCCGGGGATCGCCGACTGCTTGGAGGTGCGGCATCCGGATCTGCTGGGGGTGTTTCTCAGCGGGGCTGGCTCCTCCGTCGTGGGGGTGGTACGGGGATCCGAGGCCGAGGTGGGGGACCTCTTCCGGGAGGCCTTCGCCGGGGCCGGGATCAGCGCCAGCACCCGGGTGGCGTCGGGCGACAACCTCGGGGCGCGGGTGAGCCCGATCGCCACCCCGGAATGAGCGAGCAGTCGACCGATGCGATCCCTGCAGCGCGGGGGGCGGCCAACCGGCTTCGCTGCTCGGACCCCAGCTGCGGCACCTGGCTGAGCCGGGAGGAGGGAAGGTACTCCTGCCCGCGCTGCGGCCAGCTCGTGGAGCTGGTTCTGGAGGTGGACCCGGAGGTGGCTCGTGCCTGGCCGACGCGCTGGCGCGGGCGGCTGCCCGGCCGGGACGCCAGCAGCCGGAGTGGGGTGTGGCGCTTCTCGGAGCTGCTGCCCTCGACCCCTCCGGGGGTGGCTCCGGTCACCCTGGGCGAAGGGGGGACGCCGTTGGTGGAGCTCCCGCAGCTGGCGGAGGAGCTCCAGCTGGAGAGCCTGGCGGTGAAGCACCTCGGCGTCAACCCCACCGGCTCCTTCAAGGACCTCGGCATGACTGTCTGCGTCACCGAGGCCAGAGCGTTGCGGCGAGACGTGGTGGCCTGCGCCTCCACAGGCAACACCTCGGCGTCGATGGCCGCCTACGCCGCCCGGGCGGGGATGCGCGCCCTGGTCCTGGTCCCCGAGGGCCAGGTCACGGCCGCCAAGCTCGCCCAGGCGCTGGACTTCGGGGCCGTGGTGGTGCAGGCCGGGGACACCTTCGACGAGGCGTTCGGTCTCCTCCGGCAGCTGGCGCCACGGCTCAACCTCTACCTGGCCAATTCGATCAATCCCTTCCGCCTTGAGGGGCAGAAGACGGCGGTGGTGGAGCTCATGGAGCAGTTGGACTGGCGGCCACCGGACTACCTCATCCTGCCCGGGGGCAACCTGGGCAACGTCTCCGCCCTGGGCAAGGGGCTCTCGGAGCTGGCGGAGGCGGGACTGGTGGCGAAGCTGCCCCACCTCGGCGTGGTCCAGGCCGAGGGCGCCAGCCCGTTCCATCGGATGTGGTCCTCGGGGGCGGAGGAGCTCGTACCCGAGGACCATCCCGAGACCCGGGCGACCGCGATCCGGATCGGGAGGCCCGCCAACTGGCCCCGAGCCTTGAGGGCGCTCCTCAGGACCCGAGGCCTCACCGCCGCGGTCTCCGATTCCGAGATCGAGACGGCCAAGAGGCGGCTGGCGGAGCTCGGGGTGGGCTGCGAGCCGGCCTCGGCCGCGAGCCTGGCCGGCCTCCGGCGGATGCGCCGGAGTGGCCAGGTGCCGGCGGGCGCCCGGGTGGTGCTGGTACTCACCGGGCACCAGCTCAAGGACACCGCCTATGTGGAGGAGCACCTGGCGGGGCTGCCGGGGATCCGGCGGGCGGAGCCCACCATGGAGGGGGTGGAGCGCACCCTGCGGGGCTGGCTCTGAAGCTTGACGCTCGGAGGAGATGACCATGATCAGCCGATTCCCGGTCCCGGAGTTGGAGGAGCTGCCTCCGGACCTCGCCGAGAGGGTGGGGGAGATCGCCGCCCGCACGGGCTTCGTCCCCAACGTGCTGCTCGCCCTCGGCCACCGGGCGGCGGAGCTGCGGGCCTTCATGGACTACCACGACGCCGTGATGGAGCGCCGGGAGGGGCTGAGCAAGGCCGAGCGCGAGATGATCGTGGTCGTCACCAGCGCGGCGCGCAGCTGCCCCTACTGCGTGATCGCCCACGGAGCCATCCTCAGGGTGAGGGCCAAGGACCCGCACATCTCAGATCTGCTGGCGACCAACCACCGGCTCGCCCCGATCAGCGGGCGCCATCGTGCCATGCTCGACTATGCCCTGAAGCTTTCCCTCACCCCTGAGCTGGTGGGGGAGCCGGACCGAGAGGCCCTGCAGGCCGCCGGGTTCGGCTTGGAGGAGATCTGGGATATCTCCGCGGTGGTGGCCCTCTTTGCCCTGGCCAACCGGATGGCCCTGGCCCTCGACCTTCGGCCCAACCCCGAGTTCCACGACCTGGGCAGGGTTGCCCCAACCGCCTCAGCCGGAGGCTGAGAAACGGCGCCATCGCTGTTTGAGTCGGTCTTGAACGGTCCGGGAGGCGTGGGCAGAGGCCGCGAAGGGTGAGCTTGGTCATGGAGGTGATGACCTCGGCGGAGCGGAAGCCCTAGCCGCGGCGGATCGTCAGGTGGATCTTCTGGTTTGATGCTCTCCGTCAGGGCATTGGCCACCCGGTGGCGCAATGTCGCTTCGATGCCGGGTGGGTGGCGGTGATGGTGACGGCCAGCTTGACAAAGGGCCGGGGGCGGGTGCGCCTTGCCCAGGTGAGCCTCGCGCGAGTTCTTCGAGCAGGATCCGGCGCCTGGCTGGGGTCACCCCGGACAAAGGGGCTGTGGAGGAGGTCGGCCGATACGGAGGTCGGTTGAAGAGGGCAAGGCGAGGCGGCCGGAGCCTTGGTCCGCCACCAAGGCGATGTGGCGCTGCCCCGCCTTCCAGCTGATCTCATCATCAAGGCCGGTCTTCTCCAGTGGGGGAAGGGGTCGCGTCCCAGCTCGGCTGCGTCCACCACCCGGCTGGGGACGCCGGTGATGCTCCGACAGGTGACTCGCAGCAAGGTGGCCATACTGCTCCGGGCGGAGTGGGGGGTGAGCCGGGCCACCTGCGCCTGCAAGGTGCGGGTGAAGCGGCTGCCATCTGGGGCCCAGGGCACCCAGGCGACCACCACCCCATGCTCCGGGCAACTCACGGTGGGGCTGTCCGCTTGCAGCACCGTGGGGCTCGGCTCTAGATCCAGGGTTCTCCAGCGGTGCCTCCCTGGGCCGATAGCCAAGCCTGGGCAGCGCTGGGGGCAGGTCCCACAGCGGTCGCGACCTAGCCACCGCACCGGAAGCCGGAGCGCCGCCGGCCGGGTGGCTGGCCGGTTCAGAAGCCGTACAGGCGAGCTGTGTTGCGCTCCATGATGTCCTGCTCGACGTCCTCGAGCCAGCTGCTCCGGGCCCCCTGGTCGGCCCACCGGCGGCGCACCGTGGCCCAGGCCTCGCGGAGCACGTGGGCGCCGAACCAGTAGGTCTCGGGGTGCCCGTGCCCATCTGTGCCGCAGAGGACCCTGGCGGTGGGGGCGAAGTCCAGGATCTGCTCCAGCCGCTGGGCCACCGTGCCCACCGTGTAGAGGTTGAACTCGGAGATCTCCGCGTAGACATTGGGCCGGGCCAGGGTGAGGAAGGCCAGCTCCTCGTGCCAGGGGTAGGAGCCGTGGATCAGCACCACCGTGGCCGCCCGCCCCTCAGGAGTCTGCAGCAGCTCCTCCAGCAAAAGGGGGTTGGCCTCGCTCAGGCGGATCTCCGAGTCCCCGAACCCGGTGTGGATCTGGAAGGGCATCCCCATATCCGCCGCCCAGCCCAGGGCCGCGCGGAGGATGAGGTCCCGCAGGGCCTTCCCCCGGCGCCTCGGGGGAAGGCCCTGGGTCTCGTCCAGCGACCGCTGCGCCCTCTCCAGGTTGGACTCGGGGTCCACCTGGAGCCCGGTGCGGTAGGCGATGATCGTCTTGAACC
>JAKBTP010000029.1 GCA_021844355.1 bacterium | reverse complement strand
CCTCATGGGCTCATCCGCTCGCTCCAGCCGCTGTCCACCCTGGTGACCGAGCGGGGCGGCGAGCCGCTCCTCCAGGTGATCCTTCACGACCTCACGGAGGAGCAGGAGCGGCAGCGCCGAACCGAGGCCTACGCCTCTCAGCTGCTCCGGGCTCAGGAGGACGAGCGGCGCAAGGTGGCCCAGGACCTGCACGACGAGCCCCTCCAGGCCCTGATCTACCTGCTCCGCCGACTCGACTTCCTGAGCGATTCCGCGGGCCTCCCCGGCGACGTCCGGGCGCACCTGGAGGCATCCCGGAAGGTGCTGGCCACGGTGATCGACGAGCTCCGCCACATGGCCCAGGGGCTGCGCCCTTCCGGGCTCGACGACCTCGGCCTGGGGCCGGCGCTGCGCCAGCTGGCCCAGGAGTTCTCCTCACGCTCGGGGGTGGAGCTCCAACTCCACCTGCGGGGCCCCATCTCGGAGCTCGACCCCGAGCTGAGCACGACCGTCTTCCGCATCGTCCAGGAGGCGCTCAACAACGTGGAGCGCCACGCCCGCGCCGGCAACGCCGAAGTGAGTGTCGAGGCGCTGCCAGCATCGGCCTTGGTGCGGGTCCGCGACGACGGCCAGGGCTTCGATGCCAAGGTGGCCACCTATGGACTGGGGATCCTGGGCATGGAGGAGCGCGCCGAGTTCAGTGGTGGACGGCTGGAGATCAGCGGGGGACCTGGCCAGGGCACCACGGTCACGGCCCGCCTGCCGCGTGCCGGTGGTGCTGACCCGGCGCCCCAGCACCCCGGAGGCGCGCAGGTAGGCTCCTAGCCCAAGTACCCTGGGACGCTGGCCGCAGGGAGGTTGGATGTCGGATCGGGATTGGGAGGGCGACCGGGGACCGAGCTTCTGGCTCGGCCAGGACGAGTACCTCCCGGCCCATCCGCTGAAGGGCCCGGTCCGGGCAGATGTGGCGGTGGTGGGGGGCGGCTTCACCGGGCTGTGGACTGCCATCGAACTCAAGGAGCGCGACCCGCGGCTGGAGGTCTGCTTGCTGGAGCAGGAGGTCGTGGGCTACGGCGCCAGCGGGCGCAACGGCGGGTTCTGCGAGCCCAGCCTCACGCATGGGTACGCCAATGGCGCTCGTCACTTCCCCGAGGAGATCGACGAGCTGGAGAGGCTCGGCAGGGACAACTTCGACGGCCTTCTCGACTTCGTGGAGCGCCACCGGATCTCCTGTGACCTGGAGCGCCCCGGGGTCCTGGAGGTGGCCACCACCCCCTGGCAGGTGGAGGGGCTGCGACGTGAGCTGCTGGACCGATCACCGCGGCGGCCCGAGCTGCAGCTGCTGGAGGGAGACGCCGCTCGCTCGCGGCTGAACTCACCCCGGGTGTTGGCGGCGCTGTACGACCCCGTGCCGGCGCTGCTCAACCCGGCTCGGCTGGCCCGCGGGCTCCGCCGGGTGGCGGAGGAGCTGGGTGTGCGGGTTTGGGAGCGCACCCCGGTGCGGCGGCTGCGACCCCTTGCCGGGGGGGTCGAGGTGGAGACCCCGCGTGGCACGGCCACGGCCCAGCGCGCGGTCCTGGCCACCAACGCCTACAGCGGCCAGTTGCTCCCGCGGCTGCGCACCCGGTTCGTGCCCGTGTACGACTACGTCCTGGTGTCCGAACCGCTGAACCGAGAGCAGCGCGAACGGATCGGCTGGGAGAGGAGGGAGGGGGCATCCGAGCACAGCAATCACTTCCACTACTTCCGGCTGACCGCGGACGACCGAATCCTCTGGGGCGGGTACGACGCCATCTACCACTTCGGGGGAGCGGTGGGGCCGCAGTTCGATCACCGCCCCAAGACCTACACCCGCCTCCTGGAGCAGTTCCGGCAGATGTTCCCTGCCCTGGGAGACCTGGCCTTCACCCACCGCTGGGGAGGGGCCATAGCCTCCACGACCCGCTTCACCTGCACCTTCGGGTCGGCGCTGGGCGGGCGGGTGGTGTACGCGCTGGGCTACACCGGTCTTGGGGTGGCGGCCACGCGATTTGCCGGCGGGGTGTTGGCAGCCCGCCTCCTGGAGCCCACCTCTCCCCTCCTGCGCCTGCGCCTGGTCCGCCAACCACCCTTCCCGTTCCCGCCTGAACCGTTGCGCTGGCCGACCCTGGCGGCAGTCCAGGGGGCGATGTCCGCCGCCGACCGCAGCGGGCGGCGGGGACTACTCCTCGGTGCCCTCGACCGGCTGGGAATCGGTTTCGCCTCCTGACCTGGAGGACCCGTCAGCCGGGCTCTGCCCCGCCTTGGAGATGAGGAAGTCTGGTGGACGGCGCAGCCGGGGCCTGCCGGACTCGCGCTCCCAGATCACCTCCAGATAGGCGAGGTGCTCGTCCATGGCCGCATCTATGGCTTGCGGGTCGCCCGCGGCGATCGCCCGGAGGGTGCGCTCGTGCATCTCGATCACCCGGCGCGGCTCGACGGGGGTCCGCAGCGCCATGTCCCGCGCGATCTCGACACGGCGCAGGAGGGAGCGCGTGAGTTCCACCACCACGTGGTTGCGGGTGGCTCGGGCGATCGCCAGGTGGAACCTGGTGTCCAAAAGCCTCACCCGCTCCCGGTCGCCGGCGGCAGCCCTCTGGCGTTCCAGGATCTCGCCCAGCTCCTCCAGGTCCTGCTCGTTGGCGTACATGCCGGCCAGCTGGGCCACCCTGGGCTCGAGCAGCCGCCTCGCCTCCAGCACCTGGGCCACCTCCCCGATGCGCAGTTCGGAACGCCGCTCCAGCACCCCAAGCGGGATCTTCTCCGACACCACGGTGAGCGCCCCGTCGAGGGAGGCCAGCACCCCGGCCTCGCGCAGCACGCGCAGAGCCTCCCTCAGGGTGGGTCGTGAGATCTCCATGGTGGTCGCGAGAACCCTTTCGGAGGGAAGGCGGTCCCCGACTCCAAAGTCCCCGGCCCGGATCGCCTCGGCGATCTGGGAGACCGCCTCCTCGAAACTGCGCCGCGTTCGGACGGGCCCGATGGCCGTGGCTCTCATGCCCATGAGGGTACCCGGTCGGGGCCGAAAATGAGACTCGGCTGGTAAGGAAAGCTACCAAAATCTGGTCTGTTAGCATGCCGAAATGAGCACCACCCACCTCCCCGCCACCACCGGACAGCAGCTGCGGCGCCGCTCTTGGGCCGAGCCGTGGAAGATCAAGATGGTCGAGCCGCTGACCATCACCACCCCGGAACACCGGCGGTCGGCCCTGGAGGAGGCGGGCTACAACACCTTCCTGCTGCGCTCCGAGGACGTCTACATCGACCTCCTCACCGACTCCGGCACCAACGCCATGAGCGACCGGCAGTGGGCGGCTCTGATGCTGGGGGATGAGGCCTACGCGGGCTCGCGCAACTTCTACGAGTTCGAGGACGCCATCCGTGAGACCTACGGGTTTCCCCACGTCGTCCCCACCCACCAGGGGCGGGGAGCGGAGCATCTGCTCAGCCAGTGCGCCATCCGCCAGGGCCAGTTCGTGCCCGGGAACATGTACTTCACCACCACGCGGGACCACGAGGAGCGCGCCGGGGGGATCTTCGTGGACGTGATCATCGACGAGGCGCACGACCCCGAGAGCCTCCACCCGTTCAAGGGCAACGTCGATCTTCAAAAGCTGGAGGAGGTGATCGGCCGCCGGGGAGGATCCGAGGTCGCCTTCCTCAGCTTGGCCGCGACCGTGAACATGGCCGGCGGGCAGCCGGTCTCGATGGCCAATGTGCGGGAGGTCCGCGACCTGTGCAAGCGGAACGGGGTCCCGATCTACCTGGACGCCACCCGGCTGGTGGAGAACGCCTTCTTCATCCAGGAGAGGGAGCCCGGCTACGCGGGCCACACCATCGCGTCGATCGTGCGCGAGTTCTGCTCCCTGGTGGATGGCGCCTGGATGTCGGCCAAGAAGGACGCCCTGGTCAACATCGGGGGCTGGCTGGCGGTGAACGACGAGCAGCTCTTCGAGGAGATTCGCAACCTGGTGATCGTCTTCGAGGGCCTGCACACATACGGGGGCCTGGCCGGTCGCGACATGGCCGCCGTCGCCGTCGGCATCCGGGAGTCGGTGCAGGAGGAGCACATCCGGGCCAGGGTCGGGCAGGTCCGCTACCTGGGGGAGCTGCTGGACGGAGCCGGTGTCCCCTTCGTCCATCCGGTGGGCGGCCACGGCATCTTCCTCGACGCCAAACGGTTCTACCCGCACCTCCCCCAGGACGCGTTCCCGGCCCAGACCCTGGCTGCCGAGCTATATCTCGACTCCGGGATCCGCAGCATGGAGCGGGGCATCGTGTCTGCGGGGCGCGACCCCAAGACCGGAGACCACCGCCGGCCCAGGCTGGAACTCACCCGGCTGACCGTCCCCCGGCGGGTGTACACCCAGGCCCACATGGACGTGGTGGCGGAGGCGGTGGAGGCCGTGTACGGCGCCGCCAGTTCGGCGCGCGGCCTCCGGATGACCCATGAGCCGAGGTATCTGCGCTTCTTCCAGGCCCGCTTCGAGCCGCTGCCGGCTTAGCCGGGGAGGCCGCTCGGCGGCCGAGTCGATCCGGCAGCGCGTCCATCTATAAGTAGGGCCGCGCCGCCAAGATCCGGTCGCCGGCGATGTCGTAGGCGACGCGGAGGGGCAGCATCACGGTCTTCACGATGGCGGGGATGCCCGCGGACTCGCCGACGTGTCGCCCCTGGGCATCTCCCTCGAAGACGGCCTGCGCCCCGCCGACCACGGGGCTTCGCCAACGGGCGGTGGCCTCGAGGACTACGTGGTCACAGTGGTCGAGGAGGGCAGACTCCTTCGCCCTTCCCGGCGCCACCCGGCCAGAACCCATGACGGCGTACAGCATGTCCTCGGCGAGGGCGTGCAGCCCCTGCTCACCGAGTTATGCCTCCACCACTCTGAGGACACTTGCCCCTCCCCCCAGGACCGCCGGTCCTCCTCTCGCGGCGGTCGTAGGCGCGTTTCCGACCGTCGGTGGGGCGCGGCCGATCCGGGGGCAGCCGGCCTTCCCCGGGCTCACCGGGGCGAGAGCTCCACTCCCTGCGGCCGTTGGAGAGGGCTGCGGGCCGTTTCCCTGGTCCCCGGTCATCCAGAGGAAGCGCCCATTCTCCGGCTGAGCGACCGACCGTCCGCCCCCAACTCGGGCGGCCGGGGTGGCCCCCGCTTGCTGGCCAGAGGTCCCGAGGCGTACCGTCACGCGTGGATATGGCTTTTTTTTCGCCGTGTACCCACCCGGGCGGCGCCGGCGGCACGTCGGTGGGCGGCCCACCGTCGCCCCGGACCGGGTGACCACCCCAGCCGGCGGGACCCGGCGCGCAGGCCCAAGGCTGCCTCAACGATGTCGGGAGGGGCTGGGAGGCGGGCGGCTCAGCGGTGCCCGGCAGAGGCCGGTGCCCGGCCGGGTGCCCCGCGGGTGGTGGTCGTGAATTCGAGCGTTGCCTATAATCCCCAGCGGATGGACGACAAGGCGATGGTCGACCTGCTGGAGCGGGTTGGCAATCTGTTCACGTCCAGCCTCGACGTCAAGGTGAACATCGACTTCACCCTGAGATCCCTCGCCCAACTGGTGGCGTGCGACGCCTCCACGGTGTTCCTGCTGGACGAGGAGGAGTCGCAGCTCAGCGCCATGGCCACCTATCCCTACACCGAGCAGGTGGGGAGCGTGGCCGCCTTCGGCGTCGGGGAGGGGATCTTGGGCTGGGCGGTTGCCGAGCGCAAGGTGGTCCGGGTCGACGACGCCACCCAGGACCCGCGCTTCAAGAGCCTTCCCAGTCCCAGCTCGCCGCGCAGTGTCCTGGTCATGCCGCTCGAGTCCCCCAACCGGGTGATGGGTGCCCTCAGCCTGGGCCGGAAGCGGGTCAAGCCGTTCACCGATCTGGAGCAGGCGCTGGTGCGGGTGATCGCCAACCAAGCAGCCATCAGTCTGGACAACGCCTCCCTGCACGCCTCGGCCCAGCGCCAGCTGCAGGAGATCGCCCTCCAGAAGCATGAGCTGGAGGTGGCCAACGCCCAGATCCAAGAGAACAGCCGGCTGAAGAGCGAGTTCCTGGCCAACATGAGCCACGAGCTGCGCACCCCGCTCAACGCCATCCTCGGCTTCAGCGAGATCCTCAAGGACAACCTGGCGGGCAAGATGAGCGCCCAGCAGCAGCAGGAATGCCTGGAGAACATCCACTCCAGTGGCCGCCATCTGCTGGGCCTGGTCAACGACGTGCTCGACCTCAGCAAGATCGAGGCGGGCCGGCTGGAGCTGCAGTACGAGGAGTTCCAGCTGGGACCGGCCATCGGCGAGGTGCTGACCGTGGTGCGGCCGCTGGCGGAGCGGGCCCAGGTGGCTCTTCAGGTGGAGGTCGACCACGAGGACTCCCTGGTGCGAGCCGACAAGGGCAAGTTCAAGCAGGTCCTCTACAACCTCCTGGCCAACGCCATCAAGTTCACCCCCGAGGGTGGATACGCGCTGGTCCGGGCGAGGACCAAGCCGCGGGCGGGGCAGCTGGTGCTCCAGGTCAAGGACAGCGGGATCGGCATCGACCCGCAGCACCACGAGGAGATCTTCAGCGAGTTCTTCCAGGTCCAGTCCTCTGCCGACCGCCCCTACGAGGGCACCGGGCTGGGGCTGGCCCTGGTGAAGAGGATGGTTGGTCTGCACGGGGGGACCATCAAGGTGGAGAGCCAGCTGGGCAAGGGTGCGACCTTCACCGTCACCCTGCCCCTGCACGGGCTGCGCCCCAACGGGCAGCTGCGCAACCGTATCCTGGTGATCGAGGACAATCCGTCCAGCCTTGAGCTCTCCACCCTGGTCCTCCGGGGACAGGGGTTCAAGGTGGACACCGCCGTGGACGGCCAGGAGGGACTGCAGAAGGCCAAGGCCCATCCCTATGACCTCATCCTGATGGACATCCAGCTCCCGGGGATCGATGGACTGACGGTCACCCGCCTGCTCAAGGCCGACCCCCGGACGTCTCAGACCCCGATCGTGGCCCTCAGCGCCCGGGCGATGCTGGGAGACGAGCGGGAGGCCATGGAGGCGGGCTGCTCCGGGTACATCACCAAGCCCATCGAGGTCAAGAGCTTCGTCAACACCGTAACCGAGTACCTGGAGGCATTGGGCGCATGAGCGGCGGCAACAAGACCATCCTCATGGTTGAGGACGACCTCGCGACCCGGGAGATCGTGAAGCTCGCCTGCGAGCCCCAGCACTACACGGTCCTGGAGGCCGCCACCGGCACCGAGGGGTTGGAGCTGGTCCAGCAGAGCAATCCCGATCTGGTCCTGCTGGACATCAACCTGCCGGGGATGAGCGGGCTGGACGTCTGCCGCAAGCTGCGCAGTGACGGCCACAAGGTCCCCATCATCATGCTCACCGCCAAGAGCGACACCATCGACGTGGTGGTGGGGCTGGAGCTGGGCGCCGACGACTACGTGGTCAAGCCCTTCGAGGTGCGCGAGCTGGTGGCCCGGATCGGAGCGCACCTGCGGCGCTCCGACGCCGCCCCCCAGGAGCAGGCTCGGGAGCGGTTCGAGTTTCCCGGGCTCAGCATCGACCTGCGCCGCCGGCAGGTGTACCGGGACGATCAGGAGGTCCCCCTCACCCTAACCGAGTTCAATCTGCTCGCCCTTCTGGCCAGCCGGCCTGGGCAGGTGATGAGCCGGGCCGAGCTTCTGCGTCGGGTTTGGGGGTACGAGGTCGAGATCGAGACCCGGACCGTGGACGCCCACGTGTACCGCCTGCGGCGCAAGATCGAGCCCAGCGCAGAGCACCCGACCTACATCCACTCCGTCCCGGGGATCGGCTACCGCTTCGCCGGCTAGGCCCTCACCAAGGAGCCCCTCTCGGCGTCAGCCCAGCGCTCGGCGCAGCAGCTCCTCCACCCGCGCCGCCTCCCGGGGACCGAACTGCTGCAGGGCATAGGTGGTCGGCCACATTCCCCCCTCGTCCAGCTTGGCCTTGTCGCTGAAGCCCAGGGTCGCATAGCGGGACTTGAACTTCTGCGCGCTCTGGAAGAAGAGCAGGACCGCGCCATCCTGGGCGTAGGCGGGCATGCCGTACCAGGTCCGAGAGGTGAGGTGCGGGGCGGTCGCCTTGACCAGGGCGTGCAGCCGTTCGGCGATCGCCCGGTCGGACTCTGGCATCTCCGCGATCTTGGCCAGCACCTCGCGCTCACCCTCCGCGGGGTCGGACTGATTGATGCGCCGCTCGCGGGCGTACTCCCGCATGGCGGCACGCTCCTCATCAGTGAACGTCCGTCCCCGCCCCCGGGCGACCGGCTTGGACTCCCGCCCAGCCGTGGTGCCCGCGTTCTTGCTCTCGGCCACCTGGTCCCTCCTCGGAGTGGTGGACGGGGCGCGGCCGGGTCACCCGGCCCCTCCCCATCGGATGCTGAGGTTCTGGTACCCAGCTTACGCGGGCGGGGGCACGGGCACGGTGCGGCACCGTGGGGCGCCTGGTCCCCTCCCCACCATCAGCTCCGTGGCGCCAACGGGCCCCTGTGCGAAGCGCGGCCTCAGATCCGGGTGAGCCGCCACCGGAGCGAGGGAGCGGGGACCGGGGAGGGCGCCTGGAGGTAGAGGGACACGCGCCCCGCGGGCGACTCCACCAGCACGGCTCCGACCCGCTGGCTGGCCCGTAGGGTGGTGCCGAGCCGCAGCGGCTCAACTTTGAGGTGGAGCCTCAGACCGGGCCAGCCGAGAGCCGTGTAGGACTGCGAGGGGGTGACCGGGATCGGCGCCGACCATGCCGGCTCGAGCCGGGCCACGACCGTGGCCGGGCTGAGTAGGGGAAACAGCCGTACCTGGGGCCCGACGGCATGGGCCAGCTGCGCACCCGCTGCCAGCGCGCTGTCCAGGACGCTGGCACCACCCTGGCCGAGGACCGCGCCCACCACCAGCACCGAACGTGACCCCGCGGTGGTCTGGTAGGCGAACACGAAGCAGCCGCCCGCCTGTGGGGTGGAGCCGGTCTTGACCCCGACGATGCCTCCGTGGGTCACGTCGGCATTCACGTTGTAGGTGACCCCGGCCACCGGGAGAGTGACCTGGGGCATGGCCACGATCTGAGCGAAGACCGGGTTGGCCATCGCGTACTCGGCCAGCCGGGTCTGGTCGGCGGCGTCGCTGACCGTGGCCGGGGAGAGCCCGCTGGCGTCGGCGTAGGTCGTGCGGGTGAGGCCCAGGGCGTGGGCCTCCTGGTTCATCCTGCTGACGAAGGCGCTCTCGCTGCCGGCGTCCCACTGGGCGAGCAGGGTGGCGATGTTGTTGCCCGAGGGGACCAGCATGGCCTCCAGCAGCTGCAGCTCGGTGAGCACCTCCCCGGTGGCCACCGGGACGACGGACTGGCCGCCGGCCAGGTCCTGCTGATAGGTGGCGACATCGGCGGCGGTCACGGTGACCGTGGGCCCGGTGGCGCCCAGCTGCAGGGGGTGGTCCTTGAGCACCAGGACCGCTGTCATGACCTTGGCCACACTGCCGATCGGCTCGGCCTGGTCACCGCCGTGGCTACCCACCAGTCCCACCCCGTCGACGGCGACCGCCGCCTCGCCGAACTGCGGCCAGGGCAGGGGGGCCAACCGACCGGGGATGGTCACCGTGGAGGGAGCCGCCTGAACCAACACGATGGGGGGGATGGGCCGCAGGTACTGCAGTGCGCCGATGGCCACCACAAGCACCAGCACGGCGGGCAGGACAAGCCGGAGGCGACGCCAGGGGGCGCGGCGGCCCGTCACTTCACGTTCTGTGGCACTCGCATCCTGACCGTTCCAACGCGGTCCGGGGCGGGCAGGTTCCGCGCAGAGGTGGTGGAGGCGGGCCTCGCCGCCGTCAGTAGATGAAGCCGAGGAAGCCGTCCTCGCCGGGAACCATGGTGCGGGTGTCCTCGACCCCCAGGCCGTAGACGTTCATCTCGGTCTGCTGCCAGCTGCCGTTGGCCAGGACCTTGGTGACGTAGGCCACGTGTCCGTAGTAACCGATGTCGTAGACCGCGATCGCCCCGGCCACCGGAACCAGCCCCTCGGGGACGCCGTAGGCGCGTGCCTCCGCCCACCAGTCGATGGCGTTTCCCTCCCATGGCACGTAGCGCTGGCTGGCGACCCAGTAGGTGCACTGTCCCCAGGGGAAGGGGTTGGGGGAGCGGGGCTGGCTGGGGGTCACCTCGGGAACCCCGGCGGTCATGGGCAGGAAGTCCTGCACCGGCAGTGACGAGGGGGACGCCGCTCTGGGCATGAGCAGAAAGGTGTCGGGTGCCAGCTGGCTGCCGCTCAGGTTGTTGTAGTTGAGCACCACCCCGGTGCTGACCCGGAAGCGGGCCGCGAAGGACTGCAGGTCCTCCCCCGGCAGCACCCGCACCAGCACCGCCGGGCCGGAGGGCGGGATGAGCAGGGGTTGGCCAGCGTGGGGCGAGGCCCCGGCGGGGATCTGGTTGGCCCAGGCCAGCTCGGCCAAGGAGGTGCCATGGCTGGCCGCCAGCGCGGCCAGGCTGGCAGTCGAGGTGGCGTCCACGACCGGGGCCGGGACGACAGGGATGCTGCCCGGCACCGCGGCCGGCTTGTCGTAGTAGAGGCCGGCGCCGGCCGCCGCCGGGGCTGGCCAGTAGCCGGTGGACTGGGATGCCGCCTGGATTGCTCCAGGGGTGCCTCCCAACAGTCCGACCATCACCAGCCCTGCCGCCAGCAACGCCACGGCACCATGCACGAGGCGCGAGTTGACACGCTGCAAGCAGCCTCTCCCCAAGCTTTCTTGCCAGGCCGCCTCTCCCCAGCGGCACTTCGGCCACCCTACCAGAGGGGTGGAGGCGGTGTCAAAGCTGGGAGCCCGCTGAGCCGTCGGCAGCAGGACGGGGTGGCGCCGGGGACGCCTCCCTAGCTGTCGGACCGGCCGCGAAGGAGACTTTGCAGGACTCCCAGGGTGGGGCTCGCCTGCAGCTGGATCGACTGCCCGTTGAGCTTCAGGGTGATGTCGACGCAGCCCACCCAGACAGTCACTTCGGCCACCTGGCGCGTTCTGGGCCCGGCATAGAGGTTCACCGTGATCTTCTGTCGGATGAGGGCGCAGGGGTTAAAGCCCGGGGCCACCCCGGGCTCGGAGTCGACCGCGGAGACTATGGAGTCCAGCGCCGGACCCGGTCCGATGCTGATGCTCTGGGGACGGAGCGAGGTGGGGCTCGTCTCGGGCACGGAGTGGACCAGGGCCAGCGTCAGCCGGGGAGGCAGCTCTGTGGCTCGACCGCGGAAAGGACGCCAGATCACCTGCGCATCTATGCGAATCAGGGTCCGCGGCCCGTAGCCGTAGTAGGAGTAAACGAGCTGGGCCGCCTCGGCGAAGGAGGGGAGGTTGCGCAGGACGAACTCCAGCGAGTACACGTCGGGAGTGCTGGGCCCGGACAGGGTGCCGCCCCCAGACCAGCTGGTCCCCAGGGGAGCATGGCGCACCAGCTCCTCCTGGAAGAGGAAGGTGTGGACGGCGGCCGAGTA
>JAKBTP010000192.1 GCA_021844355.1 bacterium | reverse complement strand
GTAGGAGAGGGAGATGCGCCGGCGGCCGCGGTCCGCCTGGAGGACCACGACCTTGATGCTGTCGCCGACCCGAAGGACGTCCTCGGTGCGCTCCACGTGCTCCCAGGACAGTTCGCTTATGTGCAGGAGCCCCTCCACACCATCTGCGATCTGCAGGAAGGCGCCGTACTTCTTGGTCTTGGTCACCACCCCCTCGATCTCGGTGCCCGGTGGGAAGCGCGCCTCGATGCTGTCCCAGGGGTCCTCCCCCATCTGCCGCAGCGAGAGGGAGATGCGCGAAAGCTCGGGGTCCAGCTTGATCACCCGGACCGTGACCTCGTCGCCTACCGCCAGCATGTCCGAGACGTTGCTGACCCGGTCCCAGGAGAGCTCGCTGATGTGGATGAGGCCGTCCGCACCGCCGAGGTTGACGAAGGCCCCGTAGGAGGTGAGACCGCTCACCTTGCCGGTGACCACGTCGCCCACCGCCAGCCGCTCGAACAGCTCCTCGCGCTGCCGAGCCCGATCCTCGTCCTGGGCGGCCCGCTGGCTGACGATGAGGCGGTTGCGCTTGCGGTTGACCTCCAGGATCTTGACCATGATCCTCTCGCCGACCAGGTCGACCAGGTTGCCGGAGTGGGTGCGCGCCACCTGGGAGCTGGGCAGGAAGCCCCGCAGCCCCATGATGTTGACGATGAGCCCGCCCTTGTTCTGCTCCTTGACCTCGGCCTCCACCCCCTCCCCGGTGCTCTCCTTCTCGGCCGCCTTGGCCCAGATGCCCTCGGCGCGGGCCCTCCTCAGGCTGAGCACCACGTTGCCGTCCTCGTTCTCGGACTGCAGCACGTAGACCTTCACGTGGTCACCCGGCTCCAGGATCACCGGCTCCTCGGCGCGCCCGGTGAGCTCGCGATTGGAGATCACACCCTCCGACTTGGCCCCGATGTCCACCAGCACCTCGTCAGGGTCGACCCGCACCACGGTGCCGTCTACGATGTCGCCGTAGCTCAGGGTGCGGATGGAGTCGGCGCTGACCCGCAGGTACTCCTCCATGGAGCTGAACGTGGTCATCTCCTCGGCGGGCGCGGGAGTGGCGAGCTGGGTCAAGGGACTGAGTTGTCCTCCGAAGGTGTGGAAGGCCGGCCGAAGCCATGGCCTCGGTGCGGCCGAGAGTATATCAGCAGGGGGTCACGCGGCCGCCCGGCAAAGTTCTGCCCCCCGCCGTGGCAAACTGGAGGGGCGGAATCCGCCACCCTGAACAACAGGAGCCCTGCTTTGCCCACCTCCCTAACCCGCACGGTCTACGAATACCGTGAACTGGACTCCCTGGATGAGGTCAACCGCCTCGGCGCCGAGGGCTATGACCTCTTCCAGGCCGTGGCTGTGGGAAGTCGGCTCCGCTATCTGGTGCGCCGGGTGCGGGAGTCGGACGAGGTGCGTCGCGCGGGATTCAGCGCCCCCGCCCCGGAGTAGCCCCGACCGGAACCGTGCTCCCGGTGCGGCCCCCTCACATCCCCGCCGCCGCCGGCGCTTCCTCCTCCACCTGGCGGATGAGCTCGTCCATCTCCGACCGGTCCATGGACTCCACCTGGATCAGGTGGTCGGCCAGCGCCTGCAGGGTGCCGCGACGCAGCGTCAGTACCTTCTTGGCGGTGAGGTAGGCGTTGTCGACCAGGGAGTGGACCTCCTGATCGATCTCGCCCGCCACCTCCTCTGAGTAGTTGCGCTGCTCGCCGAGGTCTCGCCCCAGGAAGACCAGCTCCTCCTTGGTGCCGAAAGCCAGCGGACCCAGCTTCTCGCTCATCCCCCACTCGGTCACCATCCGCCGTGCCAGCTTGGTGGCCTTGCCGATGTCGTCGGAGGCGCCGGTGGTGATGTTGGCGTCGCCCAGGAGCAGCTCCTCAGCGACCCGGCCGCCCAGGATCCCGGCCAGCTGGTCGGTGAGCTCTGCCTTGCTGACCAGCACCTTGTCGTGCTCCGGCAGCTGCATGGTCCATCCCAGGGCCATGCCCCGGCTCACGATGCTGATCTTGTAGGGGGGGTCACAGTGGGGAAGGCTGCGCATCACCAGAGCGTGACCCATCTCGTGATAGGCGATGACCAGCTTCTCCTCGTCGGAGATCCGCCGCGACTTGCGCTCGGGCCCCGCGATCACTCGGGCGATGGCCTCCTCGAGCTCCTGCATCGCGATGACCTTGTGGTTCTGCCGGGCCGCCAGGATGGCCGCCTCGTTGATCAGATTGGCGAGGTCGGCGCCGCTGAAGCCCACCGTCTGGCGGGCCAGAACTGTCAGGTCGACCGTGGTGTCCAACGGCTTGTTGCGGGCATGGACCTTGAGGATCGCCTCCCGGCCGCGGATGTCCGGCCGGTCCAGGGTCACGTGACGGTCGAAGCGGCCGGGCCGCAGGAGAGCTGGGTCGAGGACATCGGGGCGGTTGGTGGCCGCGATCACGATCACGTGGGTGTTGGTCTCGAACCCGTCCATCTCCACCAGCAGCTGGTTGAGGGTCTGCTCCCGCTCGTCGTGGCCTCCGCCCAGGCCGGCTCCCCTCTGCCGGCCCACGGCGTCGATCTCGTCCACAAAGACGATGCAGGGGCTGTTCTTCTTGGCCTGGTCGAACAGGTCCCGGACCCGGGAGGCCCCGACCCCCACGAACATCTCGACGAACTCAGACCCCGAGATGCTGAAGAACGGCACCCCGGCCTCCCCGGCCACCGCCTTGCTCAGCAGAGTCTTGCCGGCCCCCGGCGGCCCCACCATCAGCACCCCCTTGGGGATGCGGGCCCCCAGCGAGGTGAAGCGGTCGGGGTACTTGAGGAACTCCACGATCTCCGTGAGCTCCTGCTTGGCCTCGTCCACCCCGGCGACATCCGCGAAGGTGACCTGGGGCTTGTCCCCGGCCACCATCCGGGCGCGGCTGCGGCCGAAGGAGAGCGCCTGATTGTTGCCCGACTGACTCTGGCGCATGATGAACCAGATGAACAGCAGGACCACCAGGACGATCAGTACGTTGGGAAGGATTACCGAAAGAAGCAAGCTGTTCCCGCTCGAGCTCTGGTAGCTGTAATTGGTGAATCCATAGCGTTCAAAGAGGGTGCCGGGGTCGGTGCCGTCGGTCACCGACTGGTACTCCTTCCCGGTGGTGGTCCACCACTGGACCTGGGCGCCGGAGTTCTGCACCTGGACCCGGTGACTGGGGCTGCTGCTGATTATGGGGGCCCCCGCGGGAACCGTCTTGCCTTCGCTCTGGAGTTGGTAGTCGGCGAGGGCCTTCTGGAGCATCCCGGCGGGAGCTGACGGAATGCTTGGACCGGGCGCCATATGGAAGGCCAGCAGGGCAATCGCCAGGATGGCGGCGAATATCACCACATAGGCGACGGCACGGCGCTGCGCGGGCATGGCCCCGATTGTATCCGCAACTCACCCTGGGGGCACCCACCGGGATCTCAAGAGGGCCCCCTCCCAGCTGGGAGCGATCTCAGCAATCGGATTGGGCTTGTGAGTGCCTGTCCACCTGGGGAGTGCCCCGGCACAGTAGGGCCGCCCGGTCGGCGACGGCTCCAGTCCCACTGACACTGGGGAAGGGCAAGAAGCTGATAGCGGCCCCCAAGTTTGATCGGCCTGGATGGGACAGGAGCGCCCGCAGCGGCCAAGGCGACTTCGCCGCCCTCCTCCTATCGCTTCCGCCACGCCAAGGTTGCCTACCGGGCGGGCCCCAGAGCCGCATCCACGGCCAGGGGTGAACTCGAAGTCGGCCAGCACCCAGACCGGATCGGGTGACCGGCTACTGCGGCGTGTCCGGCCGCGCGGTCGGGCCGGTTCGCGGAGCGTCGCGCCTACCGCCGGCTCGTGGGCGCCGCACCCACCCTGGAGCGAGATCTCGCGAAACGGCCGACGCTCGGTTGATCAGGACGGTGTGCAAGCAGGCCCTGGGCAGCCCTGTGTGCGAGCAGCTCCAACGGTCAACCGTCCGGGAAACCGCCGGACAGGCACCTGCACTCTCCCGCACGGGGTGCGCGGCTGCCCTGCGCTCGTGGTGGCGGTACCTGGATTCGAACCAGGGACACCTCGGTTATGAGCCGAGCGCTCTAACCCCTGAGCTATACCGCCGGGCGAAGGACAGATCCAGCCGGGGGGAGCGTTGCGGCGCCAAGACTCGAACTTGGGACCTTCGGGTTATGAGCCCGACGAGCTGCCACTGCTCCACGCCGCAGGCTGATTCTAACACGGACATCCGAGGCGGTCAAAGCCGATCCGCGTCGCCACCCCTGACTGTCAGAAGTGGTGAGCATGCCAGCTGCTCCCCCCGTCCACGGTGGTCCAGAGCATGCCGTCCAAGGCAACCCACCTCCCAACGTTGGGGCTCTCGAAGCCCAGGAAGACGGGTACCGGGGCAGCGCCCGAGGCCCCACCACGAGCCAGGACCCGCCAGGTGCGGCCGCCATTGACGGTCCCGACCAGCTGGCGTCCCGATTCGGCGGCGAAGATCGCCTGCGGGGTGACGACCGCCAGCTCGGTGTACCTACCGGCAGCAGCGGGCAGCGGCAGAAGGGTGCCGAAATTGGCGCCGGCGTCCGTGGAGACCGTCACGAACTGGGGGCCGGATCCCGAGCGCGGGGCGCAGAGCGCGGCCAGCACCCCCCCTGGGGCCGAGGAGAGCATGGCCGCAACCAAGCCGGGGCGCAGCTGCCCACAGGGGTCGGGCAGCTCGGTCCAGCTGGCCCCGGCATCGGTGGAGATGAAAAGCTGGGCGGGGTCGGTGCCCGCCCCCGCCTGCGGAGCGCCAAGAAACGCCACGTAGAGGTATTCCGGCCCCTGGTGGAGCAGGACCACCCGGTCATGGTTCACGTCCGCCGGGGGGGTGAGGAGCGTCCGCCACTGGGAGCCGCCCACCACGGCCTGGTCGATGGACCAGTCGCAGGGCCCAGGGCAGCCGCCCTTGGAGAAGCTGGCCCGCACCGCCGTTCCGGACGCCACCTTGATGGCGCTCACCTCCCGGCCGGGCAGCAGCGACCAGGTCAGGCCGCCGTTGGCCGTGGCCAGGGCAGGGCCCCCGTCGGCGCTGAAGGCGTAGCCCAAGTCCGGGTTGGCAAACCGGATGGAGCTGACCTGCGTCGTCCCCGCCGGGCATCCCACGGGAGCCGCCTCGAGCAGGCAAGCGTGTAGATCGGTCACGGTCACCCACTGCGTCCCGCCGTCCGTCGTCTCCAGGAGGGTGGCGCAGCGCTGGCCGTTGCAGCCCGGTTCCACACCGAGGGCCCACCCCTGGTCTTCACTTATCCAGCTCAGGTCCACCGCCTGAAACCCTCGGGGGGCGCTCCCGGCGGCGGGCATCGCCGGAGCCGCCCTGAGCGCCCCCCGGGAGTTGCCACCGGACGCGCCAGTGGACCCGCAACTGGAGATGATCAGGCCCGCCGTCAGCAGGCCCAGGATGCGAGCACTCAGCACTGCGGTTGGAACGGTAGCGCATCCATATAGGGCACACCCGGGTGACACGCCAGGCTTGGCGGCAGGTGGCGGCGAAGTGAGCGGTAGTGCCCATGAGAGTGGTTGGGTGACCCGGGAATGGGTGGACGAGTTGGACTCGCGGGTCGGGCCGCGGGTGGCATCTGTTGAGGGCGCCCCCCGCGACAGCGATCTGGACGTTCCTGGTGAGGAGGAACGGTCAGGGGGAGCTTTGCACCGCCGTGGCGAACTCGCTCACGATCTGGGCCGCCCGCTCCACCCCCGCCTGGGCCGGGCCGGGACCGGCCGCGGCGGCCGCGCTCTCTATCACGTACACGCTCTCACCAGGTGCCGAGAGGCCGTCCGCGCGCGCCAGCTCGGCCTGCCACTGCGGGGTGCCCGCCACCTTCAGCTCCTGGTTCTGGGCCGCCACCTCCGTCTGGAGCTGGCTCGTCTGGCTCTGGATGGCCAGCAGCTGACGGCCCAGCGCCTGGTCGGATCGGTAGGTGGACAGGGCGGCCACCGCGATCCCCGCCGAGACCAGCAGCCCCACGGCCAGCAGGGCCTGACCGGCGGTGAGCGAGCGTCCGCGGCGCAGGAGGATCCAGCGGATCCGCAATTCGCGTACGGCGTCCCCCATGGGTCGGCCGCCATCAGCTCGCTTGAAGAAGGACGTGGGGTGGATCTCGGCTGAATGTGGTGCGGGAACGCCCCGCGGCTAAGCGGGAAGTATAGGCGCTCAGGTTGCCTCGGGGGTCGGCGCCCCCCGATCCGCAGGCGGACCTCACTCAGCCGCGCGGTAGTGTTCCGCGTGGCGATCGGCGGCACTGCGCAGCGCCGTCTCCGGGTCCACGCCGACGCGCTGGCATTCGGCGACCGCCTGCCAGAGCAGTTCGCCCGCCAGAAGCTCGGCATCGGGTGACCCGGGCTCCAGGCTCGACAGACGCTCCCCCATCGCCGCCAAGGTCTCCGCCGGAGGGCCCAAGCCGGCCGCGCCGGGACCGCCCCGGGCGGCCCGCCGCTGGACCAGGACGGCGCGCATGAGGGCCGGCAGGGAGGCCGGGACCCCGTCCAGCGCCGAGGTCCGTTCGGGCTTCTCCCGCCGCTTCATCCGGTCCCAGTTGCGAAGCAGCTCGGGTTCATCGGCGACCGCCTGGTCGGCGAACACGTGGGGGTGGCGAGCGATCATCTTGGCAGCGGCCCCGTCGGCCACCTCGGTGAGGTCGAATGCCCCGCCCTCGGCGGCGATGGCAGCCTGCATCGCCACCTCGACCAGGAGGTCGCCGAGCTCCTCCCGGACCGCCTGGTCGTCCGCGGCCAGGATCGCATCCGCCAACTCATAGGCCTCTTCCAGCAGGTAGGGGATGAGGGACTTTGGGGTCTGCGCGGCATCCCAGGGACAGCCTCCGGGGGCGCGGAGGCGCGCCATCAGGTCGAAGAGCCGCCCTACGGCCTCGGCCGCGCGGCTCACCGCCCACCGCCCACGGGCTGGAGGACCCGCTGGTCCGCCAGCCGCCGCAGGACGAGGAGCAACAGCTGCGGCCACTCGGGGCCGGCGGACTGGAGCCGGAGCCGGAGCTGGTTCCCGCTGGCCACGAGCGCCGGGATCTCCTGGGCCATCCGGCCCAGGTCAAGCCCGTGTCCCGGTTCGAAGCGCACAACCACCTCCCCCGCCCCGGACTCCACCGCGGCGGCTCCGGCGGCGGCCGCCGCCAGCCGTACCCGCAGGCCGACCAGGAGGTTCTCTACCTCCGGAGGCCGGGGCCCGAATCGCTGCCTCAGGTTGCGGGCCAGCTCGTCTAGGGTGGCGGGCTCGGTGGCCGCGGCCAGCTGCTGGTAGATCCGCAGCCTCAACCGCTCATCCCCGATGTACCGGTGCGGCAGCAGCGATCGCAGGGGCAAGCTCACCGTCACCTGAGCAGGTGACTCCGGCATCTCCTCACCCTGCGCCTCCAGCACGGCCTGGCGAAGCAGATGGTTGTACATCTCGATCCCCACGGCGGCCACATCACCGTGCTGGGCCTCCCCCAGCACATTGCCCGCCCCCCGGATCTCCAGGTCCTTGATGGCCAGGGTCAGGCCCGCACCCAGGTCCTGAAGCTCTGAGACCACGTCCAACCGCTTGTCGGCCTGCTCGGAGAGGGAACGCTCGGGGTCATAGAGGAAGTAGGCATAGGCGCGCTGGCCCGACCGTCCCACCCGTCCGCGGAGCTGGTAGAGCTGGGCCAGCCCGAGGCGCGAGGCGTCGTCCACGATGAGGGTGTTGGCGTTGGGAATGTCCAGCCCATTCTCGATGATGGTGGTGCAGCAGAGGACGTCCACCTCGCCTGAGGCGAAGGCCACCATCGCCCGGGCCAGCGCCCCCTCCTCCATCTGGCCGTGCGCCACCGCCACTCGGGCCTCCGGCACCAGCCGCCGCACGAGCTCCACCTCCCGTTCCATGGTCTGGACCCGGTTGTGAACGTAGTACACCTGTCCCCGCCGGGCCAGCTCGCGGCGGATCACATCCTGCACCAGGCCCTCCTCCTTGGCGGTCACGTAGGTGCGGATCGGCAGCCGGCCCTCGGGGGGGGTGCGGATGACCGAGAGGTCGCGGATGCCCGCCAGGGCCATGTGCAGCGTGCGCGGGATGGGCGTCGCCGAGAGGGAGAGCACGTCCACGGCCGTTCGCAGCTGCTTCAGCCGCTCCTTCTGGAGCACACCGAAGCGCTGCTCCTCGTCCAGGACAGCCAGCCCCAGCCGCTTGAAGCGGACGTCCCGCTGGAGCAGCCGATGGGTGCCGATGACGATGTCCACGGTCCCCGCCGCCAGCCCGGCGAGGACCCCGGCGGCCTCCTCGTCCGACCGCAGACGGGAGAGCTGCTCCACGACCACGGGGAAGGCTCGCAGGCGCTCCTTGAAGGTCAGGTAGTGCTGCTGGGCTAGCACGGTGGTGGGCACCAGCACCGCCACCTGCCAGCCGTCCTCGACCGCCTTGAAGGCGGCCCGCAGGGCGATCTCGGTCTTGCCAAAGCCCACGTCGCCACAGAGCAGGCGGTCCATGGGGCGCTCCGCCTCCATGTCCCGCTTGATGTCCTCCAGGACCAGCACCTGATCGCGAGTCTCCTGGTAGGGGAAGGATGCCTCCAGCTCCTGCTGCCAGCGAGAGTCCGGGGCGAAGGCGTGCCCCTTGGCCTTCTGGCGGCGCGAGTAAAGCTCGACCAGTTCCTCGGCGATCTGGTCTATCCGGCGCCGCACCCCCCGCCGGGTCCGCTCCCACTCGCCGGTCCCCAGGCGGGAGAGCTGGGGGTTTGCCCCCACCCCGCCGACGTACCGCTGGATCCGGTCAAGGTGCTCGGCGGGCACGTAGAGCCGGTGCCCGTCGGCGTACTCCAGCTGCATGTACTCGCGCTCACCCTCGTCGGCACTGACCAGCCTCATCCCCAGGAAGCGCCCCACACCATGGTCCCGGTGCACCACCACATCGCCGGGCTGGAGCTCAAACCCAAGGAGTCCGGACTCAGGGGCGACGGGGCCGGACTGGTGCAGACGTCCCTGGTGGCTGGATTCCGCCCGGTGCACGGTCCGGACGAGATTGGACGGGCGCCGCTTCTGGGCACCGAAGAGGTCCGAGTCGGAGAGAACGGCCACCTCGCCGACCACCAGGCCTATCTCCAGATCCCCGGGCGCCACCGTGAGCCGCCCGGGAAGGATGGGAGTCACGTCAATCCGGTACTCCGGCACCAGGATGGGATCCAGTCGGAGCTCGGTGGCCAGCTCAACGACCCGCTCCTCCTGCAGGCCGATCTGCAGCAGCGCGCCCCCTCCTCCGGTGAACTCCCTGGCCCAGCCGGCGAAGGCCGCGAGGTCGCCGTTGAAGGCGGGAACCGAGCCCATGCCGAGGTCGGTCAGCAAGGCCGGCCCTTGGACCGCCTCCCGGCTCAGGTCGACCCAGTGCGATGACCCCAGCCGACCCTCGACATCCACGAGGGGGACCAGCGCGAGCGGGAGGTCCACGGGCAACTCTCCTCGGGCGGTCTCGGCCTCCTTGATGGCTCCAACCTCCTCGACCCAAGCCTCCAGGGAGCGGCGCAGGCGTGGCCAGCGATCGGATATGAAGACGGCATCGCCCGGCAGGTGGGCGAGCAGCGAGTTCCCCGGCTCGGCGAGCAGAGGGGCAAGCGTGTCCAGGGAGTCGGGCTGAACACCGTCCTCCAGTCGGGCCAGCTCCGCCTCCCAGCGTTGGCGTACGTCATCGCGCAGCCCCGCGAGATCGGTGGCGCGGAGCCGTTCAGCCGCCCGCCTTAGGGCGGCGGAATCCATGGGGAACTCCCGGGCCGGCATCAGGGACACGCGGTCCAGGCGGGCCCTCGAGCCCTGGGTCTCAGGGTCCAACCTCCAGAGCCCGGCGACGAGATCGCCGTCCCACTCCGCTCGCCAGGGACGGCCGTCCAGAGGGAAGCAGTCCACGATCCCTCCGCGCCGGGAGAAGTCGCCCGGAGTCAGGGCTACCGGCTCATTGCGGTAGCCGGCCTCCATGAGGAGGCGGGCGAAGTCGGCGGGCGCGATCCGGCTGCCCACCTCCAGGTCAGCCAGCCAGGAGCCCACCCAATCCGGGGCCAGGGTGGGCCGCGCCAGTGCCTGTGGCGACGTGACAACCAGGGGTGGGGGGCCGGTCCTCACCCGCCTCAGGGTCGCCAACCGGTAACGGAGAACCGCGGCCGCCGGGGCCACCCGGTCGAAGGGGAGGACGTCGGGGGCGGGGAAGAGGCAGACCTCCTCGTCGCCGGAACCCAGCCAGGTCCGGGCCTCTGAAAAGGCCTCCTCAGGCGAGTCCACGATGAGGCACACGGTGCGCCCCAGAAGGCGCAACCACAGAGCGGCCACCAGGACGGCCCCAGGATGGGTCACACCGCCAATCCGGCCGCTCGACGGCGGTCCCTGGAGGAACTTCTGGCTGCGCTGGCCCAGCTCGCCACCGGTCAGCAGGTCCAGAAGAGTGTTGGCGCTATCAGCCACTCTCGGTCCCACCCGCGCCCCGGTTGTACTCGGTCATCGTCTCCTCCAAGCCCCGCTCAGCCACCGAGAGTGCGGCCTCGGCGGCACGCTCACAGGCGCTCTCCAGGAGCTCCCCCTCCTCCCCCTCGGGGCGGCCCAGCACATAGTCAATGGGGTCGACTCCTGGAGGCGGGCGTCCGATCCCCACCCGGAGGCGGGCGAATTCCTGTGAGCGCCAGTGTGCCTGCAGGGAGCGGATGCCGTTGTGGCCTCCGGGGCTCCCAGAGCGGCGTAGGCGGAGTCTGCCCACTGCCAGGTCCAGGTCGTCGTACACCACCAGCACCTGGTCGAGAGGCAGCCCCAGATCTCGGAGAAGCCGAGCCCCGGCCACCCCCGATTCGTTCATGTAGGTGCGGGGGCGGGCGAGGATGATCTCCCGGCCCGCGTGCCGCCCCCGGCCGGTCCAGGCCGGGGTCCTGGCAGCCCGGAGCCGAACCCCGAGGCGAGCCGCCAGCAGCTCGACGACGCGAGCGCCCACGTTGTGACGCTGCCCCTCATACGCGGCCCCAGGGTTGCCAAGTCCGATGACCAGAATCGGCCCGAGTTGGGGCGCGATCGGAGCCGAGTTCACCGTCCCGCGGGCACCAGTGCCGGCACCCGGGGGGCCGCCTCGCCCCGGCGGCAGGCCGCCAGTCTGAGCAGCCGCCGCGTCTCCACGGTCATCCTCCTGGCCTCCTGGGCCCCGTGGTGGTCGTGTCCCAGAAGATGGAGCAGTCCGTGGACCGCCAGGAGCCTCAACTCCTCCACCGGGCTCCGGGGCGCGTTCTCGCAGGCGTCGGCGACCGAGATCACGATGTCCCCCAGCTCCGGCACCGGTCCGGGGGGCAAGGCGAAGTCGAATCCGGAAGCCGTCTCACCCGCGGGAAAGGCGAGCACGTCGGTGCTGGTGTCCTGGCCCGAGAAAACGCGGTTCAGCCGGGCCACCTCCCTGGCACTGGTGAGCCGGCAGTTCACCCACCCGGCGGGAATCCCGAGGTCCTCCAAGGCCCCCTGGAGGAGTCCATCGAGGCCCGCGGCTCGAGCAACCGCCCGCTCCGAGGGGGTGAGAGAACGGCTGAGAATGACCCGGGGGCTGACCCCGGCGCTCAGACCTGCTTGGCCCGCCGCTTGCGCGCCGCCATGGTCTTCTTCTTGCGACGGACGCTGGGCTTCTCGTAGAACTCCCGGCGCCGCACCTCGGTCAGGATGCCGTTCTGCTTGATCTTCTTGTTGAAGCGGCGCAGGGCGCTTTCGAAGGACTCCCCTTCCCGCAGCTTTACCTCCGACAGTGGACCTCACCTCCTTTGCCTGAATGGCGCGCCCCCACCCGATCCAGCGCGAAC
>JAKBTP010000121.1 GCA_021844355.1 bacterium | reverse complement strand
CCGCCGTCGACGATGACCAGGTCAGGCCGGGTGCCCAGGCTGTCCTCGGCGGGCCGGGCCAGATGGAGGAAGCGGCGCCGGATCACCTCCTCCATGCTGGCGAAGTCGTTGGGACCCTCCACCTCCCGGATGGCGAAGATCCGGTAGTCGGAAGGCTTGGGCCGGGCATCCTCGAAGACCACCATCGAGCCTACGCTCTGCTCCCCCATGGTGTTGCTGATGTCATAGCACTCGATCCTCCGGGGCGGCGAGTCCAGCCCGAGGATGGCCCTCAGCTCCTCCAGCACCTGAACCGCCCGCGCCGAGTCGTAGTCCTCGCGGAGACGCGCCTGCTCCAAGGCGGCCTGCGCAGTCTGCTCAGCCAGCCGGACGGCGCGCAGCAGATGCCCTCGCCGGGGCACCACCAGCCGCACCGCCGCCCCCCGGCGGGCCGTCAGGTACTCCTCCAGCAGCTGCCGGTCGGCGACCTCCCAGGGGATGGCCACCCGGCCCGGCACGGAGGGGGCAGCGGCGTAGTGCTGCGAGAGAAAGCTGGACAGAATCTCCTCCGGCTCCACCTCCCCGAGGCCCAGCAACGGGTGGCGCTCCGCCCCCTGCACCCGACCCTCGCGGACCGGCAGGACGGCCGCCATGCCCGTCCCCTTGCCCGTGGCCAGCCCCACCACGTCCACCGTCCCCCCCGCCTTGGGAACGCGCGCCTGCTCCGCGGTGAGGCGGTCGATCGCCCGCAAGCGGTCCCGCAGGGCGGCGGCGCGCTCGAAGTCCAGCTGGGCGCTGGCCTCCCCCATCGACGCCTGGAGCTCGCGTCGCACCTCCTCGGTGCGTCCCGCCAGGAAGTCGGCCGCCTGGTCCAGGAGCCGGGCATGTCCCTCCGGGGAGATCCGGTTCTCACAGGGACCGGCGCAGATTCCCAGGTGATAGTCGAGGCAGACCCGGCCTCTGCGGAAGACGGCGTCGGGGCAGGCCCGGAATGGGGCCACCGTGCGCAACTCGCGAAGCGACCTCCGCAGCGCGCCCGCGTCGGTGTAGGGGCCGAAATATCGGGCGCCATCCGTCCGGATCCGCCGGGTCAGCTCGGGCCGGGGATAGGCGGCCTGCCGCCCGGCGGTGTCCGGGGCGCCACCGGCTCCCAGCTGGGGCAGCGGCACTCGCACGTAGAGGTAGTTCTTGTCGTCGCGCAGCCGCACGTTGAAGCGCGGGTGGTAGCGTTTGATCAGGGTGTTCTCCAGGATGAGAGCCTCCTGCTCGGTCCCGGTGGCCACCACCTCGAAGTCCACCGCCGACTCCACCAGCTGGCGGATTCGCACCTGGTGGGATTGTGGTGCGGTGAAGTAGCTGCGCAACCGGTCCCGAAGGCTGGACGACTTGCCGACGTAGGCGACGGACCCATCGGGCCCCCGGAACAGATAGACCCCGGGCTGGGCCGGCACCGCCCTGAGCCGCGCTCGCAACAGCTCGGGGTGTTCCACCAGCCGGTCGGCGATGCTCGATCGGTCTGTCATGCCCGAGTCCTCAGCGCACTCCCAGCAGCTGGAGTACGACGCCCACCAAGAGCAGCACGGTGAGCAGAGCCAGGATCATGACCCCGCCGATGCAGGCACCGCGCTGCCATCCCCGAAAGGTCGCCGGGGCCCGCTGCGGCTCCTCCCCGATCGGCCCCGCCACCCTCAGACCGCCAGCTCGACCGCCCCGGCCGACTCCAGGGCCGCGGCCAGGAACCGACCGGTCACTGAGGCCGGGTCGGCGGCCAGCTTCTCCGGCGGCCCTTCGGCCACGAGGCTCCCCCCAGCGTCTCCCCCCTCCGGTCCCAGGTCCAGGATCCAGTCGGCGCACTTCAAGACATCCAGGTTGTGCTCGATCACCACGACGGTGTTGCCCTGATCCACCAGCCGCTGCAGGACGCTAAGGAGCCTGCCCACGTCGGCGAAGTGGAGCCCGGTGGTGGGCTCATCGAGGATGTACATGGTCGCCCCCGTCCCACGGCGCGAAAGCTCGGTTGCCAGCTTGACCCGCTGGGCCTCACCCCCGCTGAGCTGGGTGGCCGGCTGGCCCAGCCGGATGTATCCCAGCCCGACGTCGCTCAGGGTCTGCAGCCGCCTGGCGATCCCCGGCTGGTTGCGAAAGAGGTCCAGCGCCTCGTTCACCGACAGGCTGAGCACGTCGGCGATGGAGTGCCCCCGGAAGCGCACCTCCAACACCTCCTGGGTATAGCGCCGGCCCTTGCAGACCTCGCAGGTGACGTAGATGTCGGGCAGGAAGTGCATCTCGATCTTGAGCAGGCCGTCCCCCTCGCAGGCCTCGCACCTCCCCCCGCGCACGTTGAAGGAGAAGCGGCCGGGCTTGTAGCCCCTCACCCGGGCCTCGGGCAGCTGCGCGAAGAGCTCACGGATCGGCGTGAACAGCCCGGTGTAGGTGGCCGGGTTGCTCCGCGGCGTGCGCCCAATCGGCGCCTGGTCGACGTCCACCACCTTGTCCAGCCGCTCCAGCCCGTCGATGCGGTCGTGGTCGCCGGGCCGCTCCCGCGCACCGTAGAAGTGCTGGGCCAGCCTGCGGTAGAGGACGTCGTTGACCAGGCTGCTCTTTCCCGAGCCGCTCACTCCCGAGACCCCCACGAAGCACCCCAGCGGGAGGGCGGCGTCGACTGACTTCAGGTTGTTGGCCCTGGCGCCCCGGACCACCAGCCACCCACGGGGTGCTCTCCGTGCCGGCACGTCGATGCGCAGCTGACCTTTGAGGTACTGGCCGGTGGCCGAGCCCGGCACCGCCATCACCTCGGCCGGCGTTCCCGCCGCCACCACCAGCCCGCCCTGCTCACCCGCCCCCGGGCCCATGTCCACGACGAAGTCGGCCCGCCGGATGGTCTCCTCGTCGTGCTCCACAACGATCACGGTGTTGCCCAGGTCGCGGAGGCGGAAGAGCGTCCCCAGCAGTTTGGCGTTGTCGCGCTGGTGGAGGCCGATGCTGGGCTCGTCCAGTATGTAGAGCACGCCGGTGAGCCGGCTGCCGATCTGCGTCGCCAACCGGATCCGCTGGGCCTCACCTCCGGACAGGGTGGCTGCCGCCCGATCCAGGGTCAGGTACTGAAGGCCCACGTCGCTCAGGAAGCCAAGCCGCTCCCGCACCTCCTTGAGCACCCGCCGGGCGATCTCCAGCTCCCGGGAGGGCAGCTCCCAGCTCTCCAGCATCGCCAGCTCCCGGTCGACCGGCAGGGAGCAGAAGTCCATGATCCCCACCCCGGCCACGGTGACCGCCAGGAACTCGGGCCGGAGCCGCCTGCCGTGGCAGTCCGGGCAGGGCCGCTGCATCATCAGCCGCTCGATGGACTCCTTCACCACCTGGGACTCCGTCTCCCGATAGCGGCGCTCCAGATTGGGGATGACCCCCTCGAAGCGAGCCGAGAAGCGGTGCACGCGGCCCCGGGCCGACCGCAGCTCCATGGCCACCCGCTGGTCCGGGGGCAGGCCGTACAGGATGAGGTCCTGCTGGGCCCGGCTGAGCCGGCGCCAGGGCCGGTCCACGGGTATCCGGTGCTCCCGGGCCACCGCCAGCACCAGCTCCTCCATCCATTGCTGGGCCGGCCCCCACCGCCCGCCGGCCACCGCTCCCTCGGAGATCGACCGCTCCGGGTCCGACACGAGAGCCTCGGGGTCCACCTCCAGCTTGGCGCCCAGACCGGTGCAGGCGGGGCAGGCCCCGTGAGGATTGTTGAAAGAGAAGTTCCGGGGCTGGGGCTCCTCCATGGAGATCCCGTCGTAGACGCAGGCGAACTGCTCGGAGAAGAGCAGCTCCTCGAAGGCCCCGGCGTCGGCCGGGGCCACCAGAACCGTGCCCCCGGAGAGCGAGGTCGCCTGCTCCAGGGACTCCCGCAGGCGGGAGATGTCCTGGCGGCGCACCGCAAGACGGTCGACGACGATCTCCAGGTCGTGCTTGTAGCGCTTGTCCAGCGCCGGGACGGCGTCGAGCTCGTAGATGCGCCCGTCCGCCCGCAGGCGCACATACCCCAGCCGCCGGGCCTGATCCACCACCGCCTGGTGCTCCCCCTTGCGGCTCTGCACCATGGGGGCCAGCACCACCACCCGGGTGCCCTCGGGAAGTTCGACCACCTGGTCGGCGATCTGGTCGACGGTCTGGCGGGCGATCTCCCGGCCGCACTTGGGGCAATGCGGGTGGCCCACCCTGGCGTAGAGCAGGCGCAGGTAGTCGTAGATCTCGGTCACCGTGCCGACGGTGGAGCGAGGGTTCCGGCCGGCTCCCTTCTGGTCGATGGAGATGGCCGGTGAGAGCCCCTCGATGTGGTCCACATCGGGCTTCTCCATCTGCCCCAGGAACTGGCGGGCATAGGCGGAGAGGGACTCGACGTAGCGGCGCTGTCCCTCGGCGTAAATGGTGTCGAAGGCCAGCGACGATTTCCCGGATCCGCTCAGTCCGGTGATCACGGTGAGCCGGTCGCGGGGGATGTCGATGTCCACGTCGCGCAGGTTGTGCTCCCGCGCGCCCCGCACCGAAACGAACGCCTGAGCCACCAGTCAAGGTTACCTTGCCGCCCGGGCCGCCCCTCCACCTCGCCCTTGGGATGCTCCAGCCACCTCGGGGACGAGCTCGAGCTCCAGCTCCACCCCGGCGGTACGGGGCACGAGCGAGACCGCCACCCCCTGCACCAGGCGCTCCACCCCGCTGAGCGTCGATCCCACGGCGACGATGCGCTCCCAGCTGTGGTCGAACTGCCCCCTCATGACCAGCTGCGCGCTGGCCCCCGCCTGCGTTACCCGGACGCCGCCCCGGAAGCCCCGGGCAGCTGCCGAGTCCGCCTTCCTGCCCGGTGCCAGGGGGCAGGCCCTCACCTCGACGGAGAGCCGGGCCGCCGCCGGGTCGGCTCGCTCCAGCCGATAGGTCGCCGAGAGGCCCGACTCGGTCGCGGTGAGCCGCTTGCAAAGGCGGATCCCGTCGCGCACGGCGCACAGGACCACCCCCCTGGGCAGCACCTCGACCGAATAGGGCTGATCCCACGGCACCCCGTTCACAGAGTCCCGCAGGGCACCCACCTCACAGTCGTCGAAGGGCTGATCCGCAGACACCCCTGAGGGTGCCTCCAGCGGGGCCAGCTCCATCCCCGGGGTCGGGAGCGAGGCGGGGGGACCCTCCAGGTGGTAGGCCTCCAGATGGCGGCCCATCACCGCCACCAGGTTGGCCTCGGCCTCCCAGCTGACCAGCTCCACGACCTGGCCGCCCAGCTGGGGGTCCACGGTGGCATACCCCCAGGGACCGAAGATCCGCAGCTCGGGCAGGCCGTCCCCGTCGAGGTCGGCGACCTCCACCCCCCACTTCCGCGGCCAGCCCGCCATCCGCTCCGCCCGGATGAGGTGATGCCAGAGCCCGAGCCGGAGGAAGGTGAGATAGGCGCCGCCGAAGGTGCCGTGCCAGTAGCCGCAGTTGCACTGGCCCAGGTGCAGCTCTGCCACCGCCGCCTCGGGGCTGCCCTGGGAGGCCACCACCCCGCTCACCCTCACCATCTCCTGCTGGAGCCGGGCCACCTCCGGGTACTTGGCCAGGAAGCCCCGCCAGGGTGCTCCCCGCACGTACGGGGCCACTTGGAGCGGGTCGCTGACCGCCAGGCGGGCCGAAGCCAGCTCCAGGCGGTGGCGGGCCGGGGTGGGGAGGGCCCAGGTCATCATCTCGTCGTAGGAGCTGGAGGGCAGCTGCACCGGGGTTGGGGTGCCATCCCGGGCCGCCTCTCCTGCCTGGACCAGCCGCAGCCTCCCCCGGTGGGACTCTTCCTGGAGCCGCTCCAGGAAGCGCTCCAGCCAGCGGCGCCGATATACCGGCCGGAAGGTGCCCGGCCACTCGCCGAACTTCTCACCGTCGTCGGCGTAGAGGGAGAGCCACCCCGGCGGCGAGGCCAACAGCTCGCCCACCACGGACTTTGGCGGGGAGTAGGGGATGCGGTAGCGCAGGCGGCGGCTGGCGGGCAGGATCCTCAGGGTGCGCCCCTGGTGCTCGGTGACGAACACTTGGCCCAGCTCATCCTCCCCCACTCCGGCCGAGCGGAGGGTGGTGTCGTCCAGGATCGCGTACTGGATGCCGGAGCGGCTCAGGCTGGCAGCCAGGTCGGGCTCCCAGACCCGCTCCGCCAGCCAGAGCCCCTCCGGCCGCTGGCCAAACCATGACTCCAGCAGAGATCCCATGCGCCGGATCTGGGCCGCCCGATCCGGCTCCGGCAGGGATGCCAGGATGGGCTCCTCCAGGGCCCCGCCGAGCAGCTCCACCTGGCCGGCCCCCACCCGCTCCCGCAGCCGTTCCAGGACCACAGGGGCCACCCGTTCCAGCCAGGCCAGCAGGCAGCCGGAGTAGTGCAGGGTGAAGGGCACCTCGGGGTAGCGGGCGATCGCCTCCAGGAAGGGCAGGTAGCACCGCCGCGCCGCCCGAGCCACCACCCGGTCCAGGTTGTCCACCGGCTGGTGGAAGTGCACCACCAGGGCCAGTCGCGGAGCCTCAGCCATGCCGGGAGAGAACCAGCAGAGCCCTCTCGGGGACCACGATCTCCTCCCCGGCGTGGTAGCGCGGCGCCGAAACCGGCGGGTCCGGCTCTGCGGTACTCACCTCCAGCCCCCAGCCATCCCCCCAGGCCAGGCTGGGAAGCCGGAAGGTGACCGGCTGAATGTGGGCGTTGAAGAGCAGGCCGAGGCTGGAGCCGGGGTCGTGGCCCGCCGTCTCCCCGTTGAGGAACACCGCCACCGACTTGACAAACCCCTGCCCCCACTCCCCATCCCCCATCTCCTCCCCGCTGGGGGTGAACCAGCCGATGTCGGCCACCCCCGCCCCGTGCAGGGGGACCCCCTCGAACCAACGCCGCCGGCGCAGCACCGGGTGCCGCCGGCGCAGCTCGACCAGCCGACAGGTGAAGGCCAGCAGGTCGGAGTTGGACTGCGCCAGCCCCCAGTCCACCCAGGAGGTCTCGTTGTCCTGGCAGAAGGCGTTGTTGTTGCCCTGCTGAGTGCGGCCGAACTCGTCCCCCGCCAGCAGCATCGGCACCCCTTGGGACACCAGCAGGGTGGCCAGGAAGTTGCGCTGCTGGCGACCGCGCATCCGCTCCACCTCGGGGTCGGAGCTGGGGCCCTCCACCCCGCAGTTCCAGGAGCGGTTGTCGTCGGTGCCGTCGCGGTTTTCCTCTCCGTTGGCCTCGTTGTGCTTCTGCTCGTAGGTCACCAGGTCGCGGAGGGTGAAGCCGTCGTGGCAGGTCACGAAGTTGACGCTGGCGAAGGGCCGGCGGCCGGTGGAGGCGTAGAGGTCGGAGCTGCCGGTGAGGCGGTTGGCGAACTCGGCCACGCCGCTCTCCGCCCCCCGCCAATAGTCGCGGACGGTGTCGCGGTACTTGCCGTTCCACTCCGACCACAGAGGCGGGAAGTTGCCCACCTGGTAGCCGCCCTCGCCCACGTCCCAGGGCTCGGCGATCAGCTTGACCCGGTTGATCACCGGGTCCTGCTGGATGATGTCGAAGAAGGCCGACAGCCTGTCGACGTCGTGGAGCTCCCGGGCCAGGGTGGCCGCCAGGTCGAAGCGGAAGCCGTCCACATGCATCTCCTGGATCCAGTAGCGCAGGCTGTCCATGATCAGCTGGAGGACATGGGGGTGGCGCATGTTCAGCGTGTTCCCGGTCCCGGTGTAGTCGAGGTACAGGCGGGGGTCATCGGGGACCAGACGGTAGTAGGCGGCGTTGTCGATGCCCCGGAAGGAGAGGGTGGGCCCCAGGTGGTTGCCCTCGGCGGTGTGGTTGTAGACCACGTCGAGGATCACCTCGATCCCCGCCCGGTGCAGCTGCGAGACCATCTCCTTGAACTCCCGCACCTGCCCCCCCAGCTGCCCTGAGGCGGCGTAGTGCCCGTGGGGCGCCAGGTAGCAGATCGAGTTGTAGCCCCAGTAGTTGCGCAGCCCCCGCTGCACCAGGGCGTGGTCATGGATGAACTGGTGCACCGGCATCAGCTCCACGGCGGTCACGCCCAGCCGCCGCAGGTGCCCCAGGATCGGCGGGCTGGCGACCCCCGCGTAGGTTCCCCGCAGCTCGGGTGGGACCTCAGGATGGAGCCGCGTCAGCCCGCGCACATGCGCCTCGTAGACCACCGTCTCGTGCCAGGGGATGCGTAGCTGGCGGTCCTCGCCCCAGTCGAAGGACGGGTCCACGACCACCGAGACCGGCATCGAGTCGCGGGAGTCCAGCGAGCTCACGCGGCCATCCCCGGACCCCAGGTCGTAGCCGTACACCTCCGGCCCCCAGCGGACGTCGCCGGCGACGGCCTTGGCGTAGGGGTCGAGGAGGAGCTTGGCCGGGTTGCAGCGCAACCCACCTTCGGGAAGGTAGGGCCCGTGGATCCGGTACCCGTACCGCTGGCCCGGGCCCACCTCGGGAAGCCAGGCGTGCCAGCAGAACCCGTCGCGCTCCCGTAGCTCCACCCTCTCCTCGGCGCCGTCCGCATCCAGCAGGCAGAGCTCCACCCGGTCCGCCGCCTCGGAGAACACGGAGAAGTTGGTTCCGCTTCCGTCCCAGGTCGCCCCCAGCGGATAGGCCTCTCCCGGGCGCGGCGCCGATCGGCTCACGGGCCCCGGCGGCGGCGCACCGGGCGGCGCTCGCGGGAGCGTGCCGCCGCCTGCCGCGACCCTCCCGACTCGGCCAGTTGACCCCGGAGTTCGACCACCCGGTCCCGAAGCTGGGCCGCCCGCTCGAACTCCAGGTTACCCGCCGCCCGCTGCATCGCGCGCTCCAGGTCCAGGACCAGCCGCAGGAGCTCGTCGGGTGGGAGCCCCTGCCGCTCCTGGAACTCCACCGCGGCCTGCTCCTGGCCCAGCTTGGCCATCTCCTGCTCGCGCACCGCCTTGACGATGGTGGTGGGGGTGACCCCGCGCTCCGCGTTGTAGGCCGCCTGGGCCGCCCGCCGCCTCTCGGTCTCGCTGATCGTCTGGGCCATGGCGTCCGACACCCGATCGGCGTACATGACCACCCGCCCGTGGACGTTGCGGGCCGCCCGTCCGGCGGTCTGGATCAGGGCCCGGGCGCTGCGCAGGTAACCCTCCTTGTCGGCGTCGAGGATCGCTATCAGGCTTACCTCGGGGAGGTCGAGCCCCTCCCGCAGGAGGTTGATGCCCACCAGGACGTCGTAGACGCCCAGGCGCAGGTCGCGGATCACCTCCACCCGCTCCAGCGTGTCCACGTCCGAGTGCAGGTACTGCACCTTGACCCCCGCCTCCCGCAGATAGTCGGCGAGGTCCTCGGCCATCCGCTTGGTGAGGGTGGTCACCAGGGTGCGCTCCCCGGCAGCCGCGGTGCGGCGGATCTCGACCAGCAGGTCGTCGATCTGCCCTTCGGGGGGCCGGACCTCGATCTCTGGGTCCAGCAGTCCGGTGGGCCGGATCAGCTGCTCCACCACCTGGGTGGCCCGCTCCTGCTCATACGGTCCGGGGGTGGCGGAGACGTAGATCAGCTGGCGCACGGACGCCTCCCACTCGGCGAAGGTGAGCGGACGGTTGTCCAGTGCCGAGGGGAGGCGGAACCCGTACTCCACCAGGGGGAGCTTCCGCGATCGGTCGCCGCCATGCATGGCGCCGATCTGCGGCACGGCCACGTGGGACTCGTCCACGATCACCACGGTCTCCTCGGGCAGGAAGTCCATGAGGGTGAAGGGGCGCTCCCCCTCGGCCCTGCCGGTCAGGTGGCGCGAGTAGTTCTCGATCCCGGCGCAGGAACCCGTCTCCCGGATCATCTCCAGGTCGAAGAGGGTTCGCTGCCGGAGGCGCTGGGCCTCGAGCAGCCGGCCCTGCAGCTCCAGCTCCCGGAGCCGCTGCTCCAGCTCCTCCTCGATGGCCACCAGCGCCCGCTCCCGCCGGTCCCGAGGGGTGACGTAGTGGCTGGCGGGGAACACCTGGAGCTCCTCCCGCTCGGCCAGGATCTCGCCGGTGAGGGGGTCGAATTCGACTATCCGTTCCACCTCGTCCCCGAAGAACTCGATGCGGGTGGCCACCTCCTCATAGGCGGGCTGCACGTCGACCACGTCGCCGCGGACTCGGAAGCGAGAGCGGCCGAAGTCGATGTCATTGCGCTGGTACTGCAGGTCGGCGAACTTGCGCAGCAGGATGTCGCGCCGCCAGCTCTCGTGGCGCCGGACCCGGACCGACTCGCCCAGGTAGTCTTCTGGGGAGCCCACCCCGTAGATGCAGGAGATCGAGGCCACCACGATCACGTCCCGCCTGGTCAAGAGCGAGCGGGTGGCTGCGTTGCGCAGGCGGTCGATCTCCTCGTTGCGGGAGGAGTCCTTCTCGATGTAGGTGTCGGTCCGCGGCAGGTACGCTTCGGGCTGGTAGTAGTCATAGTAGGAGACGAAGTACTCGACCGCGTTCTCCGGGAAGAACGCTTTGAACTCGGCCCAGAGCTGGGCGGCCAGCGTCTTGTTGGGGCTCAGGACCAGCGCCGGCCGCCCCACCTGGGCCAGCACATTGGAGATAGTGAAAGTCTTTCCGCTTCCCGTCACCCCGAGGAGCACCTGGTCCCGATCACCCCGCTCCAGTCCCTGGACCAGTGAGGCGATGGCCGCCGGCTGGTCACCGGTCGGCTCGAAGGGTGCTTTCAGGCTCAGCTGGGCCACGCCGCGAGTATGGCAGGGGCGGGCGAGCTCACCCCGAGGCGTCGGCCCAGACGCGGAGGCGCGATGCCCCTCATAAGCTGCCAGGAGGTGGCGGTGGAGTACGGCGACCGGGTGGTCTTCTCCGGCCTGGACCTCTCCATCGAGGCCGGCAACCGGATCGGGATCGTGGGCGCCAACGGCTCCGGAAAGTCCAGCCTCCTAGGCCTGCTGGCCGGGCTGGAGGCGCCCAGCCGGGGCGCGGTGGAGCGCCAGGGCCGGCTGATCGTGGCCTACCTTCCGCAGGAGGCACCTGTCCCGGTCGCCGAGACGGTTCTCGGTGAGGCCATGGCCAGCCGCACCGACATCTCCACCCTGCGAGACGAGATGATCCACCTGGAACACCGGCTCGCTCACCCGGGACCGGACGCAGAGCAGGCGCTGGAGCGGTATGGGGAGTGCCAGGCGGCCTACGAGGGCCTCGGCGGGTATGAGCTGGAGTCGCGGGCCCGGGCCGTCCTGCACGGGCTGGGGCTGGAGGAGGAGGAGCAGCAGCGGGCTCCGACGGAGCTGAGCGTGGGCCAGGTTCGGCGGCTGGAGCTCTCGAAACTGCTCCTCCAGGACGCCGATCTGGTGCTCCTCGACGAGCCCACCAACCACCTGGACCTCGCCGCCATCGAGTGGCTGGAGAACCATCTGCTGCAGTCGGCCCGGACCCTGTGCCTCGTGGCCCACGACCGCCGGCTGCTGGAGCGGGTCTGCGACCGGGTGGTGGAACTCGAGGCGGGACGGGTCGAGGTGTACGACGGCAGTTACTCCAGTTACCTGCGCCAGCGGGACGAGCGCCGGCTGCGCTGGCGCCGCTCCTATGAGGCGCAGCAGGCCCATATCAGTCACCAGGAAGAGTTCATCCGCCGGTACCGCGCGGGCCAGCGGGCCCGTCAGGCTAGGGGTCGCCAGACCATCCTGGACCGCCTGGACCGGATCCCTGCGCCCACTGAACTGCGCCGGATGCACCTCACCCTGCACGCCGCGCCCAGCGCTCACGTCGTGCTGCGCACCGAGGGGCTGGTCTGCGGGCGCGAGGGCCGAGCGCTCTTCTCGGTCCCCGATCTCACCATCGCCAGGGGCGACCGGATCGCCGTCCTGGGCCCCAACGGGAGCGGAAAGACCACCCTGCTGCACACCCTGGTCGGGGACCTGCCACCGGTGTCCGGGCGGGTTTTGACCGGCTCGCGGGCCCACCCTCGCCTCTACCGTCAGGACTTCTCCGACCTCGACGCGGAGAGGTCGGTGCTCCAGACCCTGTTGGACGACAATCCTCACACCCTGCCTGAGCGGGCCCGGTCCGTGCTGGGGGCGATGCTGTTCAGCGGCGACCGCGCCGAGGCCCGGGTGGGGGAGCTCTCGGGGGGAGAGAAGGCACGCGTGGCCCTGGCCCGCCTGGGAATGGACGAGGCCAACCTGCTCCTGCTCGACGAGCCCACCAACCATCTCGACATCCCCTCCCAGGAGGTTCT
>JAKBTP010000164.1:6606-12235 GCA_021844355.1 bacterium | reverse complement strand
CCCAGGGCCTCGTGGGAGGTCGCGCCGTGCACGTAGCCGTAGAGCACCTCACCGCGACTCCGGCTCTCCTCGATCGCCAGCCGCAGCGGCTCCACCACCCCACCAAGGTCCCACCCCTCCTCCACCTCCACGGGCCCGGGCGCAGCCGCTTCCTCTGGGGAGAGCAGCGGCATGGCATCTGGAGCTGGCGGGTTGGTGCGCGCCGCCTCCCGGGCCGCCCGGGCCAGGGCCAGGAGCTCGGCGCGGCCCTGGACATCCGCCGTCTCGACCCCCACCGCGTCTCCCTCCACCGCCACCAGCCCACAGGAGGTGGAGATCTCGATCCCATTGGTGGTGACCGTGTTGTTGGCCAGCCGGAAGTTCTGGGAGACGGTGGAGTTGGCCAGGGCCACCGCCACCTCCCCCTCGCTGATCGCCGTCTCGACCACCTCCTCCGGAGACATCACCTGCCCTCCGTGCGGGTGTTGAGGACGTTCACCTGGCGGAAGACCGCCGGGGGGCAGCCGTGGGACACCGGCGCCACCTGCTCGGGCTGCCCCTTCCCGCAGTTCATGGCTCCCTCCAGGACCCAGGAGGATGGTCCCCCCACCGCCTCCAGCCGGCCCCAGAAGTCCGGGGTCTTGGACTGGTAGGCGACGTCCCGGAGCTGGCCGGCCAGCCGTCCCTGATGGATGCGGTAGAAGCGCTGGCCGGTGAACTGGAAGTTGTAACGCTGCTGATCTATGGACCAGGACTTGTCCCCGACCACGTAGATCCCCTCCCCCACCCCGGAGATGAGCTCCTCCAGGGAGGTGTCGTGCCGAGGGTCGGGCTGGAGGGACACGTTGGGCATCCGCTGCAGGGGCAGGTGGGCCCAGCTGTCTGCGAAGGCGCAGCCGTTGGACCGGCCATCCCCGAAGCGGAGGGCCATCTGCCGGTTCAGCTGGTACCCCACCAGCACCCCCTCACGGATGATGTCCCACCTCTGGGCCTCGACCCCCTCGTCATCGAAGGCAACGGTGGCCAGGCCGAAGGGCTCCTGCCGGTCACCGGTCACGTGCATGGCCGCCGACCCGTACTTAAGGCTCCCCACCAGGTCGGGGGTGGCGAACGTGGTTCCCGCGAAGTTGGCCTCGTATCCCAGGGCCCGGTCCAGCTCGGTTCCGTGGGCCACCGACTCGTGGATGGTCAGCCAGAGGTTGGAGGGGTCCAGCACCAGGTCATGGGACCCCGGGGCCACCGAAGGCGCGGCCAGCTTCTCGGCCAGCCACTCCACCAGCTGCGGCGCCTCGGCGGCGAACCCGTGCTGCTCCACGTACTCCCATCCCCGGGCCACCGGCCGGGCCGTCGAGCGCATCGTCTCCATGAGGCCGGAGCCTTGCTCGTCGATCAGCCCGACCTCGAGCACCGGGTGCACCCGAACCCGCTGCTGCACCGTCCGGGTCCCCTCGGTGCTGACGAACAGCCGCTGCTCCTTCACCGACAGACAGTAGGCCTCGGCGAACCTGGCCCCCGCCAGCAGTCCCGCCCGGGACCACTCCAGGAGCTGGCCCACCTTGGAATCGGTGGGGAGCCCGAAGGGGTCGACCTCGACCTGTGCCACCCAGGTGGCCCGGTGCACCGGCTCGGGGGCCAGGCGGACCCGCTCGTCCAGCATCGGGCGGAGCTGCCGGGCGAGGGCCGCGGCGTCCCGCACGGCGCGGGCCACGCTGTCCGGGCTGAGATCGCTGGCGGCCGCGAAGCCCAGCGAGCCGTCCACCACCAGCCTGACCCCAAACCCCAGCGGCTCGGAGTCCGTGTGCGAGATGAGGTCACGGTCCCGGACATGTATCCCCTCCACCCGGTCCCGATGCACTCGCAGGTCGCCGTACTCGATTTGCGGCACCGCCGCCATGGCCTCCAGGGCGGCTTCCTCCAGGGCGGCCAGCGGCAGGGCGAGAAAGTCAGGATCGAGATCGGTCATGGGTCCTCCCAGACACTGGGCGCGCAGCAGGGCCCCGGGGGCGCATGTCACGCCCCCGGAGTCCCGGCTCGACTGGATGCAGTCTACTCAGGCAGGCTCGCCGCGCCGCAGCCGGCGGGCGCCGGCGAGGAGAAGGCCGCCCAGGGCGGCCAGGAGTAGCCCGATGAGCCCCGGCAGCACGAGATCGGCACCCGAGTTCGGCGTGGAGGTGCTGGCCCCCAGGACCCCTCCGGACCCGCCACCGCCGGGGTTGGTCCCCTGCGTGCCGCCCGAGCTGGAGACGGTCACAGCTTCCCCGCACTGATAGGCGATGGCCGAGTTGAGGCTGTCACCGGAGAAGCTGACATCCCAGTAATAGGTCCCCGCGGTGGTCACCTGGAACGAAGCCGAGGTGGCCGTCCCGGTGTAGGTGGACCCCTGCGGGGACAGGGTCGCGGTGGCCTGACCGAGATTGGCCACCACCTGGGCCGCCGTGGGCGCGGTCCCGCTGGCGGGGCAGCTGCTCACCAGCTCGAAGCTCACGGTGTCGCCCGCGGGAAGGCTGCCCGCGACCTCCTTCAACCCGGAGACGGTGGCCAGGTCATGGATCGAGGTCCCGGGGGCGGCGGAGGCGGGAGTGGGCGTTGTGACGAGGGTCGGGGTGTTCAGCTGGGCCGGCGCTGGGGCCTGGAAGTACCAAAGGTGATTGGCCAGCGGCCCGGAGATGTCGGTGTCGCGGACCAGGAGGTAGGCGGCGTAGGTCTGGCCCGGGACCAGCTCCTGTCCCAGGTAGGTGGCCACGTTGAAGTCCAGGACCGCATACTCGTGGTCGTCGCAGCTGGAGGTGGGCTGGGAGTCGTTGGGCATCCAGGCGTTGGGGTTGGTGGTGTAGCTCTCGAAGTAGATCGAGGTGGGCACCCCGCCCGGGATGAGAGGGCTCGAGAAGTCGGGCGATCCACCGGACACCGGGTACACCTGGGCGTAGGGAAGGCCGGGCCCGGAGTTGGTCTGCCCAGCGAGGTTGGTGACCGTGCCCGAGGGCAGCGAACTGAGCCCTGGGGTGGCCGCGTCGTAGGCCCCGGGCGACCCGTCGGGATTGGCGCCCGTGGTCGAGTTGTTCACCTGCTCGTACAGCTGGGTTTCGTCTCCGTAGCCGGCCGCAAAGACGCCCGCGGTCACCGGGCTGCTGGCGGATCCCGTCACCGGGCCCGACCCGGAGATCCCCAGCCAGCTGGCGGGCAGGGAACTCGGGGTGCTGGCAATCTCGGAGTCGCCGAAGAAGCTGCTCGCGGCGATGGGGTCGGGGAGGAAGCTGGAGGTCGTGGTGATGGTGTTGCTCTGACCGTTCACCGTGCAGCTGAAGGTCGTGATCCCGTCCGCCCGCACCATCGCCGGCGACAAGGTGAGCAGGAGGACGGCTGCGGTGCCGCCAAGCCCCAGGGAGCAGAGTCCGCGCCATGCCGACATGTCTTAGTCCTCCTCGGTTAGCCGCTGGATGGGAGTGGACGCGGAGTTGGCCCCGGGGAGGTGACTGGGCGTGTTGGGAGCCTGGATGAGGCCCCTCGAGGCATCAAGCCCATATCAGAATCCGGCACTCCATCCCGCCTGCCGGCTCTGGCCAGCACCAGGCCAGACTCCCTCGCCCGCAGGACATGCTGACTCTAGCAACTCTGGCGGCCGAGCGGGGACCCGCCGGACCCCGAGATGCCTGGGTAGAGGGCGGCGGGGTGGTCGCGATGGGGTTCTGCCTGGTCGCGCTGTTCCCCGACCTGAAGGCGCCGCCCGACGGCGGGGTCGCATTCAAGCCCCGGGCGCTCTGAGGGCACATGGCGGAGGACGGGGTCACCTCATGGAGAGCGAACTGGTGGTCGCCCAAAGGCAGGAGATGGAAGCGCGCGACCGTCACGCTCTGGGAGTCGCTGACGTACTGGCCCACCATCGCCGCGGAGCGCGCTCCGGGCATCCCGAACCAGGCCACCCTGGCCGAGGCCGCCCGGGCTGGGCCTCCCCCCAGCATCCAGCGACCAACTCCCACAGGTCACCTCCTCGCTTTCGGCGGCGCCGGCGTCTCCCCCCGCCGGGTCGCCACCTCCTTCCTGTCACGGACGATAGACCGTCCGCGACGTCGCGCCAGGTTCCAGACACAACTGTTCAAGGCTTTGTCACCGGACCGTCACCAAATCGTCACTTCTCAGACGGGGAGTCGACCAGGCCCAGGCGATGGGTGCCTAGCCACGGCTGGGGGGCTCGCGCTCTGCGGACCAGGGTCCTGGCGGTCGAGGTGGGGCCTCCCCGGTTGCTACGATGCCGAGGTGCATCCCGAGGCCGCCACCGCCGTCACCACCTTCCACCTCGAGAATGGCCTGGAGGTGGTGATGAGCCCCGAGCGGTCATCGCCCACTGTCGGAGTGGGGGTCTTCTACCGGGTGGGCTTCCGCCTGGAGCCCGAGGGGCGCACGGGATTCGCCCATCTGTTCGAGCACCTCATGTTCCAGGGCACGCCGAGGGTGCCCAAGCCGCATTTCGGCAACCTCATCAACTCCGCCGGTGGCCTGCTCAACGGCTTCACCCGCCACGACTACACGGCCTACTTCGAGATACTGCCGACCTCCGCCCTGGAGATGGCTATCTTCCTGGAGGCGGACCGGATGGGACAGCTGGACATCAACGCCGGGACACTTCGCAACCAGCTCCAGGTGGTCGAGGAGGAGGTGCGGGTCAACGTCCTGAACCAGCCCTACGGCGGGTTCTCCTGGCTCTGGCTGGCCCAGCACGCCTTCTCCCGCTTTCCCAACAACCACAACTTCTATGGGGAGTTCGCGGACCTGGAGGCCGCTTCGGTCGAGGATGCGGAGGAGTTCTACAGGAGCTGGTACGGGCCCGGCAACGCCTCTCTGGTGCTGGTGGGCGACTTCGACCCAGATGCGGCCATCCGGCTGGTGCAGCGTCATTTCGGTTCGGTGGCGCCCCGCGCCGAGCCGCCGCAGCCTGACCTGGCGGAGCCGCTGCCGACCAGCCGCCGCGAGCACCGGCATCGGGACCCCCTCGCCCCCACGGCCCAGGTGGCCGTGGGCTATCCCACCGCTCCCTTCGGCTCCGAGGACCACCTACCCCTGGCGCTGGCGGCACGGATTCTCACCGACGGCCGGGCCTCCTGGCTCCAGCGCACCCTGGTGCGCGAGAGGGGCCTGCTGCTGCACGTGGCGGGAGGCCCGCTCTACCCCATCGGGGACTCCTTTGAATTCCGTGGTCCCGCCCTGTTCACCATCGAGGCCACCCCCAGGGAGGGGGTGGCCACCGAGGATGCGGTCTTGGCCATGGACCAGGAGCTGGCCCGCCTCGCCGCCGACGGGCCCACCGAGGAGGAGCTGCGCCGGGCGCGCCGGCGCGAGCTGGCGCGCCACCACGCCACCAGCGACAGCCGGCTCGGCCGGCTGACCACGCTGGGGGCCATGGCGGCCGTTCACCGCCAGCCGGAGCTGGTCGACATACTCCCGCAGCGCTTCGCCGAGGTGACCCCGGCCCAGGTGGCGGAAGCAGCCGGCCGCTGGCTCCGGCCTGAGCGCTCCACCGTCCTGCACTGGTTGCCGGGTGCCGGGGGGGAGGGAAGATGACGGGCCGCGTGCCCAGTGAGGAGGTCCCCCAGCCCGGGGCCGTGCCCAACCTGCATCTCGGCCGGGTGCACCGGTCGGTGCTGGCCAACGGTCC
>JAKBTP010000164.1:0-6506 GCA_021844355.1 bacterium | reverse complement strand
CGGACATCCTCTACCTGGAGCGCCCCGGTTCGGTGCAGACGGTGGTGGTCGCCGCCTCCAGCGGGCCCACCATGGGTGAGCCCGGCCACATCGCCTTCAGCCTGGCCACCGCGGTCCTGGGTGGCGGATTCAACTCCCGGATGATGGCCAACCTGCGGGAGGACAAGGGGTACACCTACAGCCCCCACGCGAGGGTGGAGTCCCACCGCCGGGACGGGCTCGCCAGCGCGTCCATGGAGGTCCGCACCGAGGTGACCGCGGCCGCCCTCGCCGAACTCCGGCACGAGCTAGCCCGGTTGGCCACTGTGCCCGTGCCCCAGGACGAGCTGGCCACCACCAGGAGCTACCTGGAGGGGGCCCGGCTGGTGACCCTGCAGACGCAGGCCGGACTGGCCTCCGCGCTGGCCCAGGTCCGAGGCCTGGGCCTCGACCACCGCTACCTGGAGCGGTACCAGATGGAGCTGGAGCGCTGCTCGGCCGAGGAGGTGATGGAGGCCGCCCGGAGGTACCTGGCCCCCACCAGGATGACCACGGTCCTGGTGGGCGACGAGTCGGCGCTACCCGGACTCGAGGCCCTGGCCCCGGTGCGCCACCGCCGCCGTCGCGGGGGCTGAACGGTCAGGCGCGGAGGCGGCCCCGGGCCAGCAGCCCCACTCCCAGCACCAGGAGCAGCGCCGAGCCCACGCCGAGGAGGGTGAGGTCCAGGCCCCCGGAGGCGGGCACCCCCCCGGTCGCCAGGACCACCGCCGACGCCGCCACGCCGGCCAGCGCCATCCCGCCCGTCCGCAGTGCCCTCGACCCCACCGCGGACGATTCCCATGTACCCTCGCGGGCGAGGTCGGCGGCCAGGAACGCCAGCTCGGTGGCCAGCAGGATGGAGAGCCCGAGAGGGACGGCCAGCAGCACTGGTCCCGCATCCCAGAGGGTGAGGGCAACTGGTCCGCCGAGGAGGACCGGGGCGCAGGCGGCGAGGCTCGGGGCGCCACCCAGGCCACCGGCGAGCAGCGCCAGGAGGCCGAGGGCGGTGATCGGCAGCAGCCAGGCAAGCGGCAACCCCCCGCCTCGCGCCGCCACGTACAGGAGCGATGGCGCTCCCAGGACGGCGGCCACGGCCGCGGCGATCAGCGCAGCGCGGGCCGGGCGGATCGCCGGTACTCCCTGGCCGCTGCCAGCACCACCTCCAGGGGACGGTCGGGCGGCCACTCCACCACGGACACTCCCTGGCGCTGCAGGCGGTGCCGCCTTGCCTCCCGCTGGGCCCGCCAGACACGGACGGCCAGGGGGTCGGCGTGGCGCAGCGGGGCCCCCACCAGCTTCTCAGGGGCGATCTCCAGCACCAGGAGGTCGAAGCCTCGGTGGTGGAGGTCGGCGAGCGCTCCCAGGCTGCGGGGGTCCAGGAGCGGGGTGAGCGCCACCACCATGGCCGCCGGGGGCAGCACCCGAGGAGGGAGCACCTCCAGGTCGCGCCAGGCGTACGAGGTGACCACGTCGGTGTCCAGGAGCGCCTCCACCACTCGATAGAGGTGCCGTGGCCCCAGGCCGGGGTCGAGCCAGCGCACCAGCCCGCCGAAGCCGACCACGCCCACACGGTCGCGGTGGCGGAGATGGCCCTCGGCCAGCGCGGAGCCCGCCCGGACCGCCAGGCTGAGCACTGTGTCCCGGCCCTCCCCAACCTCTGTGAAGCTGTCCACGAAGAGGATCACGTCCGAGTTGCGCTCCAGGTGCAGCCGGTTGACGTGCGGGACCCCGGTCCGGGCGGTGACCCGCCAGTTGATCCGGCGCACCAGGTCGCCGGGAAGGAACTGACGGACCTCGGAGAACTCGATCCCGTCCCCGGACTGCCGGGCGATCCGGTTGCCGAAGAACACCTGGGTGCGGCGGGGCGGGACCAGCTGGCGGAGTTGGTCCCAGGAGGGGTAGACCCGGAGCGGGAGTGGCTGACCGAGGGAGAGGTCGTAGGAGAAGAGCCCCAAGGCATCCTGCGCCCGGGCCCGGACAGGCCCCAGACGGTACGCCCCCCAGCGCCCGCAGCTAACGCGAAGCTCGGCCCGCCGGTCGGCCCGGACCCGAAGTCGAAGGCGTCCGCTGGCAGAGGCGACCCCCTGGGGTGTGGGCAGCTCCATCTCGAGCCAGGGCGCGTCCCCATTCCGGAACTGGACAAGGCATGTCACCACCTGGCCCTCTGCTGAGCGGGACGGCTCCAGGGAGACATCCGCGGAGAGCCGGGGCCGCCGGACCAGGGCCGCCCCAACCGCCAGCCAGAGGGCGAAGGGAGCGGCCAGCGCCACCACCGCCGGGCTGGCCAGGGCGACACCCATCAGCACCAGAGCGGCGGTGGCGGCCCCGTACCCCAGGAGCCTGGGATGCGCCCTGGGGATCACTAACCGGGTGCGGGGGTGAAGCGCGGGTGGATGGTGGCCGGGGTGGGCACCTGGCGGAGGCACTCCTCGACGACATCCTCCGGGCGCACCCGCTGGACCCAGAGGTCCGGGCGGAGCATCAGCCGGTGGCTGAGGGCCGGGGCCGCCACCGCCTTCACGTCGTCCGGAGTGACGTAGTCGCGTCCGGAGAGGGCGGCCCTGGCCCTGGAGAGCTTGAAGAGGGCCAGGGAGCCCCGGGGGCTCGCCCCCACCTGGACTCCGGGGTGCTCCCGGGTGGCGTTCACCAGGTCCACCATGTAGAACTCGAGGTCCGACTCGACGTGCACCTGCTCCAGCTCCGCCTGCATGGCCAGCAGCCCATCTCGGTCCACCGCCACCTCCACCTCGGCCTCGTCGCGGTGACGCCGGCGCCGCTGGGAGAGCATCAGCTGCTCGGCGTCGCGGTCCGGATACCCCACCGAGATGCGCATCAGGAACCGGTCCAGCTGGGCCTCGGGCAGAGGGTAGGTGCCCTCGTACTCGATGGGGTTCTGGGTGGCCAGTACCAGGAAGGGATGGGGCAGCGGCCGGGTGTCCCCCTCGATGGTCACCTGGCGTTCCTGCATCGCCTCCAGGAGGGCCGCCTGGGTCTTGGGAGTGGAGCGGTTGATCTCGTCGCCCAGGATCAGGTTGGCGAAGATCGGCCCGGGCCGGACCTCGAACTCCCCGCTGCGCTGGTTGAAGATGGAGGACCCGGTGATGTCCGACGGCATCAGGTCGGGAGTGAACTGGATCCTGGAGAAGCTCAGCTCGCAGGCGCGGGCGAAGGAGCGAGCGATGAGGGTCTTGGCCAGCCCCGGGAAGTCCTCCAGGAGGACGTGGCCGTCCGCCAGGATCCCCAGCATCACCAGCTCCAGGACGGGGCGCTTGCCCACCACCGCCCGCTCCACCTGATCCAGCACTGCCTCGGAGCGCCGGCGCAGCTCGTCCAGCCCGCTCACCGCCGCAGCCCCTCAAGGTCGGCCATCAGCTTCTCCAGCGCCGCCCGCCCGGGGCCCGGCTGCCGTGTCCCGTACACCGTCTGTCGGGGGCTGAGGAGAAGGTCGGCGACCAGATGCCCGCCCCGGACCCTGGCTGCCTCCGGCTGGCGCTCTGGGCTGATGCCCAGCGCCAGGAAGCGGTCCTCCGCGATTTCGGAGAGGAGCGGTCGCAGCACCCGTTCGAAGTCGGCCCGGCTCGACGCTCCGGACCGGACCGCGTCCTGGACCGACACGAGGTTCTCCGGAAGGCCCGCAGAGGCCCTCCTTCGCTTTGGCCGCATCTCCCTCGGCGACTTGGCCAGAGTGGCCAGCCAGCTCACCAGAATGGTCGCCCCGAGGCCACCCAGGAAGATCAGGAGCCACCGCCAGGCAAGGTCTCCGAAGTGAGCTGGGCCGACGGCCAGCGCCGCGGCGAGGCCTGTGGCCGCCACGGCCAGCACGACCGCCCAGGCCCGGGCCGCCCTCATCTCCGGCGAGTCCCGCCGCCCACCATGGCCGGAGTATACGGGGGCCGGGTCCTCATCCCGGGGCGGAGCGGAGCTCGTCTCGCAGTTGGGCCAGAGCCGCCTCCGCCTCGCTGCGGTCCGTGGGCCGGACCTCGTGCTGGGAGTACCGCGCCAGCTCGAAGAGGTCGGTGAGCCGGCGCAGGGAGCGGGGGCTGGCCCGCAGGCCGCGCAGGGCCCGCTCCAGGTATTCCAGGTGGGTCTCGAACTGCTGTCGAGGCAGGCCGCGCTCCCCCAGGGTTCGTTCCATGCGGGCGTACGAGAGGAGCACCGCCCGCCGCGGGTCCGAGGTGGACCCCAGCTCCTCCAGCCCCGCATCCAACGCTCCCGCCAGCTCCTCGGGAAGGCCGGGCGCCGGGGCGATGCCGGCGTCACGGGCCCTCCAGCCGCTGCTCCGCCGCCTCTGCCGGATCACCAGCCCGATCACCAAGAGGCCGAAGACGAGCCCAAGCAGCGCCCCCAGGAGGAGGGTGTCCGCCACCGGAACGGTGCCTCCGGGGTGAGAGCCCGGCAGCCCCTGGGCCGTGGGCCCGCCGCCGCTGACCCCCACTCGGGGATGGGCCCGCCGCTGCAGGGTGAGGACGAGCACCAGCCATTGGGCCACGACCAGGGAGACAGCCAGCAGCACCAGGCGGGCCGTCATCCCTCGGCTGAGCTTGGCCACCGGTGCCCCCGGGCGCCCGACCTCGCGAAAGCGGCGCCAGGGGATGAGGAACAGGGTGAGGACGATGGCGAGGTCGACGGCGGCGAAGAAGACGGTCAGGACCACAACTCCCACCGCGCTCACCGCCGCGGTCTCCACCCCGGAGGGACGGGCGGGGTGAGCCGCCAGAAGGGGGCGGGAGAAGGCGGCGTGGGTCGCGACCGCCGCCAGGACCAGGAGGGTGAGGGCGCAGACCGCGGCCAGCACCGCCACCGTTCGATCGGGCCGGAGGAGCCCAGGGTCCTCCTTTCGCGCCGCGCTCAACTGAAGCTCACCTCCACGCGGGCACGGTACCACCAGGCGGCGGGACCGCTAACCGGAGGCCGTCAGGCGAAGGAGCGACGGAGCGTGGGAGTCCTCGCAGGCTGGGAGAGGGATCGGGGAGTTGCTGTCCAGGAGCGGGGCCCCGGACGAGAGCTCGAGCACGACCTGCACCGCCGAGCGGGGTCCGCACCAGTTGGTCCAGGTCCAGGTGGCGGAAGGTCCGCCGCTGGACCCGTTGAGCACGCCCGAGATCTGGTGCAACTGCAGGTTGCCGTCCACCGCCAGGGGCCGGAGCGAGCTTGCCAGGTAGAGGCCGAGGCGCACCTCGGCGACGAACCGGCAGGGCTTGGCTCCCTGACGGGTGGGATAAGCGTAGTAGTCCCACCCACCTTTCCCTGTCCGTCCGGCACTCGAGCCCCACCCCAGCTGGCTCGACGGGCACTCCCCAAGGATTGCAGGAGGGCTGGGCAGTGGTCCAGGCACCCGCGCCACCTCCAGCTCCGCCCTCCAGCGCACGCCCCTGGCGGCCACCACGTAGAGCCGCAGGCGCCCTTGGGCGGGCTTGGTAGTCCTGCTCGCTCCACCCGACCCCTGGCACGGGTGGCGCCCGGAGCTGGCCGGGACCGACCACGCCGCCGTGTTCCCCACCTCGACGGCGAGCACCCAGCCCACCCCCGCCGGGCCGTTTCCCTGGGGGAGGCGGAACGGGGTGACCTTGGCCCTGCAGCTGTTGCTGAGAAAGACCCCGTACTCGTATCCGGCCGGAACCGTGCCGAGGTAGGTGCGGCCGGCCCCACCCGACTTGGAGCCCGCCAGCCGGTACCCGAAGTCCGGGATGAACCCGCTGCTCGCCCGACCGCTGGCGGGCGCCCGGCCGGCCAGCCGCGGCAGGCTGACGGTGGCCGCCACCACGGCTCCCACCAGGGCGAAGACCAGAATCCCGGCGGCGAGGCGCCCGCGGCGGGGGCGCGAGCGGAAGCGCAGCGCCGATCGAAGGTCCGTGGGCGGCTCCCGGTACTCGTTCTCAAACGCCCGGCCAATCGCGCTCTCCAGCGGCTCTTTCACGGCTCGTCCTCCCCCATTCGGGAGCGCAGTTCGGCGACCGCCCGGTAGACCCGGGAACGAGCGGCCGGCTCCGATATCCGCAGCACCTGGGCCACCTCCTCCATGGGCAGGTCCAGGTAGTAGAAGAGGGCCAGCGCGGTGCGCTGGCCGGGCCCCAGGCGGCTCAGGGCCCGGCGGAGGTCGTGGCTCTCGGCCGACGGGCCCATGCCGTCCGCCGAGACCAGGCTGTCGTTGAGCCCTGTCCATCGCCAGAATCGCAGCCGCATCTGCGACCGGCTGGCATTCCGGACGATGGTGAGGAACCAGGGGCGGATATCCGCGATCTCTCCTCGGAACCGGGGGATCGCCCTCAGCGCGTTGAGACATGAGTCCTGGACAGCGTCCTGAGCTGCCTCGGGACGGCGGAGCATCGCCAGCGCCAGGCGGTAGGCGGGATCAAGGAGCGGCTCCAAAAGCCGGGCCACGGCCTCGCGGTCGCCGGCCCGGGCGGCCTGCAGGTCGTCCAGTACCGGTCCCTCCATCACCCAGTCCACACCGTAGAGGACGCGGATGGGACCCACACTGTTGCGTC
>JAKBTP010000128.1 GCA_021844355.1 bacterium | reverse complement strand
CCCAGGACCGGCTGGGTCCCGAGCGGGAAGAAGCCGCCGTACCCCGAGAAGTTCTTGGTGTGCAGGTCCAGGATCAGCAGCAGGATGATGGTCAGGCCGGGGATCACGAACTTCCAGCCGGTGACGAAGGAGTTGAACTGGCTGAGGAAGCGGATCCCGGCGTAGTTGATGATGAAGAACAGGATCATCAGCAGGACCCCGAAGAGGATCCCGGAGGGCCAGGTCAGCTCGGAGCTGGAGTTGACGATCCCGTGGATGTAGGAGCTGGCATAGGTGACGACCGCCTCGGCCTCGATGGCGGGCACCGAGACCGCCGACAGGAGGTATGTCCAGCCCAGGATGAAGCCGGTGTAGCCGCCGTGGGTCAGGTGCGGGTAGCGCACGATCGCTCCGCTGCGGGGGAGCATCCCCGACACCTCGGCGTAGTTGAGGGCAACGAAGAGGACCAGCACGCCACCCACGATCCAGGAGACGATCGCGCCCGGCCCGGCCACCGAGGCCGAGGCGATGGCCGCGAACAGCCACCCGGAGCCGATGATCCCTCCCATGGAGAGGAAGAAAAGCTGCCAGACCGACATGGTCCGGGCTAGCTTGCGATCCGAAGCGTCGTAGTCAGGTTTCGCCGCCGTGGCCATCTTTGGGCACCTCCCTACAAGTCACTCACCGGGGAGGAGTCCCTAGGACACCGGCCCCTCCCCATTGCCTGTTGCCCGCAAGATTAGGGACTGGAGGGCTCTTTGGGAAGGGGCTTGACAAATCCACCCGATTCTGGTTGGCCCAGAGGGGGAGGTATATTGCCCTGGCAGATGGACCAGCTCAGCCTCCAGCCCGATTCCCAACCTGACTTCGAGCAGCTGGCGGCGGGGCTGCGCGCGGACTCCCGCGATCTCTCCACCTTCCTGGAGGTGCTGGCCGACAAGTTCACTGGAGCGCTTCCCGGGCGGGTCAAGGTCGAGTACCAGGGGGGGATGCTGCGCCGCCACAAGCAGGTGCGCCGGATCCTGATCCAGCTGGGCGAGGACCGCTTCGAAGTGGCGCGGGAGCAGGGTGCGGTGCTGGCCCGCCGGGTCCGGGTGGTGCGGGGGATCGCTCTCAAGACCGAGGAGCTGGCCGTCGACTCCTGGCTCGCCGAGCTCAGCCGGGCGCTGGTCCGCGAGGGCCAATCCACCTCCGAGGGGCGGATCGCCCTAGAGCGGCTCCTCAGCTGACGGTGCGATTCTTCCGCGGCGCCCGGCCCGGACCTTCTCCCGAGGAGCAGGAGCGGGCCGAGCGCAGCCGCCAGATGGTGGAGGCGGGAGGGATCCCCCTGGAGGCCGAGGAGCGCATCGCCCGCCAGCGCGAGCCGGGGGCGGCCTTCACCTCCGACCTCTCGGTCGACGAGCTGGCGGCGCTGCGGCAGCTGGGCTACCGTCCGCTGGCGCTGGTGATGGGCAGCTCCATGTACCAGATCGGCTGGGTGCAGGGCGGCTTCTCCCGCCTGGGGGGGCTGGGGATGGGCTGGGCGGCTCCCGAGCCCCAGGAGAACCTTCCCCTGACCCGGGCGCTCACCGAGGCCCGTCAGCTGGCCCTGGGCCGGCTGATGCGCGAGGCCGAGGGGCTGGGGGCCGAGGGGGTGGTGGGGGTGCGGCTCGTGGTCCGCAGCTGGGAGTGGGCCCAGGGGATGGCCGAGTTCACCGTCCTCGGCACCGCGGTCCGGCGCGAGGGAGGGGCCCCCGCCGCCCGGCCCTTCACATCGACGCTCAGTGGGCAGGACCTGGCCAAGCTGGCCGCCACCGGGCAGCGGCCCCTGGGGGTGGCACTGGGGGCCAGCGCCTGGACCGCGATGGCCTTCTTCGGCGGCCTCATGGGCGGGATGGCGGCCTGGTCCAACCAGGAGGTGTCCAGCTTCTCCCGGGCGCTGCACCTCGCCCAGCACCAGAGCCGGGCCCGGATGGCGGCGGAGGCCTCGGCGCTGGGGGGCGAGGGGGTGGTCGGGGTGGAGCTGGAGTCCCACGTCCTGGAGTATCAGACCGGCTCGGAGCAGGTCCAGGGACGGATCGTGCAGTGGGTGGCGCTGGGCACCGTGGTGGCGGAGGGGGAGCGCGCCGCGGCGGCGCCCGCCCCGCGCCTGGTGGTCCCGTTGAGTTGATGGAGGAGATGCCTTGAGCGAGCAGCAGCCCCTGATCCCCGAGGACGCCGTCAACCGGCTCAAGGAGATGCGCGGCACCGAGGGCCACCGCAAGCTCTTCACCAGCGACCTCTCGATCTCCGAGTTCCTGCTGGTGAAGGAGGCCGGGTTCGAGCCGGTGGGGCTGGTGGTGGGCAGCTCCATCTACCACATCGGCCTGCAGATGGCCAACTACGGGCAGAACCAGGAGCTCCAGGTGCTGAGCCAGGCGATGTACCAGGCCCGGGAGCTGGCGATGAGCCGCATGGAGGAGGAGGCCGACGTCCTCGGGGCGGACGGGATCGTGGGGGTCCGGCTGGACATCAACCGGTACGAGTGGGGCCAGGGGCTGGCCGAGTTCATGGCGGTGGGAACCGCGGTGCGCAGCGCGCAGGGGACCATGCGCACTCCCCAGGGCAAGCCTTTCACCTCCGACCTCTCCGGTCAGGACTTCTGGACGCTGCTCCAGGCCGGCTACGCCCCCCTGGCCCTGGTCATGGGGTCCTGCGTCTACCACGTGGCCCACCAGGGGCTGGGCCAGTGGATGCGTCGCGTGGGGCAGAACCAGGAGATGCCGAACTTCACCCAGGCCCTCTACGACGCCCGCGAGCTGGCCATGGAGCGGATGCAGCGGGAGGCCGAGGAGGTGGCCGCCGAGGGGATCGTGGGTGCCCAGATCAAGGAGAACAACCACGGCTGGGGCAGCCACGTGATCGAGTTCTTCGCGGTGGGGACCGCGGTCAAGCCCACCCGGGAGGATCACCGCATCGCGGCGCCCCAGATGGTGCTCTCCCTGGACCAATAGGGTGGCGGGGGAGGGGGAGGCCGGGCTGGCCCTGCTCTACGACGAGATCTTCCTCGACCACGAGAGCCCGGGCCATCCCGAATGCCCTGATCGGCTTCGCGCCATCGTGGCGGGGCTGCGCGCGGAGCCGCTCATATCTCCCGGGAGCTGGCGCTCCGCCCGCAGGGCCGACCCCGATGACCTGCTGCTGGTGCACCATCCCCGCCACGTCGACCGGATCCAGGCCCTCTCCCTCGAGGGCGGCGGCTGGATCGACCCCGACACCTACTGCACCCCCTTCTCCTTCGACATCGCCCTGGACGCCGTCGGCGCGTCCCTGGCGGCGGCCGAGCTGGCCTGCGCCCCCGCACCGACCCCCTCCCTGGCGCTGGTGCGCCCCCCCGGGCACCACGCCACCCCGGACCGGGCCATGGGCTTCTGCCTCTTCAACAACCTGGCCCTGGCAGCCAGGCATGCCCAGAGGCGGCTGGGGGTGGAGCGGGTGGCGATCCTCGACCTGGACGTCCATCACGGGAACGGCACCCAGGAGGTGTTCTGGGAGGACCCCCAGGTGCTCTACACCTCGCTCCACCAGTGGCCCCTGTACCCGGGCACCGGTGCAGCCTCGGAGCGTGGCGGGGGCGACGGCTTCGGAGCCAACATCAACGTCCCCCTGCGGCCCGGCACCGACGGCCCGGTCTGGCTCGCGGAGCTGGAGTCCCAGGTGCTCCCGGCGGTCCGACGCCATCGCCCGGAGCTGATCCTGGTGAGCCTCGGGTTCGACGCCCTGCAGGGCGACCCCCTCGCCGGCCTCAGGCTCCGCTGGCCCTCCTACGGGCTGGCCATGGCCCGGGTGGCCGAGGTGGCCGCCGAGAGCTGCCCCGGCCGGGTCGCCGCCTTCCTGGAGGGGGGATACGACCTCCGGGAGATGCCCATCGCCGCCGTCGCCTGCGCCCTCGCCCTGTCCGGCCTGGAGCCGGTCCCGAGTCAGGAGCGTTCCCCGGCCTGACCTCTCAGCGTCTGGCCGAGTCTCCTATGAGCCGGGGCAGCGCCTGGGAGGCTCCCATCCGGACCACGGCCGCCGCCCTCCTGTCAAGACGGGTGGGCTCCCGGTTGACGATCACCAGGCGGGCTCCGTGGCGCAGGGCCAGGATGGGGAGGGTGGCCGCCGGCTGGACCTCGAGCCGGGTCCCCACCGCCAGGAAGAGATCGCAGTCCTGGGCCGCCTCCTCGGCCCGTCGGACCGCCTCGCCCTCCAGCGGCTGGCCGAAGGAGATGGCCGCCGACTTGAGAATCCCTCCACAGGCGGGGCAGGCCGGGTCCAGCTCCCCATGCCGCACCCTCTCCAGCACCTCCTCCATCTGACCCTCCCGGCCACAGCCGAGGCAGCGGTAGCCACGGAGGTGGCCGTGGATCTCGACCAGGAGGTCGGGCGTGATCCCGGCGGCCAGGTGCAGGCCGTCCACGTTCTGGGTGACAAGCGCTCGCAGCCGGCCCTGCCGCTCCAGCTCGACCAGGGCCAGGTGCCCCCGGTTGGGCCGGGGGCGGGGACCCGGGGCGAAGGCCCGCCGCTGCCAGGTCTCGGCCCGAACGGCGGGGCTGGAGAGGTAGTGCTGGAGGGTGGCCAGGCCGGCGGCACTGGGATCCTTGGTCCAGATCCCTTGGGGACCGCGGAAGTCGGGGATGCCGGAGTCGGTGGAGATCCCGGCTCCGGTGAGGACGCAGACCCGGCGCGCTAGGGAAAGCAGTTCCACCGCTCGCCCCAGCTGACGGTGCGCGCCTCCCGGGGCGAGCCGCTCCAGGAGGGGATCCGGGCTCAGCGGGCCCGCACCTCGATCATCCCTCCGGCCCCCGGGCGCGCCTCGTAGGTGGGGATGGGGGTCGTGGCCGGCCCCCAGAGGACCCGCCCCGTCCGGAGCTCGAACTTCGACCCATGCCAGGGGCAGGTCACCACTCCTCCCTCCAGCCGGCCCTCGGAGAGGGGGCCACCGGCGTGGGGGCAGACGTTCCCCGCGGCGCAGACCTGGCCGCCAATCCTGGTGAGGACGACCTTCGCGTCTCCGACCTGGCAGCTGATAAGGCGACCCTCTTGGACCTCGGACTCGACGACTGCGGGAGTCCAGTCGGAGGGGCCCTCGGTGAAGGCGTTGCGGTTGACCTGGGTGCCCTGCCGGAAGACCAGCTCCCCCCCAAAATAGGCCGCTCCCAGGGCCAGCCCCAGCCCCAGCCGCCCCAGCGGACGGCCCGCGTGGCGCCTCCCGGAGGCGCGCAGCGCCACCGCCCCCGTGAGCATGGCGAGCGCGGAGAGGTTGAGGATGCCGTGGAGCGCCCCCATCCGGCGCTCGTGGCCGTAGCTGTCCTGCCAGTCCGCGATCCCCGATGCGGCCGAAGCGACACCCGCGGCGCAGCCGGCCGCCATGAGCAGGTCGGCCGCCCTCTCCTCCCCGGCGAGGTCGAGCAGAGCCGCGCCGGTCCAGGCGCCGATGGGGATGTCGGTGAGCATGGGGTGCAGCGGGTGCCCTAGCCAGGGGCCGTTGAGAAGGTTCTTCGCAGAGGCCGCCGGCGCACCGCCACGCCTGAGCCCAGCTCCGACCAGACGCTGGCCCAGGTCGGCCAGGGGATCAAGGAACTGCATGCCTCTCACCCAGCCGTCGGGATCCAAGTTCTTCATGGCTCGCCTCCTGAACCCGGTCCGTGCACTCCCGGGGACCCACAATAACCCCAATGGTCGTCCTGATCCTGGAGGCCGAGCCGGAGTACGCGGCCGTGGCCGCCCACCTGGTCGGCCAACTCGCCAGCCTCACTTCGCGGGTGGCCGGCTCGCTGGAGGCGCTGGAGCTGGCCCTGCGCGAGGAGGCGCCCGCCGCCATCCTGGCCGATCTCGGGCTCCTCCAGGGGCTGCGAGGGGTGGAGGCGGTCAGGGCCATGTCCACCTCCCCGCTGGTGGTCCTGGGGGAGACTCAGCAGGCTCCCTCGCTGATGGAGGCGGGCGCCGACTACGTCCTGCCCAAGCCCTACCCGCCGGCGCTCCTCACCGCCACCCTCCGGGCGGTCCTCCGCCGGCGGCAGGTGGAGAGGCGGTCCGCCGGCCGGGTGGTCGAGGTGGGCCCGCTCATCGTCGAGCCCGCCCGGCGCAGCGCCCGGATCGAGGGCCGGCGCCAGCTCCTGAGCCCTCGTGAGGCCGACCTCCTGGAATACCTGGCGCTCAACGCCGGGACCGTGCTGTCCCGGCAGCAGATCATCGAGGGGGCGTGGGGCGGCGACCCGCGCGCCACCCCGGCCGCGGTGACCATGTGCGTCCACCGCCTCCGCCGCAAGCTGGAGGCCGACCCCGAGCACCCGCGCCTGCTGCGCTCCAGCCGTGGTGGGGGCTACCTCCTGCAGCCACTGCCCCAGGGCGCGCGGTGACCGGCGCGGGGAGGACCGTCCTGGTCACCGGGGCCTCGGGCTTTGTCGGGCGGTGGGTGGCGGCCGCGCTGGGGGTGGCCGGCTACCAGCCCCGCCTCCTGATGCGGTCGACGGCCCGGGTCCCGCCTCAACTGGCAGGGATGGAGGTGGCCACAGGTGACCTCACCGCCCCCGTGACCCTGCCTCGGGCGCTCGAGGGATGCTGGGGGGTGGTGCACTGCGCCGCCGACTACCGCCTGGCGCTGGGCCCCGGCGATATGCGACGCATGCTGGAGGTCAACGTCGGGGGGACCGCCACCCTGCTCCAGTGGGCCGCCCGTGCCGGGGTGACGCGGTTCGTCCACTGCAGCACCGTGGGCACCCTGCACTTCAGCCGGGCGGGAGAGGTCCGCTCCGAGCTGGATCTGGCCCGGGACGCCTCGGACCTGCCCGGCGCCTACAAGCGCAGCAAGTGGGCGGCCCAGAAGCTGGCCGAGGGCTTCTCGGGAAAGATGCAGGTGATGGTGGTCCAGCCGAGCACCCCGGTGGGGGCGGGTGACAGCCGGCCGACCCCCACCGGGGCCATCATCCGGGACTTCCTGGCGGGCAGGATCCCGGCGGCCACCGACACCGGCCTCAACCTCGTCGACGTCCGGGCGGTGGGGACCGGGCACGTGCTGGCCCTGGAGAGGGGCGAGCCCGGGCGGAGCTACATCCTGGGTGACCAGAACTGGACCATGAGCCGGCTTCTCACCGAGCTGGCTCGACTGGCCGGGCGCCCCGCTCCCCGGTTCCGCATCCCGATCTGGGTGGGCTTCGCCGCGGCGGCTGTCAGTGAGGGGTCGGCGGTGATCCGCCGGCGCGCCCCGGGGATCCCTCTCACCGCGGTCCGGATGGCGGCCAGACCGATGTACGTGACGGCCGAGCGGGCCCGCTCGGAGCTCGGCTGGAGCCCCGGCGACCTGGGTGAGGCGCTCCGCCAGGCGGTCGCCGAGCTGGCCCCGCGCGGGGGGGCCTGAGCTGCCCGCCTTCGTCCCCGCCCTGGCCGGACGGTGGTACGCCGTCCTCCCCTGGCTGCTCACGGCTGCGGTCCTGGTCCGCACCTTCGGGTGGCGCCGGGCCATGCCACTCCTGGCCGGGGGGTATCTGATCGCCTGGCTGGCGGAGTGGGGGTCCACCGCCGGGCCGGGCGTCCCCTTCGGGGTCTACCACTACCGCCCCTCCGGCCTGCGCTCCGACCTGCGGGTCCTGGGGGTCCCGCTCTTCGACAGCCTCAGCTTCACCTGGCTGGCCGTCGCAGCGTTCACCGCTCTCGGCAAGCTGGGCTCAAGGGGGTTGACCCGGGTGGTGCTCACGGGGATCACCCTGGTCGCCATCGACCTGGTGGTGGACCCGGTGGCCCTCCGGGGTGGCCGCTGGTGGCTGGGTTCGATCTACACCTACCCGCCGGGGAGTGGGGTCTGGTACGGGGTCAGCCTCCTCAACTATGTCGGCTGGCTGGCGGTCGGAGTGGCCGTCGCCCTCTGGATCCGCCTCTGCCTCGGGGATTACCCGGGGTCCCTCCGGCTCCCGCTCACCTTGAGCGCCCTGCTGCTCCTCGGCGTGATGCTCCAGAGCGCGGTGCTGGCGGCCCTGCTCGGGGTGGGGCCGAGCGCGCTGGCGGCGCTGGCCACCCTCCTCATCACCGGCCTTCTGGCGCGGCGCGGCGCCTGGCCGGCCCCGCGCCCCCCGGACCTGCTGGTGGCCTGCGCGCTGGACTCCGAGGCAGCCGCCTGCCGCCGGGCTCTCGGCGGGGCGTGGGAGCGCGACCCGGCCCACGGCCTGGTGCGCTGGCGGCGCCGGGGCGGCGGGGTGGAGGTGTGGGCCACCGGGACCGGCCCGGACCGGGCCCGGTCCGCCGCCGACTTGGCCCCTCACGGGGCCCGGGTCCTGGTGGCGGGGGTCGCGGGCGCCCTGGACGACTCCTGGGCGACGGGAACGGTCGCGGTGGCGTCCCGCTTGGTGGCCGGCGGCCCAGGGCCGATGGGCCTCGACCCCGCCATGACCGCGGAGCTGGGCGCCCTCCCACTTGCCCGCCCCGCCACCATCGCCTCGGTGGGCACGGTGGCGGACGACCCTGGGGAGCGCCTTCGGCTCCGCTCCCTGGGCGCCGACCTCGTGGAGATGGAGATGGCCGGCTGGCTCTCGGTGCCCGGCCTTTCCGTGGGGGGCCTGCGCGTGGTGCTGGACCGGCCCTCGGAGCCTCTGGGACCCTTCGCCGGCCTGGTGGCCGAGGGCCGCCGCGGTGCCTCCCCGCTGCCCGTCATGTCGCTGGTGGCCCGGCGACCGGGGTCGCTTGCGGCGCTGATCCTCCTGGGCCGCAGGCAGCGCAGGGCGCTGGCGCAGCTGGGCGGCGCGGTGGCCCAGGTGGTCCCTCTGCTGGTTGGCGACGAGGGCGAGAGGGGATGGGCGGTCGAGCCGGGGGCGGGTCCCCCCGGTTGACGGCCCGGGCCCTGCCCAGGCCCCGGGCAGGTCAGATGCCGGGGCCGGTTCCCGGCCCCAGCTGGTGCGCCGGCGCAACTCGCCGCCCCACCGAACTCAGGCGTTCGGCGGGCCCTCTGGGGAGCCGGCGACCACCGCCCGGGGTGGGCCGGCGAGCGCTCAGGCCAGAAGGTGCTGAGCCGCCGCCCTGCCGCTGCGCACGGCACCCTCCATCGTCGCCGGCCACCCGGTGCGGGTCCAGCTGCCGGCAAGGGCCACCCCGGGGATGGCGCCGTCTGGGCCCGGGCGCAGGGCCGCCGATCCGGGCTCGGGCAAGAAGGTGGCGTGGGCCTCTCGCGTGACCCGGCTGTGCATCAGTCGGGCCCGGGCCGCGGGCGGGAACGTCGTCTGACACAGCTGCCAGATGTCCGCGGCGAGCCGGCCCTCGGGGACTGCGACCTCAGCCTCGGCTGCGGAGATGGAGATGGCGGCGTGCCAGCTCCCGTCCAGCGGCTGATCGTCCAGCTGGGAGCGGTCGAAGGCCCACTGGAGCGGGCTCCTGGGGATGAGGGTGACGGCGCCGGGCAGGAAGGGGCGGTCGGTGAAGAGGTGCACGTTCACGATCGGGGAATCGGGGAGGCCGGCGGCCTCCTCCAGAGCCCTGGAGGACCGTCCTCCCGCGAGGAGCAGGCGGTGTGCGGACCTGGCGGGCACCGCCAGCACCGCCAGGTCGAAGGCCTCGTCATCGCCGGAGCTGTGAGCCACACGGAGCTGAGAGCCAGACCCTCCGCTGATCGAGAGGACGCGCGAGTCCAGGCGGAGCTCCACGCCGGCCCCCTCCAGCGCCCGGCGCGCCGGGAGGTCCAGCCAGCGGGTGAGGTCGGTCCCGGGGACGCGAAGCGCCCCGGCGCGCGCCGAGCTGAGGAGCCCCTCCCGGACCACGAAGGCGGCCAGCTCGGCGCTGCACCGGTCCAGGGGGGCGTTGCAGGCCGCCACCAGGAAGGGCTCCCAGAGCTGGGAGATGAGCTGCTCCGGCTGGCCCAGGCCCCTCAGCCAGCCCAGGGCGGGCAGCGCATCCAGCCCACTCGGACCATCCCTCAGGGCGGCGGCCACCCGGGCGATGTGCAGCGTCGAGCCCCTCGGCAAGTTGGGCCATCCGCCGAGCACCGGCAGGAGGTGGAACGGGGCGGGCAGCGGCGCGGCGGAGAGCCGGCGCGGACTCGGGTGCCCCGGGTCCACCACCGTGAGCTCCAGGCGGTCCTGGCGGAGGGCCGGCTGGACTCCGAGGCGACCCAGCAGCGACTCCAGCTCGGTGCAGCATCCGAGATACACGTGCTGCCCGGTGTCCACCCGGCCGGCCACCGGGTCCGGCACGGAGCGGCAGAGCCCGCCGAGCTGGCCGGAGCGTTCCAGGAGGGCCACCCGGACGCCGGCGGCCGCCAGATCCAGCGCCGCCGTGATCCCGGCCAGCCCGCCCCCCACCACCACCGCCCGCATCGGCGCCTCAGGGCCTGAGGGTGGCGCTCGCCCAGGCGGCCAGGGCCAGCCCCACCTTGTGGCCGGAGCTGAGCCGGACCCGCTGGCCCTGGACGTCGTACCCGTCCCGCTCGATCCGGTCCAGCAGCGCCTGGTAGAGGGCGGCCAGCGCCGCCGGGCAGCCGCGGGCGTCCCGCTCCACCAGGGGCACCAGCTGCAGGCCGACCCGGAAGCGCTCCCGAGCCAGCCCCACCTCGTGGGCCATGAGGTCGTGGTAGCGGGCGGCGTTCGGGCCCCTTCCCCCCAGAAGGAGATCCTCCTCGGACAGCTGGAAGCGGTCCATCACCTCGTCGGGCAGGTAGCGCCGTCCGGCGGCCAGGTCCTCCCCCAGGTCGCGGAGGATGTTGGTCCGCTGCATCGCCTCCCCCAGGGCCACGGCCAGCCCCTCCACCTGGGGATCCTGGTAGCGAAAGACCCGGGCGCTGAGCAGCCCGACCACCCCGGCCACTCCATAGCAGTAGTCGGCCAGCTCCCGCTCGGTGCGGATCCTCAGCGGCCGGCAGTCGGCGGCGCAGCCGTCGATCACCTGATGCAGGTGCTGGGGGGAGAGGGAGAACCGCTGCGCCGTGTCCACCAGGATGAGCCAGCCCGAGTCCGGCGGGTCCCCGGCCAGGCTGCGCTCCAGGGTGCCGCGGTAGGAGTCGAGCCGCCGGAGCCGCAGCCCGGCGTCCTCAGGGGCGTCGGCGATGTCGTCCGCGCCCCGGCAGAAGCGGTAGAGGGCGTGCAGCCCCTGGCGCTTCTCGGCGGGCAGGAGGCGGAAGGCGTAGTAAAAGTTGCCCGCCGCCGCCCGCACCTCCCGGGCGCAGCGCCGGTACCCCAGAGCCAGCTGGGCCGAGCCGGCGCTCACGCGGTCCCGGAGCGGCCGGGTCGGAGCGCGGCCAGGGATCCCAGGAGGGCCCGGCGGCGGGAGCCTCGGGGGAGCCGGGCCTTGCGCTCGAACACGAGGTCCCCAGCCGCCAGCACCCCGTCCGAGGCCTCCAGGCCACTCAGGATGAACGTGGCCATCTCCAGCCGCATGAGCCCGGGCGTGCTCGCCGACAGCGGCCAGCCCTGGCGCAAAAGGCTCCGGGCCCGGCCCACGGCGTGGGCCAGGGCCGCCCGCATGCCCGGCGTCGGACGACCCCGCCACCAGTCCGCCTCGTCCACCCCGTGCTGTGCGAGCACCTCAGCGGGGAGGTATCGCCGCCCCCGCTCCCGGTCCGCGGCCACGTCCTGCCACATGTTGACCAGCTGCAAACCGGTGCAGATGGAGTCGGAGAGGGAGATCCGCTCTGGGTCACGGATCCCCTCCAGGGCCAGCACCAGCTCACCCACCGGGTTGGCGGAGAGGTCGCAGTAGCGGTCCAGCTCCTCCCAGGTCGAGTAGGTGAGCACCTCCTGGTCCTGCTGGTTGGCCGAGATCAGCCGCGAGAACGGGTCCCGGGGCAGGTTGAAGCGCTGGATCACCGGGCGCAGCCGCACGAAGACCGGGTGCTCGGGCTCCCCCGTGTAGCAGGCCTCCAGCTCCTCCCGGCAGCGGTCGAGCTGGCCCACGGGGTCCCCCAGCCGCTCGTCCCCGATGTCATCCACCAGCCGGCAGAAGCCGTAGATGGCGGCCCTGGCCTCCCGCCGGGAGGGGCGCAGCAGCCAGGCCGCGATGGGGAAGTTCTCGCGCCCTCGGGCCTCTGCCAGCCGGGTCCGGGAGTACTCCGGTAGGGTGGCCCGGCTCACCAGCTGGATCCCAGCTCCCTGCCGGGCGCCGCGAAGCGGGCGAGAGCCATCACCGGGAAGACGGTGGCGTACAGGCGATAGCGCAGGTAGAAGGCCCGGGGGAATCCGGTGCCGGTGAAGTAGGGGTCGTCCCACCCCCCCTCGGGAAGCTGGGTTTCCGCGAGGCTCCGGGCGGCGGCTGCGGCAGCCGCCTGCAGCCGGCCCCCCCGGTCCAGCTCCCCGGAGCCCCTGGCCGCCGCCAGAAGCGCCATGAGCGCCCAGGCGGTCTGGGAGGGGGTGGCCTCTCCCCGTCCGATGTGCTCCGGCTCATGGTAGGAGAGCACCGACTCTCCGAAGGACCCGTCTTGGCGTTGGTGCTCGACCACCCACTGGCCCAGCCGCAGGAGGCGCTCGCGATCCACCGGGTCTCCGTTGACCGCCAGCGCCGGCGCCACCGCGGCCGCGCCGTACACGTAGTTCACGCCCCACCGGCCGTAGTAGGCGCCGGATCCCTCCTCGGACCGGCGCAACCAGGCGAGCGCTCTGAGCCGGGCCGGCTCCAGGTCGCCCCCCCCGCAGCGCACCAGGGCCTCGACCACGTGGGCGGTGACGTCGGGGCTGGGCGGGTCCAACACCTCTCCGAAGTCCGAGGTGGGCAGGTGTTCCACCCAGCTGCGCCGGTTGTCCACGTCGAAGGCCCCGAAGCCACC
>JAKBTP010000105.1 GCA_021844355.1 bacterium | reverse complement strand
CGCTCCGGACCGCGCAGGACCAGCTCCAGGACGCGGCCCAGGGTGGGAGGTGGGGTCACGTAGAGTTGAGGCAATGGCCCTGGACGTGCCCGAGGGTGCCTGCGGGATGGACGAGGTTGGTCGGGGTGCCCTGGCCGGTCCCTTGGTGGCGGCGGCCGTCATCCTGCCGGCCGGCTTCTCGCACCCCCTGCTCCGGGACAGCAAGCTCCTCACGGCCTCCCAGCGTGAGCGGGCCGAGGCGGCGATCCTGGAGGCCGCCGCGGCGGTCGAGGTGGTGGAGGTGCCCCCCCGGGAGATCGATCTCCAGGGCGTCGGATGGGCCAACCGCTGGGCCTTCGAGGAGCTCATGCGCCGGGTGCCGGCACCCCTCTATCTGGTGGACGGCAACCTCCGCCTGGACCCGGGCCGGCCCCATCGCTGCATCCCCGGGGGGGACCGGCTGGTGGGGGCGATCTCCGCGGCCTCCATCGTCGCCAAGGTGCACCGAGATCGCCGGATGGTGGAGCTCGACCGTCTCCATCCCGACTTCGGCTGGAGGCGCAACAAGGGGTACGGCAGCCGCGAGCACCTCGATGCCCTCCGGGAGCTGGGGCCGGTGGCGCTGCACCGGTCCACCTTCCTCCACCTCCAGTCCCGCCTGCCCTTCTAGCCCTTCACCAGCCCCGCCGTCGCCAGCCGTCCAGATGGGGCCGCTCGGCGCCGACGGTGGTGGGGTCCCCGTGTCCGGGGAGCACCAGGGTCGAGTCCGGCAGCGGCCACAGCTTCACCTCGATGCTGTTCAGGATGGTGTCGAAGTCGCCCTCAGGGGGCCGGGTGGAGCCGGGGCCGCCGGGGAAGAGGGTGTCCCCGGAGAAGAGGATCCCGGGAGCCAGGAAGCAGACGCTGCCCGGGGTGTGCCCGGGCGTGTGGAGCACGGTCAGCCGGCGGCGGCCGAACTCGACCACCTCCCCATCGTGCAGATGGTGACCTGGAGGCGGCGGAGGGAACATCCCAAGATCGTCGGGATGGGCCGCGACCACCGCGGCCGGGAACTCCCCCGACACCTGCGCCAGCGCCTGCCAGTGGTCCCAGTGCCCGTGGGTCTCCAGGATGGCCCGCAGCTCCATCCCCTGCGCCGCCGCGATCAGCTGCGGGGCCTCGTTGGCGGCATCGATCAGGACCGCCTCGCCGGTCTCGGGACACGCCACGAAGTAGGCGTCATTGTCCAGCGGGCCGACCCGGCGCCGCCGCACCCACACCTCGCCCTGGTAGGCCCAGTCGTCACCGCTCAGGCTCACTCCCATGCTCCGCCTCCTCACACCGCCTCCCCCATGGCCAGCCGGCGAGGTAGGCGCCGCGGCACTGCTGGGGAGACCACCATCATGATCGCCGCGGCCAGGGTTATGGGAATGAATGGCGAGAGGCGGCCACCTCCCAGGTCCACCGCCACCCCGCCCAGCAGCGGCCCCAGGAAGGCGCAGCCGTACCCCACCGAAAGCATCACCGAGGTGAGCTGGGCCACCTGTTGGGAGGGTGCCACCAGCGGTGGGTACGCGAGCAGGCCGGCGAAGTTGGTCGCCACCCCGGCGCCGATCAGCGCGGGGCCGAACCAGGGGAGGGTGGAGCCCCACCAGATCCAGGCGAGGCATCCCAGCAGGACCACCAGCCCGCTGGCCAGGTAGAACTCCCAGCGGGTGGCGAACTGGCGGGGCCAGAAGACCAGGACCACGTCCACCGGCACCATCACCCCATTGAGGGCCGCCAGCGCCAGGGTGGCCGCCGCCGAGTGAGACCCGCCCGGTGCGGAGAGCGGGATCCAGGTGTTGGCGGAGAAGAAGACCAGGGACTGGCCGGCGAAGCAGGCGTAGACGGCCCAGACCCGGGATGGGCGGACCAGCGGCAGCCAACGCGAGGTCCGGTCGCTGGTCCGGCCAGCGTCGGCGCGGGGCGCTAAGCCGGCCCAAGCCGCGGCGCAGAGCAGACCGAGAAGGCCCCAGAACACCATGGTCCTCTGCCAGCTGCCCACGGCCGGCAGCAGGGCCGAGCCGGTGAGGCTGGCCGCCACCAGCTCTCCCACGGTGATCCCCAGGGTGAGGGTCACCGAGGAGCTCTGCACCCGGCCGCGGAACCACGCCTGGACCAGGACCGGCAGGCCGGGCTGGGTCGCCGCGATGCCCACCCCCATGATCGCCGTGCCTACGAACAGAGCGGCGGGCTGGAGGGGCACCACCCGCAGCAGCTCGCCGGCCGCCGCCAGCCCCAGCCCCGCCGCCACCACCAGCCAGCCTCCCAGCCGGCGAACCAGGCGGGCCGCCGGTATGGCGGTGAGGCCGAAGGCCAAGATCGGAATTCCTCCCAAAAGGCCCACCTGGGAGTAGCTGAGGTGGAGCTCGCCACGGACCGCGCTGAGCACGGGCGGAACCCCGAGAACGGCGGCCCTCAGATTGAACCCCACGGCGAAGGTGAGGGCCAGGAGCGCCAGGGACCTCAGGCGGTGGTTTCGGAGAGCGCTCGGGGCGCTCACCCCCGAGGCAGGGCCGGCCAGAGGACCATCTGTCGAGCCGCGAGCAGCGGCAGCCTGGGAACCAGGTCACCGGACACCACCTCCGGCCAGGTGTAGGTCCTGGCGGTGGCGCGCCCGGCTCGGCGGATGGCACGCTCCAGGGCCGGCTCGGCGACCAGCGACTCCACGATCCCGGCCAGTTCGGAGGCCTCGTCCGTCTGTGCCACCAGACAGTTGTGGCGGTGGCGGGCGTAGTCCTCGCCCGTCGCCCCCACGACCGCCACCCCACCCGCCGCCATCGTCTCCAGTCCCACCAGCCCGAAGGGCTCGAACCCGGAGTTGGCCAGCACCGCCTGAGACGCCGCGTACAGCACCGGGAGAAGGGCCTCGGGCAGGAAGGTGGCCAGCTCCAGGATGTCCGCGTCCGAGCTGGCCTCGATGGCCACGGCCAGGTCGGCGGCGGAATGTACCGGCGCCCGCCAACTGGCGACCCGAAGGCCGATCCCCTCGGCGGACCGGAGGAGCTCGCGGCCGTACGACTCCCCTCCGCCCCGGGCCAGCATCCGCACCGGAACTCCGCGGCGGCGGAGCTCGCCCAGAGCGGAGATCGCCTGGGCCCAGCGCTTGTCGGGGTGGAAGCGCCCGATCTTGAGGACGAACTGGCGCTCTCCGGCCGCCCTCCGCAACCGCTGGACCGAGGCCGCCGGAGGACGGCGCAGGGCCGACAGCGGGATTCCATTGGGGATCACCAGGGGGTCGACGCCCCGTGCCTGAAGCAGGACCCGCATGTAGCGGCTCACCGTCGTGACCGAGGAGGTGTAGGCGAGGGCCGCCCAGTCGATGGACTCGAAGCCGAACTGGTTGTTGGCATTCCAGACCAGCAGCGAGCGATCCCTCGCCCCCTCCTGCCAGAGGAGGTCCGACACCCGCCGGACCAGGGGCGCGGTGTGCCACTCCTCGAAGAGCACCACCGGGGTCCTGCCCTGGCGCAGCTGAGGCAGGGCGAAGCTGCGCACCAGCTCGGAGGGGAAGGTGGCGGCCAGGTGGGCGGCCTTGAGCTCCTCCCCGTCGTACACCCCCCTCGGGTGTCGGCGCGAGACCTCCTGGGCGACCCTCCGAAGGGTGACCCCCTCTCGCGCCTCGGTGGCCGGGTGTCCCGGATCCCCTACGAAGTAGAGCCAGGTGGGGTAGCCCGCGGCGGCCAGGGCCGAGCTGAGGTGGGCGACCCGCACCCCCAGCCCGCCGGCCTGGCTGTACTCGTCCGGCCCCTCCATGGAGACCACGGCGAACGCCAGCTCCTGCACCCGGCTCATCCCGCCACCCACCGCAGTGTCGCCTCCTCCAGCCAGAGATCCCCGCCGACGGACCCGGGAACCGCCTCCAGTTGGGTACGGTAGCGGCTCGGCGGGAGCAGCGGGAAGTCGGTGCCGAAGCAGATCCGCTCCCGGCCGATGAGCCGGCTTACGTCGGCCAGCACCCGCTCCGAGTAGAGGTAGGGCAGAGCTGCCGTGTCGAACCAGAGGCTGCGGCAGAGCTTGGCCACCTCGGGCATGTGCGCGTACAGAGGAAGTCCACCACCCAGGTGGGCGAGGCAGAGTCGCAACTCCCTGGCCTCCTCCAGGAGGGGGCCGAGAAGCCTCCATAGGCGGTCCGGCGTGGCCGTGCCCTTGCCAGCGTAGTCGTGCCCCACCGGTTCGCTGCAGTGGATGAGGGCCGGCCAGCCCAGGTCAGAGCAGGCCATGAGGACCCGGCGCAGCCCCCCACCCCACTCGAGGTCGAACCCTTGGCCGTCGGCGTTGAGCTCCCCCAGCCCTGTCAGGCCCATCCCTCGGCAGCGCTCCAGCTCGGAGGCGGCCCGCTCCGAGGCGGGGTTGACCACCGCAAAGCCGGTCAGCCTTCTGGGGTGGCGCGCCACCTCCTCGGCGACCCAGTCGTTGACCTCGGAGAGCAGCCCCGGGTCTGAGAAGGGCCAGCCGAAGACGACCGCCCGGCCCCCGCCATCCCGGTCCAGCTCGGACACCACGTCCTGTCCAGAGGCGAACCGGGGATGGGCGGCGCCGTGGCAGGTGGCGAACCAAGCGTCACGCCAGGCCGCCGAACCGGACTGCCGCAGCCATGGGGGTACCAGATGGCAGTGCCCGTCTAGCACAGGGCGCGGTCCTCCGGAATCATCCCCGGAGTATGGCTGGACAGCCGGGCCTCAGCGCCAGAGGCTGCGGACGTCGAAGATCACGTAGCCCGGGGCCGAGGCCACCACCGGCAGATGCTGGTCGCGGTACCAGGCGAGATTGGCGGCGATCTGGTTGTAGTCACCGGGCTCGAACTCGACGTAGCCGACCCGATAGCGGGCCAGGAGGTAGCCCACCTGGCAGGAGCCGGAAGCCGGGCAGCCGGCGTACATCAGCTGCACCGCCCGGTACCGGGCGGCCAGCGGCTGACCGTAGCTCCAAAGCCAACCGTAGTAGCCCAGCACCGCGGTGCGCCCGGCGAGCGAGGTGACCGGGTCATTGGGCTGACCCTCGGTGAGGAAGATGGCCCGCGGGCTGGTCCTCCGCTCCACCTCCCCGGCCACGGTCAGCTCCGGCGGCCCGGCCAGGATGGAGGTGGCACCGCTGGGGGGCGTCTGCAGGGTGCTGCTCCGCCCCTGCAGTCCGGCGAGCTCGGCCAGGACCCCGCTGAGGACCAGCGTTAGGGTGGCGGCCGTCGCCAGGACCCGGAGCGAGGCCCGCCGGGGCGCCTGGGTGAGGAGCCAGGCCAGGGGGATGGCGGCCACCAGGTACCAGTAGCTGAGCAGCTTGGTGTTGTCCCAGTTCCAGGGCTGGGTGATGACGAGGTTGGCCAGCAGAAACGCCACCCAGCCCGGAGCCCAGAAGCGAAGGAGCTGGAGGCGTCTGGCCCTGGCCGGGATCCTTCCCCGGGCGGCTGCCAACGCCACCAGCCCCAGCGCCAGGACCAGGAAGATCCCCGTGTTGGAGAGCCAGAAGCCGAGGAACGCTCCGTAGAAGGACGGCTGCGAAAGGGTCTGGCCGAGGTACCTGACTATGTCGAGGAAGGACGCACCGGCGAGGTAGAGGGCCGAACAGGCATCCCCCGCCTGGAGTTGGGCCGCAGTGCAGGCGGAGCTGGCGTGGGAGAGCCAGCCCAGGTCCAGCGCGGGGAAGAGGTTGGGCCCGAGCGGTCCGGTCGCGGATCCGTGGGGACCGGCCACCTCGAAGTAGAGCTGGGGCAGCCCCAGAACCGCCGCCGGGATGATGGAGGCGGCCATCCCCCGCCACCATCCTCGGCGCCCGCTCCACCAGAGAGCAGACAGGCCCAGGAAGAGGTAGCCGAAGGGGTTGAAGAGAGGAACGGCGGCGGTGAGGACCCCGGCGGAGATGGCCAGTGGCGTCCGGCGCCTCCTGACCGCCTCCCAGAGGCAGCTCAGCCCGAGCGCCACCATCCCCACCCCGAAGGCGAAGTCGCGCTGGGGTAGCCAGTAGACCAGGAGAGGCTCGTACCACTGCAGGTCGGGGAGAGGTGGGTCCGGCTGCTGCTGGCCGTCGTAGAAGCGCGGCAGGTGGGTCAGCTCGGTGGGGATGTGCCCCAGGAAGGCCACCACCGCGGAAGGAGTGGCGGTGCTGAGGTGGGTGCAGGCCGCGGAGTCGAACCTCGGTTGGCTCACGGCCAGCTGCTGGCAGCCGTCTCCGTACGCGCCCACGAATCCCAGGCCGCCCCCGAAGAGCACCAGTCCGAGGGCGAGCGCCCCCGCGGCGGGGCGGCGGGTGATCCGGGTCGCGAGTTGGAAGAAGAGGACCATGGCCGCCCATCCGACCACGAACGAAGGCATGTCGAGGGCCCCGGCGAGGTTCTGCCCCAGCGCCTCCAGGAGGGCCGGTTGGAAGTCCACCAGGAAGGGGTAACGGAAGGCGGTCCCGGACTCCACGCTGTCCCGGGGAGGCAGGTTGTGGCCCAGGTGGAAGCTCTGGACGTAGCTGGTGTGTACGGACCAGTCGCCCCAGAGGTTGGAAGCCGCCAAAAGCGTCCCATGCGGCCCCACCTGGAGGGCGTGGGCGAAGAGGAACCAGCTGCCCAGACCGGTGACCGCCACGGTCGCCAGCGACCAGCGGAAGCCGGCCCTCCCTATCCCCTGGCGGAGCTGGGTGGCCCACAGCCGGTACGTCCCGGGCCGGAACCGGGCTAAGGTGAAGGCGGAGATCAAGGCCGGTGGCACCAGGGCGGCGGCAGCGCCCGGTCCCAGCGCCAGCGCCAGGAGGAACCCGAGCAGCGTCGAGCCCACCAATCCGGCCAGCGCCGCCGCGGCCGGCCGCTCCAGGGGCAGCCACCTGAGCGGGATGAGGGAGGTCAGCCCCCAGCCCGCAACCGCGACCAATGTCCAGTAGGCGGTGAGGGCCGGCCAGCCGGTCAGTACCAACCGGACACCCAGATGTGCTGGAAGAAGTCCGACGAGGAGATCGGCTGGCCGGTCCAGAGCGGGTAGAAATAGGCGAAGCAGAGGACCACGGCGAGGACCACCGCCCCTCCCACCGGGGCCAGAGACAGGCCCCCGAGACGCGCCCGGTCCAGCTGCAGCACCACCCGGGCGCGGAGAAGCCGGGTGCAGAGGTAGGCCAGCGCCAGACAGACGAAAGGCAACGCCTCGATGTACTCGTAGAAGAAGAGGATCCGGGACGGCCAGGACCAGAGCAGGAGCCAGTCGAAGAGGTAGGCGAGGAGGATGAATCCGGCCACCCGGTCACGACGCCGGACCAGCAGGTATAGGCACCAGGCGAGGGCCAAAAGACCGAGCCAGAAGACGGCGGGGTTGCCCATGTCGGAAATCCAGGCGTAGTTGGACACCGTCTGCCCCCCCACGGTGCTCACCCCATTGCCGTTGTAGGTCGCGTAGAAGAGCACCGGATGAGCGTCCAGCGGCCAGCTGTAGAAGGGGGAGGCGAACGGATGCGTGGCTTTGAGGGTGGCCTGGTAGCTCAGGCTTCCCAGGCTGTTCCATTCCACGTCGGCAACGGTCTGTCCCAGGTTGAATCCAGTGGGTAGCCAGAAGTCGACCTGCCCGATGTGGAACTCCGAGAGCGGCATGGCCACCGGGAGGCGGCAGACCGAGGCCTTCTCCACCAGCCCGGTGCAGGTGGCGGTGGGCCCGCCGGGATTGGCGAAGTTGACGTAGAGCGTGTGGGAGATGGTCCAGTACCGGAAGAAGGAGGCGTAGAAGAGGAAGAGGATCACGACCAGGGCGCCCAGGTAGTGCCAGGACCAGCGCAGCTGCCGCACCATCGTGCGCCGGGATGCCTCTTCCGGATCGTCCGGGGCGGGGGGCAGGATCCACCGGGCGGCCCCGCCCACCCCCCACCGCACCCTCAGCCGCGGCCGGAGCCAGCGCCCGATGAGCAGCACGACCATGACCGCGACCCCGGGCACCATGTCCGCCTTGCAGGCCAGCCCGAGACCCGAGGCGAGTGCCGTCAGGTAGAGGGTCCAGCGCCATTGGGCGGGGGTCCTGGCGTGCCAATGGAGGAGGAACATCCAGAACGCCAGCATCACGAAGAAGACGGCGATGACGTCGATCACCCCGGTGCGCGACTCCACCAGCTCCAGCCCATCCAGGCTGAAGAAGAGGGCCGCAAGAGCGGGGAAGAGCCGGCTCCGGCGCCAAAGGCGGCGGGCCAGGAAGTACAGGATCCCGATGACCAGGCTGCCCAGGATGGCCGACATGATCCGCCAGCCCCAGGGGTTGAACCCCAGCCAACTGATGCCACCGGCGATGATCAGCTTGGTGAGGGGCGGCTCGGGGTCGAAGTAGTCGATGCCCTTGAGGTTCTTGAGCGCGTCCACGGGAAAGTAGACCTCGTCGAAGACGAATCCGCAGGTCTGGCGCTCTGTGTTGTGGGGTCCTACCGGGGCCTGGGTGCACCCCGAGGTGTTGAAGGGATAGCCGAGTCCCCAGGCCCCGATCCCCAAGACGTCGTGGGTGGGGGTGCGGTGCACCCCGGTCGGGGCGGACACCGTGCCCGTGACGCCCACGTGGCCCTGGAGGAAGTCCAGGTAGATGGGGCTGGCCAGCCGCACGGCCAGGGCGGCTGCGACCAGCACCCCGGCGATGGCGAGGTCCGTCCCATCCACCGCGGTGAGGTCCCCATGGCGGCGGAGCAGCAGGGAGAGCGCCCAGACCGCCGCCGCCATCACCACCGCCACCGGTGGGCTCAGCGGCCAGCGCAGCAGTTGGGCGGCGAGGGCGAAGAGCACAGCGGAGGCCAGCGCGTACGGCCACTCCCGTCGTACGGCGGGCCAGTTGGAGAGTGTCACCTCCGCCGGGTGGGCCGGGACGCCGCGGCTGGGGGTCGGCGGCGGATCCTCGGGCGCAGCCCCCGGTCCAGCTCATCGGCGCGCCGCACCAGCAGGATGAGGTCCTGGTCCAGCACAGTTCGCCGACCCAGCTCCCGACCCACGGCCAGCAGCTGGTCATGGTCCATCTCCACCCGAACTATGCAGACCGGACTGGCGGCGTAGCGCTTCAGGCTCCCGCTGAGCAGCGATCGCCGGTTGGGGGTGTCGAAGAAGGCCCCCAGGGGCTGGGATCGGGACTGGCGGAGGCTCTCGTAGGGCACGGTGGTGAGCCGGAACCAGTGGCGAATGAGCAGACCATCGGAGGCGAGGGTGACGTAGTGCCAGCGCTGGCGGAGGTAGAGCCAGCCAAGGACGATGAGGAACAGGGCAAGCACGACCAGGAAGCTGGGGTCAAGCCCGTGGCGGCCGTAGATGGTGATGCCTTCCCCCGCCAAGAGCACCGCAATGCCGTAGGCGAGGACCCACCACATCCGCCGCCATAGCTCATAGGAGGTGATCAGCGAGTACTTCGGCTCCGGCGCGGCCGCAGGCTGGACCTTGCTCACCCGGCAGCGTCCTGGGAGAGGCGGGCGGCGAGACAAGAGCACCCTCTCTCCGGCGGCATCCCGGCCACCACGTCCAGCAGTAGGGAGCGGACCCGACCCACGTTCGCGGCAAACACCCTCAGGACCTCCTGGTGGCTCACCGGGGCGATGTCCGGCCTGCCCTCCAGCCCGGCGTCGTAGTCCGTGACCAGGGCGATGGAGGCGTAGCACATGCCCAGCTCCCTGGCCAACGCCACCTCCGGGTACCCAGTCATGCCCACGATCCCCCAACCCATCTGCGAGTACCAGGCGGACTCCGCCCGGGTTCCGAAGCGTGGGCCCTGGATCACCACCATGGTCCGACGCCGGTGGACCGTCCTACCGGACGCCGTGGCCTTCGCTTCGGCAAGGTCGCCCAGCTCCGGGCAGTAAGGGTCAGCAGCCGCCAGGTGAGCCACCTGCGGACCCTCCCAGAAGGTGTCCGCCCGGCCCCAGGTCCGGTCCACGTATTGGTCGGGGATGACGACGTCCCCGGGGGCCAACTCGGCTTGCAGCGAGCCGACCGCGGCCGGGCCGAGCACCCGGGTCACGCCCAGCTGGCCCATCGCATGGAGGTTGGCGCGAAAGTTGATCCGGTGGGGCGGGATGGTGTGTTGGCGGCCATGCCGAGGCATGAACACCACCTTGCGGGTGCCGATCCGGCCGACAAAGGCGGCGTCGCTCGGCGCCCCGTAAGGGGTGTCGACCCGAACCTCCTCGGCCCCCTGCAAGAGCTCGTACAGCCCCGACCCGCCGAATATCCCCACCACGTCCTCGGTCATCAGCGGGACACCTCCCAGTGCGCGCCAGGAGACCGGCGCTCGGACATGGCGCCAATTATGGTGAGCGGGGAGTCCTCACCTCCGATGGCTGGAGCAGTTCGGGTCCCGCGGGAAGTGGATCTCTCGCCAGCGCATGGCGCCGGCGTCGAGGTCCCAGAGCTTTCCTGCCCGGCTGGCCGGGCCGATGCCCGCGAGCCAGGTGAGCGCCAGAAGAGCCTGCATCGCCCCCACCACCCCGGCCACCGGTCCGAGGATCCCGGCCGTGCGGCAGTCGGCCGCGGTGGCCGGGGTCGCGGGGAACAGGCAGCGGTAGCAGGGACCGCCCGCTCCCACTTGCACCACCTGACCCCGCAGGCCGGTGACACCGGCGATCACCAGCTGCCGTCCGGTCCCCATCGCCCAGTCGTTGAGCGCGAACTTGGTCGCCGGGTCGTCGGTGCATTCCAGGATCAGCTCCGCCCCTTGGAGAGACTGGCTCAGGGCGCTCGGATCCGCCCGGGCAGGAAGCGGATCCACCGCTACCAGCTCGTTGAGCGCGCGAAGACGATCAGCCAGCCGCCCCGCCTTGGAGGCCCCGATGTCCGCCGTGCTGAACTGCACCTGGCGGTGGAGGTTGTCCAGGGCCACGAAGTCAGGGTCGAGGAGGAGAACATGGCCCACCCCCGCCCCCACAAGATAGGGGGCGGCAGCCGAGCCCAGCGCCCCGCACCCCACGACCGCCACCGAGGCCCGTCTGAGCCGGAGCTGGGCAGCCTCGCCCATCTCGGGCAGCAGCAGTTGCCGGCTGTAGCGCTCCACCTCCGCATCCGACAGACCCTCCGCGGCGCCCTCAGACCTCACCAAGCGACCACCACCTCGGCGGTCAACAGCAGGTCGAGAAGCGCCTCGTAGTCCACAAGCGCCCAGCGCTCGGTGGCCAGCCGCGCCGCGGCATCGTGGCACACCGCCAAGATGGGCATCGCGTCTTCGCTCACCGGGTGCCCGAGCAAGCCCCGAACGCTCTCCTCTGACTCCGCCACCGCATCCCCGGCAAGCACCACCACGGGCCGGCGCCCGGCTCCGAGGGAGTACGCCACCGACCGCCAACCTCTTTGGTCCCCGGCGCGGGTGATGAGGTGGAGCTCCATGTCCACCTCACATCACCAGCCAGTGGTGCGCCCGCCGGCATCGGGCCTCGATCTCGTCCACGCCCATGGTTCTCACCTGCGGCCGCAGGCGGGCAGGGAGAGCGAGGTCATCCCCGGCATCCCATCTGACCACGACCTCGACGCCATCATCGGCCAGCAGGGCCTCCATCTGCTCGGTCATCCCATCCGGTCCCCGGCCGCCGTCTGTCTCGTGCTGGATGGCCAACTCCCGAGCCGCACCCTCCAGCACCAGGAACACGTCACAGCCGCCCAGGGGGAGCGCTAGGGCGACCGCCACCGCCTGCCCCATCTCCACTCCCCCGCTCCTGGCCACCAAGGCCACCTCGCAGGTGGTTACCGGCATTGCACGACCCGGTCCGCCTCTCGGCACCAGAGCGCGAGGTCCCTCAGGCTGCCCCGCAAGACCCGGTGGTCCGGTGCCTCGCCCCCCCGCCTCCATCGCCAGTCGGCGTCGCAGTGGGCCACCGAGGCGCCCGAGCCAACGACCCGCCCGGCCGCCAGCACACCATCCCCGACGAGGAAGACCTTCGTGTCATGGCCGGCCGCCACGGCGGCCTCGGCCAGGCCCGAGATCAAACCGGCCGCCGGAGAGTCCGGCCCCGAGCCCAGGACCAGGACCAGCCTGCGGTGGGTCGCACTGACGCCGGCCACGCCCGTCAGCGTATCTGAGTGTGGAAGCCGTGGGCCGGGGAACCGCGGCCGGGCCCTGCTTCCGCTACCCTGCCCCCTCAGCAGCTCTCCGCCGGGGTGGCGTAATGGCAGCCGCAGCGGTCTTAAAAACCGCCGGACGCAAGTCCGTATGGGTTCGAGTCCCATCCCCGGCACCACCAACTGGATCTCACCCAGGTGCCCTCCGGCAAGCGGTGGTCGTATCCAATTTCGCAACCGTGCTCAACCCACGTCCCGAGTTGCCGGGGCACTTTGAGATTGGATGCCGAAGGGAGTCAACTCGCTCTCCCGCACGCCGGAGGGCCAGGGCACCCTCGGCAGCTCGCCTGGCGGTTGGCCACTTCCCGAGGCGTCGGAGCACGTCGGTGCGGAGCGCGGCCGGGGTCTTGGGATAGTGGGCTCGTGGATGCCGCCTCGGTCCTTGAGCAGCTGGGGTTGACAGGCGCCGCCTACGCCGCGCCTGTCGCCGGCGGACCGGATGCTGGCTTCCACGAGGACGACCTCGTCACGCCAGCATCCGTGATGAAGATCCAGGTGGCCCTCACCTTGGAGAACTCGATCGCCGCCGCGTCAGTGAGCGGCCGTTCACGAAGGCGGATGCGTGCGGAGGACCGGACCCCCGGACCCGTCGGTATCTCGCTGATGCATGACGACGTGTCGATGTCGGTGCGTGACCTCGTGGTTGCGATGCTGACCGTGAGCGACAACGTGGCGACCGACGAGCTCATCGCCGTCGTGGGGCTCGACGAGATCA